>NZ_JBEOUD010000003.1:0-288419 GCF_040303865.1 Streptomyces sp. NPDC094034 | reverse complement strand
TTCGGTCCCTATCCGCTGTGCGCGTAGGAGTCTTGAGAAGGGCTGTCCCTAGTACGAGAGGACCGGGACGGACGAACCTCTGGTGTGCCAGTTGTTCTGCCAAGGGCATGGCTGGTTGGCTACGTTCGGAAAGGATAACCGCTGAAAGCATCTAAGCGGGAAGCCTGCTTCGAGATGAGGACTCCCACCTCCTTGAGGGGTTAAGGCTCCCAGTAGACGACTGGGTTGATAGGCCGGATATGGAAGCCAGGTGACTGGTGGAGTTGACCGGTACTAATAGGCCGAGGGCTTGTCCTCAGTTGCTCGCGTCCACTGTGTTAGTTCTGAAGTAACGAACAGTCGTGTGGTTTTCCGGCTGGTTGGTATCTTCATAGTGTTTCGGTGGTTATAGCGTGAGGGAAACGCCCGGTTACATTCCGAACCCGGAAGCTAAGCCTCACAGCGCCGATGGTACTGCAGGGGGGACCCTGTGGGAGAGTAGGACGCCGCCGAACAATTATTGTGGGAATGCCCCGCACCTCTGGTGCGGGGCATTCTTGCGTTCCCCTTCCGCATTTCCTGTGTTCCACCCCCGTTTCCCTTCGGGATGGTGCTGGGCAGGTCTGATCATCGTGTATGCTTTATCTCGTTGCCCCGCCCCAATAGCTCAGTCGGTAGAGCGTCTCCATGGTAAGGAGAAGGTCTACGGTTCGATTCCGTATTGGGGCTCAAGTAAGCGAAAGGCCCCCGCCACTCGGCGGGGGCCTTTCGTGTTCTGTGTCAGGAATTGTGGGGCTCGGGGACGCGCATCGCCAGGATGGCCATGTCGTCGGAGGCCGGCTCGGCGGCGAAGCGCTCCACCGCGCGCAGTACGCGGGAGGCGACCGCACCGGCCGTCAGGCCCGTACAGGTCGTCAGCACATCGGTCAGGCCGTCGTCGCCCAGCATGCGGGTGCCCTCTCGGCGTTCCGTGACGCCGTCGGTGACACAGAGAAGGACGTCTCCCGGGTCGAGAGTGACCACCTGTTCGTACAGCTCCAGGTCCTCCATGACGCCCAGCAGCGGCTGCGGTTCCGCGGCCGGTTCTACCGTGCCGTCCTGGCGCAGGCGCAGAGGGAGTGGATGGCCGGCGCATACCACCTTGAGGACCGCGCTGCCGTCCTCCTGGGGCCACAACTCGCCGTACAGCAGCGTGAGGAAGCGGCTGCGGGCGCCCTCGTCGAGGATCGCCGCGTTCAGTCGCTCCAGGACGGCCGGGCCGCCGAAGCCCTCGCGGGCCAGCAGGCGCAGGGCGTGCCGGGCCAGGCCGGTGACGGCCGCGGCCTCCGGGCCCGTACCGCAGACGTCTCCGATGGCGAAGCCATAGGCGCCGTCCCGGATCGGGAACAGGTCGTAGAAGTCGCCGCCCACCTCGTTGCCTTCGCCCGCCGCGCGGTAGATGACCTCCACCTCGACGCCGGGTACCTGGGGGAGTCCCGGCGGCAGCAGGCTGCGCTGGAGGGCCTGGCTGATGGCCGTACGTTCCGAGTAGAGACGGGCGTTGTCGAGGGCGAGCGCCGCTCGGCGGGAGAGGTCTTCGGCGAGTTCCAGAATCTCCTGGCGGAAATGGTCGTCCGAGGGCTTGCCGAGGGTCAGCATGCCGATGACACGGTTACGGGCGACCAGCGGCAGCACGACGGTCTCGCCGCCGACCGCCGCCGCCGTAGCCAGCGTTGTGCCGATGCCGGAGGAGACCGGGCTCGAACCTCTTCCCAACTGCCGCATGGAGGTGCGCAGGGCGGCCTGATGTGCCGCGTCCGCCGGGGCGGTCCAGATACGGGCGCCCGGCGTGGGGACCGGATCGGGTGGGTCGATCTTGGAGAGCAGGGCCTTGAGGCCGTCGATGCGGTCCTCGTCCTCGTGCAGCACATAGGAGAGGTACGGGTCCGAGGACTGGTCGGCGATCGTATAGACGGCGCACCAGGTGGCCAGGGTGGGGACGGTCATCTGTGCCATCAGGGCCAGCGTCTGATCGCGGTCCAGCGTGCCCGCGAGCAGATCCGAGGCCTCGACAAGGAAGGAGAGTGAGCCGCGGCGCAGGCGTTCGAGTTCGCCGAGGCGGGCCGATTCGACGGCCAGGGCGATGCGGTCCGCGGCGAACTGGAGGCGCAGCGCCTCCTCGTTGGAGTAGCGGGCCGCTCCTTCGGCGGCGACGCCCAGGGAGCCGGTGAGTCTGCCCTCGACCTTGAGCGGGACGGTCACGACCGAACGCATGCCGGTGTCGTTGAGCAGCGGGACGGCCCCGGGGACCGCCGTGAGGTCGTCGTGGACGGCGGGCATGCGGGCGGAGCCGTAACGGCCCGTGCCGGCCTCCACAGGGACGCGGGCGAAGCGCTGGCGGGCGGAGGGGAGGCCGGTGGAGGCCCGTACCTCCAACTCCGTCTCGTCGTCCGTGGCGAGGAGCAGGAACGCCGAGTCGCCGTCGAGCATGTCGCGGGCGCGCTCCACCGTGCGCTGGAGGAGTCCGTCGAGATCGTCGGGGGCGGGGGAGCCGATGAAGACCTCGAAGGGGTCCGCGCTCCGGCTCTCCGAGCCGATGTCGGTCACGGGAGCGCGCAACGGGGTCTGGATGACGGCGCGTTCGTCGTCGCGTACGAGGAGGCAGACCGTGGACGGCTCGCCGCGTGTGTCGCGCACCCGGAGGTGGGAGGCGTAGACGGGGATGACCCGGCCGTCGGCGCCACGGATGCCGTAACTGCCCTCCCAGCGGGAGAGTTGGAGTGCCTCGACGATGCCCGTGCCGATGCCGGGTGTGTGCGGCCAGGCGGCGATGTCGTTGAGGGGCTTGCCGGTTACTTGTTCGGCGGCGTACCCGAACAGGTGCTCCGCGTCCTCGTTCCAGTTGACGACGGTGCCGCCGCGGTCGATCTGGACGACGGCCACCCGTACGCGTTCGTCGGCGACGGGGAGCAGGCTGGTGGGGAGGACGGGGCCGGCCGTGCGGGTGCCCACCTGGCGCTGGGGCAGGTCGAGCTGGAACCACACCTGCTTGTACGTCGGGGAGTACTCGACACCCCAGCGTGAGGCGAGGGCGGCGCAGAGCAGCAGCCCCCGGCCGTTCTCGCGGTCCGGGCTGCCGAACGACTGGCCGGTGCCCTGGATGGGGACCTCGCGTTCGGGGTAGCGGTCGGCCACTTCGACCCGGACGCCGTCTTCCGTACGGAGGCAGAGCACATCGGCGGAGGTGCCGGCGTGGATCACCGCATTGGTGACGAGTTCACTGGTGAGGACGACGGCGTCATCGACGACATCGGAGTAACCCCATCCCTGGAGCGTGTCGCGGACGAAGGCGCGGGCCGTCGCGACGGACCGCCCGACAGGGTCGAAGCTGGCAGCCGCCCGCGCGGTGATCACAGAACTCCTCGTACGCGTTTCGACGCCCGGCTTCGCCATGATCGGCCCCGCACCTCCTTGTGCCCGGTGGTAGTACCTTCGCCACACCGCCCCTGCCGGGCGGACCGGGGCGGTTGGACAGCCGGATGCCAGGTTACTTACCTTCGCTGTCCGAGCGGATGCCGGTCGCCGCTGTTTCCACCCTGCGGGGGCGGGGACGCTATGCGAAGCTGCCGAACTGTTATGGCCTGGTTCGGGCATGGTGAAACACTGGGCAGGCTTTCGGAGACAGCTCGGGCAGTACGGTCAACCCCTGCGGGAGGGACACGGTGGAGTCTGGCACGGCGGCGCGTGGCAATGGCACGCGCGCGAAAGGCGGACGGTCCCGGAGCAGTGGGACCATCGAGGTGGACGCGGCGGAGCTGAACAGACTCCTGGCGGCCTTGGTGGCGATGCGGGACGGCAACTTCCGTAAGCGCCTGACCGTCTCCGGTGACGATGTGATGGCGGAGATCGCCGCCGTCTTCAATGAGGTCGCCGACCGTAATCTCCATCTCACAGGCGAGCTGGCTCGCGTACGGCGCATGGTCGGGCGTGAGGGAAAGCTCACGGAGCGGCTGGAGACCGGGGCCTGCGAGGGCTCCTGGGCTGCCGCGATCGACGCGTCGAACGCGCTGGTGGACGATCTGGCGCGGCCCGTCTCCGAGGTGGGCCGGGTCCTCTCCGCGGTCACCGACGGCGATCTGGAGCAGCGCATGGAGCTGCGCTCGCACTCTTCCGAGGGCGCGGAGCGGCCGTTGCGCGGCGAGTTCCTGAAGGTGGCCCGTACGGTCAACAATCTGGTCGACCAGCTCTCGGCGTTCACCGATGAGGTGACGCGGGTGGCGCTGGAGGTCGGTACCGAGGGCAAGCTCGGCGGCCAGGCCAAAGTGCGAGGTATGTCCGGATCGTGGAAGGATCTCACGGATTCGGTCAACACGATGGCGTATCGATTGACCGCTCAGGTACGTGACATTGCTCTCGTTACGACGGCGGTCGCCAAGGGTGATCTGTCGCGCAAGGTCACGGTTCATGTGGCCGGCGAGATGCTCCAGCTGAAGAACACCGTCAACACCATGGTCGACCAGTTGTCGTCCTTCTCCTCCGAGGTCACGCGCGTGGCCAGGGAAGTGGGTACGGAGGGCGAGCTGGGCGGTCAGGCGACCGTGCCCGGGGTGGCCGGGGTGTGGAAGGACCTCACCGATTCGGTGAACACGATGGCCGGCAACCTGACCAACCAGGTGCGCGGTATCGCGGAGGTCACCACGGCCGTCGCCAGTGGCGATCTGTCGCAGAAGGTCACGGTGAGCGCGCGCGGTGAGGTGGCTCAGCTCGCCGAGACGATCAACCAGATGACGGAGACGCTGCGTACCTTCGCGGACGAAGTGACCCGAGTGGCGAGCGAGGTCGGCGCCAAGGGGCTGCTCGGCGGCCAGGCACAGGTCCCCGGGGCGGCGGGGACCTGGAAGGACCTGACGGACTCGGTCAACAGCGTCTTCCGCAATCTGACCTCTCAGGTGCGGGACATCGCGCAGGTGACCACGGCGGTCGCGAACGGCGATCTGTCGCAGAAGGTCACCGTCGATGTCGCGGGCGAGATGCTGGAGCTGAAGAACACCGTCAACACCATGGTGGGCCAGTTGCAGTCGTTCGGTTCCGAGGTCACCCGGGTCGCCCGGGAGGTCGGCGTCGAGGGCCGGCTCGGCGGGCAGGCCGAGGTGCCGGGCGCGGCCGGGACGTGGAAGGACCTCACCGATTCGGTGAACACGGCCTTCCGTAACCTGACCGGCCAGGTGCGGGACATCGCGCAGGTGACCACGGCGGTCGCCAATGGCGATCTGACCCAGAAGGTCACCGTCGATGTGGCCGGCGAGATGCTGGAGCTGAAGAACACCGTCAACACGATGGTGGCGCAGCTGTCCTCGTTCGCCGACCAGGTCACGGTCATGGCGCGGGACGTGGGCACGGAGGGCCGCCTCGGTGGCCAGGCGCGGGTGGACGGCGTCAGCGGTACGTGGAAGGAGCTCACCGACTCCGTCAACTTCATGGCCGGGAATCTCACCGATCAGGTGCGCCAGATCGCGCAGGTGACCACGGCCGTGGCGCGCGGTGATCTGTCGCAGAAGATCGATGTGGACGCCCGGGGCGAGATCCTGGAGCTGAAGAACACGATCAACACCATGGTCGACCAGCTCTCGGCCTTCGCGGACCAGGTGACCAGGGTCGCGCGTGAGGTCGGTACGGACGGCCGGCTGGGCGGTCAGGCACAGGTGCCCGGCGTCGCGGGTGTCTGGCGGGATCTGACCGACTCCGTGAACGGCATGGCCGGGAACCTCACGGCACAGGTCAGGAATATCGCCGGCGTCGCCACGGCGGTGGCGCGCGGCGACCTGTCCCAGAAGATCGACGTGGACGCGCGCGGCGAGATCCTGGAGCTGAAGAACACCCTCAACACGATGGTGGACCAGCTGTCCAACTTCGCCGAGCAGGTCACCAGGGTCGCCCGTGAAGTGGGCACCGAGGGCATGCTCGGCGGCCAGGCCGAGGTCCAGGGCGTCTCCGGCACCTGGAAGGACCTCACCCAGTCCGTCAACTTCATGGCGAACAACCTGACGTCGCAGGTCCGCAATATCGCGGAGGTCACCACGGCGGTCGCCAAGGGCGATCTGTCGAAGAAGATCACCGTCGATGCCAGGGGCGAGATCCTCGATCTGGTCACGACCGTCAACACGATGGTCGACCAGCTGCTGAACTTCGCCGACGAAGTGACCCGTGTCGCCCGTGAGGTGGGTACGGAAGGCATCCTCGGCGGGCAGGCCAGGGTCCGGGGTGTCACCGGAATCTGGAAGGACCTCAGCGACAACGTCAACACCATGGCCAACAACCTCACCAGTCAGGTGCGCAATATCTCGCGGGTCTCCGCCGCGGTCGCCAATGGTGATCTGACGAAGAAGGTGACGGTCGAGGCGCGCGGCGAGGTCGCCGAACTCGCCGACACCGTCAACACGATGGTGACGACGTTGTCCTCCTTCGCGGACGAGGTCACGCGCGTCGCCCGTGAGGTGGGCACCGAGGGCGAACTGGGCGGCCAGGCCAGGGTTCCGGGCGTCTCCGGTACGTGGAAGGACCTCACCGAGTCCGTGAACTCGATGGCGTCCAATCTGACCGGCCAGGTGCGCCAGATCGCGACGGTCACCACCGCCATCGCCAAGGGCGATCTCACCAAGAAGATCGACATCGATGCCCGCGGTGAGATCCTGGAGTTGAAGAACACCATCAACACGATGGTCGACCAGCTCTCTTCGTTCGCCGATCAGGTGACCCGAGTGGCCCGCGAGGTGGGTACGGACGGGCAGCTGGGCGGCCAGGCCCGGGTGCGGGACGTCGACGGCACCTGGCGCGACCTCACCGAATCGGTGAACGAGATGGCCGGCAACCTGACCCGACAGGTGCGGGCGATCGCCGCCGTCGCCACCGCGGTGACCCGCGGCGATCTCAACCTCAAGATCGATGTCGACGCGGCGGGCGAGATCCAGGTCCTCCAGGACAACATCAATACGATGATCGCCAATCTCCGTGACACGACCCTCGCGAATGAGGAACAGGACTGGCTCAAGGGCAATCTCGCCCGTATCTCCGGCCTGATGCAGGGCCGCCGCGATCTCGACGACGTGGCCTCGCTGATCATGAGCGAGCTGACCCCGGTGGTCTCGGCGCAGCACGGCGCGTTCTTCCTGGCGATGCAGACCGGCACGGTGCCGCAGGTCGGTACGGACACCGGCAAGGACGCCTCGTACGAGCTGTGCATGCGCGGCAGTTACGGCTACTCGGCGGGATCGATGCCGACATCCTTCCGACCGGGGGAGACGCTCATCGGGACGGCCGCCGAGGAGAAGCGCACCATCCAGGTCAATGTGCCGCCGGGCTATCTGAAGATCTCATCGGGTCTCGGGGAGGCCTCGCCCGCGCATGTGATCGTGCTGCCGGTGCTCTTCGAGGGGAAGGTCCTCGGTGTGATCGAGCTGGCGTCGTTCCAGCCGTTCACCCATATCCAGCGGGACTTCCTCAACCAGATCGCCGAGATGATCGCGACGAGCGTCAACACCATCAGCGTCAACTCCAAGACGGAGGTTTTGCTGAAGCAGTCGCAGGAGCTGACCGAGCAGCTGCGGGAGCGCTCCGCGGAGCTGGAGAACCGGCAGAAGGCCCTCCAGGAGTCCAACGCGGAGCTGGAGGAGAAGGCCGAACTGCTGGCGCAGCAGAACCGTGACATCGAGGTGAAGAACACCGAGATCGAAGAGGCCAGGCAGGTGCTTGAGGAGCGGGCCGAGCAGCTCGCCGTCTCGATGCGCTACAAGTCGGAGTTCCTCGCGAACATGTCGCACGAGCTGCGTACGCCCCTCAACTCGCTGCTCATCCTCGCCAAGCTGCTCGCCGACAACGCCGAGTCGAACCTCTCGCCGAAGCAGGTGGAGTTCGCGGAGACCATCCATGGCGCGGGCTCGGATCTGCTCCAGCTGATCAACGACATCCTCGATCTCTCGAAGGTCGAGGCGGGCAAGATGGACGTCAGCCCGACCCGTATCGCACTGGTCCAGCTCGTCGACTATGTGGAGGCGACCTTCCGGCCGCTCACGGCGGAGAAGGGGCTCGACTTCTCCGTACGGGTCTCGCCCGAGCTGCCCGCGACGCTGCACACGGACGAACAGCGGCTGCTCCAGGTGCTGCGCAATCTGCTCTCCAACGCGGTGAAGTTCACCGACAGCGGCGCCGTGGAGCTGGTGATCCGGCCGGCCGGTACGGATGTGCCGGACGCCATCAGGGAGCAGCTGCTCGAAGCGGGTTCGCTGCGGGACGCGGACGGCGATCTGATCGCGTTCTCCGTCACCGACACCGGGATCGGGATCGCGGCGAGCAAAATGCGTGTCATCTTCGAGGCGTTCAAGCAGGCGGACGGTACGACCAGCCGGAAGTACGGCGGCACCGGTCTCGGACTGTCCATCAGCCGGGAGATCGCCCGGCTGCTCGGCGGTGAGATCCACGCCGCGAGCGAGCCGGGGCGCGGCTCGACGTTCACGCTCTATCTGCCCCTCCACCCCAGCGAGCTGCCCCCGCAGGGCTATCCGCAGCTGACGCCCGCGGGGATGCAGCAGCTGACCTCGGCGGGTCTCCATCCGCAGGCGCGTCAGACGGACGACGGCGCCGCGGAGGGGGCGGGACAGGCGCAGGGGCGGCTGGAGGGGGCCTCGGCGCCCGCGGAACTGCCCGGTCCCGCTGCCCTGTTCCGGCGTCGGCGCAAGAGCGCGGGCGCCGGGGAGCGTGGCTCCCAGCCGCAGGGCGTGGCTCCGGGCACCTCTGACGGCCCCGCGGACGGGCCGCGCGCTTCGGAGTCCTGGGGCTCGGGTGTGGCCACCGCGGGCCGTCAGGAGGCGCCGCGGGAGAGCCGTACGTTCTCGTTCGACAATGAGAAGGTGCTGATCGTCGATGACGACATCCGCAATGTCTTCGCCCTCACCAGCGTGCTGGAGCAGCACGGACTGTCGGTGCTGTACGCGGAGAACGGCCGCGAGGGCATCGAAGTCCTGGAGCAGCACGACGATGTGACAGTCGTTCTGATGGACATCATGATGCCGGAGATGGACGGTTACGCGACCACGACGGCGATCCGCAGGATGCCGCAGTTCGCCGGGCTGCCGATCATCGCGCTCACCGCGAAGGCGATGAAGGGCGACCGGGAGAAGGCCATTGACTCCGGTGCGTCCGACTATGTCACCAAACCGGTCGACCCCGATCATCTGCTGTCGGTGATGGAGCAGTGGATGCGCGACAAGTGATCGGTGGGTGCCCGAATCGGTGTGATGTGCTGACGGAATATGCCCGATGGCGTGTGAGGCGCCGTAATTCGGGGAACCTTCTGGTCCCGCGCCGCGTTTCCGCTTCGGGCACAGTGACATAACGGTGACAGGGTGTGGCGACAGGCGGGGTGCGGCTACGATGACCGGCACAAGGACGGACGGCGTAAGGGAGCCGTCCCCTGGGGCGGCGCCCGGTGTTTCGCCGAGCTCCGCGAGCAGGGGGCGCCCCATGCCGGGGCGAGGAGGGCGGGCGGCCATGGTGCAGAAGGCCAAGATCCTCCTGGTCGATGACCGGCCGGAGAATCTGCTGGCGCTGGAGGCGATCCTCTCCGCGCTCGATCAGACGCTGGTGCGGGCATCGTCAGGGGAGGAAGCGCTCAAAGCGCTGCTGACGGACGACTTCGCGGTCATTCTGCTGGATGTCCAGATGCCGGGGATGGATGGATTCGAGACCGCCGCGCACATCAAGCGGCGGGAGCGTACGCGCGATATCCCGATCATCTTCCTGACGGCCATCAATCATGGCCCGCATCACACCTTCCGGGGATACGCGGCGGGTGCGGTGGACTACATCTCGAAGCCGTTCGACCCCTGGGTGCTGCGCGCCAAGGTCTCGGTCTTCGTCGAGCTGTATATGAAGAACTGCCAGCTCAAGGAGCAGGCCGAGCTGCTCAGACTCCAGCTGGCCGGGGCGGGCGAGGTCAGGGAGCCGGCCGGGCTGCTCGCCGAACTCTCCGCGCGGCTCGCGGCAGTTGAGGAGCAGGCCGAGGCGCTCTCCAAACAGCTGGACGACGATTCGACGGACGCCTCCGCCGTGGCCACCGCCGCCCATCTGGAGCGCAAACTCACCGGTCTGCGGCGGGCGCTCGACGCGCTGGAGCCGGGGACGGGCAGTGGTTCGCCGCCACTTCCCTCGCCGAGCTGACCTCATCGACCTACATCGACCGAACTGGCCGAACTGGCCGAACTGACCGAATCGATCGAACGGGGCGAACCGGCCGAACCGTGTTGACCGAATCGATCTGAACCGGTCCGAATCGAGCGCCGTGTCCGAAGGGGTGGCGGAACCCGGCGACCGATGAAGCCGCGTCAGTTTCCTGCCGAGTTGTGGGCGACACGAACGGGTGAAGCGGTGGGCACACGTGTCCCCGGCCGTTCACACCGGTAACCTCACCATCATGGCCTCACGTACGTCCGGCAAGGGTTCCCAGGGCACGGCGGGCACCGCAAAGCCGCGGGCCGGCCGTACGACCGGTGCCGCGAAGGCGCCCGCCAAGAAGACCGCGGCGAAGAAGACCGCGCCCAAGAAGGCACCGGTCAAGAAGGCTCCCGCGAAAAAGGCTGCCGCCAAGCCGGTACCCAAACCCGCACCGAGCCCCACCGGTGGTGTGTACCGGCTCGTCCGCGCCGTCTGGCTCGGAACGGCGCACGGCGTCGGCGCGATGTTCCGCGGCATAGGGCGTGGAGCGAAGGGGCTCGACCCGGCCCATCGCAAGGACGGGCTGGCCCTGTTGCTGCTCGGCCTCGCCCTCATCGTCGCGGCGGGCACCTGGTCGAATCTGCGCGGGCCGGTGGGCGACCTCGTCGAGATGCTCATCACCGGAGCCTTCGGGCGGCTCGATCTGCTGGTGCCGATACTGCTCGGCGCCATCGCCGTCCGGCTGATCCTCTACCCCGAGAAGCCCGAGGCCAACGGACGGATCGTCATCGGCCTCTCGGCGCTCGTGATCGGCGTGCTCGGGCTGGTCCATGTCGCCTGCGGGGCCCCGGGGCGCGGCGAGGGCACGGAAGCCATACAGGACGCCGGCGGACTGATCGGCTGGGCCGCCGCCACACCGCTGATCTTCACCACGGGCGAAGTCCTCGCCGTACCGCTGCTGCTGCTGCTCACGCTCTTCGGCCTGCTGGTCGTCACCGCCACCCCCGTCGCCGCCATCCCGCAGCGGCTGCGGCTGCTCGGCACCAAGCTCGGGATCATCCAGCCCGACCCCGAGCCTGAGCGGTTCGACGACGAGCGGTTCGACGACGACGAGCGGTACGACGAGCAGTGGCGCGAGGCGCTGCCCTCCGGCGGGCGGCGTCCGGCCACGCGCCGGGGCGGGGGCCCCGCGGAGTACGACCCCGACCGGGCCGAGGTGGAGGCGCTCTCCAAGCGGCGCCGGCCGCGCAGGGCCTCCGTGCAGCCGTCCATGGACCGCCCCATGGACGCCGTGGATGTGGCCGCGGCCGCCGCGGCCGCGCTGGACGGTGCCGTCCTCAACGGAATGCCGCCCTCGCCGATCGTCGCGGACCTCACCCAGAGCGTCTCCGTGGACCGCGGACGGAAGCCGGCGCCCTGGCCAGAAGAGCGGCAGGCGCCCCTCGAAGAGCAGCCGGTCGAGGACGCGGCGGAGCCCTCTGTACCCCTGCCGACGGCGCGCGAGGCCGAGCGGGCGCCCGCCGGCGCGGCCGGTGTCGCGGATCTGACCAAGGCCCCGCCCGCGCGGGACAAGCCGCTGCCGCCGCGCGCCGAACAGCTCCAGCTCCGCGGGGACATCACCTACTCGCTGCCCTCGCTCGATCTGCTGGAGCGCGGCGGTCCGGGCAAGACGCGCAGCGCCGCCAATGACGCCGTCGTCGCCTCGCTCACCAATGTCTTCAAGGAGTTCAAGGTCGACGCGGCCGTCACCGGCTTCACCCGGGGCCCGACGGTCACGCGATACGAGGTGGAACTGGGCCCCGCCGTGAAGGTCGAGCGGATCACCGCCCTCACCAAGAACATCGCCTACGCCGTCGCCAGCCCCGACGTACGGATCATCTCGCCGATCCCCGGCAAGTCCGCGGTCGGCATCGAGATCCCGAACACCGACCGGGAGATGGTCAACCTCGGTGACGTACTGCGGCTCGCGGACGCGGCCGAGGACGACCATCCGATGCTGGTCGCGCTCGGCAAGGACGTCGAGGGCGGCTATGTGATGGCCAACCTCGCGAAGATGCCGCACGTACTGGTCGCGGGCGCGACCGGCTCCGGTAAGTCGTCCTGCATCAATTGCCTCATCACGTCGGTGATGGTCCGGGCGACCCCGGAGGACGTCCGGATGGTCCTTGTCGACCCCAAGCGCGTCGAGCTGACCGCGTACGAGGGCATCCCGCATCTGATCACGCCGATCATCACCAACCCCAAGCGCGCGGCCGAGGCGCTTCAGTGGGTCGTACGGGAGATGGACCTGCGTTACGACGACCTCGCGGCATACGGGTACCGCCATATCGATGATTTCAACAAGGCCGTGCGCGACGGCAAGGCCACGGCTCCGGAGGGCAGCGAGCGTGAGCTGTCGCCGTATCCGTATCTGCTGGTGATCGTGGACGAGCTGGCGGACCTGATGATGGTCGCGCCGCGTGACGTCGAGGACTCGATCGTCCGCATCACCCAGTTGGCCCGTGCCGCCGGAATCCATCTGGTGCTGGCCACTCAGCGTCCGTCGGTCGATGTCGTGACCGGTCTGATCAAGGCGAACGTGCCCTCGCGGCTGGCGTTCGCGACATCCTCCCTGGCGGACAGCCGGGTCATCCTCGATCAGCCGGGCGCGGAGAAGCTGATCGGCAAGGGCGACGGCCTCTTCCTTCCGATGGGAGCGAACAAGCCGACCCGTATGCAGGGCGCCTTCGTCACCGAGGACGAGGTCGCGGCGATCGTCCAGCACTGCAAGGATCAGATGGCACCGGTCTTCCGGGACGATGTCGTGGTCGGCACGGCGAAGAAGAAAGAGATCGACGAGGACATCGGCGACGATCTCGACCTTCTCTGCCAGGCGGCCGAACTGGTGGTCTCCACACAATTCGGTTCGACCTCGATGCTTCAACGGAAGCTGCGGGTCGGCTTCGCCAAGGCCGGCCGGCTGATGGACCTCATGGAATCGAGGAACATCGTCGGCCCGAGCGAAGGCTCCAAGGCCCGCGACGTCCTGGTCAAGGCCGACGAACTCGATGGAGTGCTCGCGGTGATCCGCGGGGAGTCTCCCGCGTAGGGAATCGGAATCCCGAGGCAATCCGAGGGCAACCGTTTCCCGTGCGCGTACGTCAAGTTGGAGAGAGGAAGAGCGTCGTGTTCCTCCACTGCGCCGTCCGGCCATTCTGATGGCGTACAAAGCGCGTCCGCCCGGTTGCCCCACCCTTTCGTACCACCCATAGACTGAACGTCCAGCAGGTGGCTACACGCTCGAAAGGCGCCCCCGTGTCCATCGGCAAATCCCCCGACGGCAAGTCCCCAGATTCCCCTGACGGCAACGCTTCCGACGATCAAAACGACGGCCAGGTCGAGGACCACGTCCCCGACGGCGCCGATTCCGACACCAACTCCCCCGCGGTGGAACGGCCTTCGATCGGCCAGGTGCTGCTGCGGGCCCGTATCGCCGCGGATCTGACCGTCGACGAGGTCAGTGGCTCCACGCGGGTGCGCATCCCCATCGTGCACGCCATCGAGGAGGACGATTTCTCGCGCTGCGGCGGCGATGTCTACGCCCGCGGGCACATCCGCATGATCGCTCGCGCGGTCGGGCTCGATCCCGTGCCGCTGGTCGAGCAGTTCGACTCCGAGCACGGCGGGCGGCCGGTTCCCACGCCCGCGGCGCCACTGTTCGAGGCCGAACGGATCCGGCCGGAGCGCCCCCGTCCGAACTGGACCGCGGCCATGGTCGCGGCGATCGTCGCGGTGGTCGGCTTCGTCGGCTTCACGGCGTTCGACAGCGGCGACGACGACGCGAAGACCAAGCAGGTCGCCGAGGGGGCGAAGCCCGGGAAGAGCACCAAGCCGAGCCCCACGAAGTCGGCCGACCCCAAACCCGAGCCGTCCGACAGCGCCATCGCCGCCGCCCCGCTCGACAAGGTCACGGTGAAACTGTCGGCCATAGACGACAAGAGCTGGGTCTCGGCCAAATCGTCCAACGGCAAGCTGCTGTTCGACGGAACGCTGAAAAAGGGCGACTCCAAGACCTTCCAGGACGACGAGCAGATCGATCTGATCCTCGGGAACGCGGGTGCGATCGAGCTCTTCGTGAACGGGAAGAAGGTCGAGGACGAGTTCGAGCCGGGCCAGGTTGAACGACTCTCGTACACCCAGGGCGACCCCGAGGCGGGCTGAGCAACCCTGCACGGCGGGGGCGGGGCCAGGACAAAGTAGTCTTGAGCCCATGCCCGAACGCCGTACCGTCGCCCTTGTCACTCTTGGCTGCGCCCGTAACGAGGTGGACTCGGAGGAGCTCGCAGGCCGCTTGGCAGCGGACGGCTGGGAGCTCGTCGAGGACGCCTCGGGGGCGGATGTCGCCGTCGTCAACACCTGTGGCTTCGTCGAAGCCGCGAAGAAGGATTCCGTCGACGCCCTGCTGGAAGCCAACGATCTCAAGGACCAGGGCAGAACCCAGGCCGTCGTGGCCGTCGGCTGCATGGCCGAGCGGTACGGCAAGGAGCTGGCGGAAGCCCTTCCCGAGGCCGATGGCGTGCTCGGATTCGACGACTACGCCGATATCTCCGACCGGCTCCAGACCATCCTCAACGGGGGCATCCACGCCTCGCACACGCCCCGCGACCGGCGCAAGCTGCTGCCGCTCAGCCCGGTCGAGCGTCAGGGCGCGGAGGTGGCGCTGCCCGGCCACGCGCAGTCCCGGGCCGAGGTGGCGCCGGCCCCCGAGGACCTTCCCGAAGGAGTCGCTCCGGCCTCCGGGCCCCGCGCGCCCCTGCGGCGGCGGCTCGACCAGAGCCCCGTCGCCTCCGTGAAGCTCGCCTCCGGCTGCGACCGGCGGTGCTCCTTCTGCGCCATTCCCTCGTTCCGCGGCTCCTTCATCTCCCGGCGACCCTCCGATGTACTGGGCGAGACGCGCTGGCTGGCCGAGCAGGGCGTCAAGGAGGTCATGCTCGTCTCCGAGAACAACACCTCGTACGGCAAGGACCTCGGGGACATCCGGCTGCTGGAGACGCTGCTGCCGGAGCTGGCGGCCGTCGACGGGATCGAGCGCGTGCGGGTCAGCTACCTCCAGCCCGCCGAGATGCGGCCGGGCCTGATCGATGTCCTCACCTCGACGCCCAAGGTCGCGCCGTACTTCGATCTGTCCTTCCAGCACTCCGCTCCCGGTGTGCTGCGCGCGATGCGCCGCTTCGGGGACACCGACAGCTTCCTGGAGCTGCTGGAGACCATCAGAGGCAAGGCGCCGCAGGCCGGAGTGCGCTCCAACTTCATCGTCGGTTTCCCCGGTGAGAGCGAGGCGGACTTCGCCGAGCTGGAGCGCTTCCTCAACGGGGCGCGGCTCGACGCCATCGGCGTCTTCGGTTACTCGGACGAGGACGGTACGGAGGCCGCGACCTACGCCGACAAGCTGGACGGTGACGTGATCGCCGAGCGGCTGGCGCACCTGTCCCGGCTGGCGGAGGAACTGACCTCCCAGCGGGCCGAGGAGCGCCTGGGCGAGACCCTGGAAGTGCTCGTCGAGTCGGTCGACCCCGAGGGCGGGACCGAGGAGGCGGCGGTCGGCCGCGCGGCACACCAGGCGCCGGAGACCGACGGCCAGGTGATCTTCACCTCTGGCGAGGGCCTGCGCCCCGGACTCATGGTCGAGGCCAAGGTGGTCGGTACCGAGGGCGTGGATCTCGTGGCCGAATATCACGACCTTCCGGGGGACGGCTCCGGGATCCCGGGCGAGGAGGCCGCCAGATGACCGGAGTCCCGGCGTCCGCGGCGGGCGGCGGCGCGACACCGGTGCCGGGTGGCAACGGCTCGAAGCAGGCGCCCGGCGGCAAGCTGGGGGCCGCGGCGGTCAATCAGGCCAGTCTCTGGAACATCGCCAATATCCTCACGATGATGCGGCTGGTGCTCGTCCCCGGCTTCGTACTGCTGCTGCTCCAGGAGGGCGGTTTCGACCCCGTCTGGCGTGCCTGGGCCTGGGCCGCCTTCGCCGTCGCCATGATCACGGATGTCTTCGACGGACATCTGGCGCGGGCGTACAACCTGGTCACCGACTTCGGGAAGATCGCCGATCCGATAGCGGACAAGGCGATCATGGGAGCGGCGCTGATCTGTCTCTCCGCGCTCGGCGATCTGCCGTGGTGGGTGACGGGCGTCATCCTTTTCCGTGAACTCGGGATCACGCTGATGCGGTTCTGGGTGATCAGGCACGGGGTCATTCCGGCCAGCCGCGGCGGCAAGATGAAGACGCTGGCGCAGGGCGTCGCCGTGGGGATGTACGTGCTCGCGCTGACCGGGCCGCTGGCCACGCTGCGGTTCTGGGTGATGGCCGTGGCCGTCGCGCTGACCGTGCTCACGGGACTGGACTACGTACGTCAGGCGGTCGTGCTGCGGCGCCAGGGGCTAGCGGCGGAGCGTGCGGCGGCGGAGTCCACGCGGTGAGTGCCGTGCGGCCCTCGGCGGTGCCGGACAGCGGCGGGGAGGCCAGCTCGGCCGCTGACCGGGCGGCCCGGGTGCTGGAGATCCTGGCCGAGCGCGGCGGGACGCTGGCCGTCGCGGAATCCCTCACCGGCGGTCTGGTGGCCGCGGAGCTCACCGCGGTCCCCGGTGCCTCCCGGACCTTCCGCGGGTCCGTCACGGCCTACGCGACGGACCTCAAACGGGACGTTCTGGGCGTCGACGGGACCCTTCTGGAGGAGCGCGGCGCCGTGGACTCCGAGGTGGCGCTTCAGATGGCGGCCGGGGTGCGCCGTGCGCTCGGGGCGGGCTGGGGAGCGGCGACCACCGGCGTCGCGGGCCCCGATCCGCAGGACGGGCAGCCCGTCGGCACCGTGTACGTGGCGGTGGTGGGACCGGAAGGTGTGGGGAAAGTGGCCGCACCGCGGTTGAACGGCGGCCGGGCGGACATCCGTAAAGAGAGTGTACGGAGCGTGCTCGGTCTGCTCCTCAGCGAACTCTCCGGGAACGGGCGGGCACAGGATACGGAACAGAACGGGGGGAATTGATGTTTGCAGCCCTGAGTGAACACGACATCGCTCCCCGCACGGCCGCGGCACTAGGCGGTACGGTGGGGCGTGAAGGATGCGGCTACGCGGTCCGAGGAGGGAGCCACCGATGATTCTGCTCCGTCGCCTGCTTGGTGACGTGCTGCGTCGGCAGCGCCAGCGCCAGGGCCGTACTCTGCGCGAAGTCTCCTCGTCCGCCCGGGTCTCGCTCGGTTATCTCTCCGAGGTGGAACGGGGGCAGAAGGAGGCTTCCTCCGAACTGCTCTCGGCGATCTGCGACGCGCTTGACGTACGGATGTCAGAGCTCATGCGTGAAGTGAGCGACGAGCTGTCGTTGGCCGAGCTGGCCGCGTCGGCGGCGGCGAACGAGCCGGTGCCCGCGGCGGTACGTCCAATGCTCAATTCCGTCTCTGTGACGTCGGTGGCCGGAGTGCCGACGGAGCGGGTGACGATCAAGGCGCCCGCGGAGGCGGTGGATGTCGTCGCCGCCTGACGAAGCTCTGTGGCTTTGACCTGAGCCCCGGTCGGCAGGAATGCCGGCCGGGGCTCTCGCCTTTCCTGAATGCCCGTTTTGTTGCAGTTGTGTCGTTGTGTCATGGTGGAGCTTGCGTGTGTACCGAATTGTCCGAACTGTGATCCAAACAACTGTGACCGGAATGGGAAGGCGCCCGGCCGTCCCCGGGCGGAGAGTGCCTGACCGGGTCGGAGCCCCGGTCGAAAGACGAGGGGCCGGCCGCGCCCCTGCCGCGTTGTCGCTGCGGCAGGGGCGCGACCGGGGGTACGCGCGCACGCCGGGGAGTGCATCCGATGCGCCCTCCCGGTGGGTGATCGTGCGTGGCTAGGGTCGGCCGGAGGAGGCAGCCATGGCAAGGCGATGGATCCTTCTGCCGGCGCTCGCTCTGGGCGTGGTGTGGTGGTGGGCCGTACTGCGCATCGTGCTGGTGCCCGAGAGCACCGGACTGGCGGAAGGGGCGGTGGCGGCGGGTGGCTGGGGCCTGAGCCTGCTGCCGGTGCATGTCGCGTCGGCGCGGCAGCGCCGTCCCCGGCTGTGAGGCACCGTCAGTCGACGTGCCGACTCGCGCGCGGGCGCGTCAACTCTCCGTAGCCGCCAACTCTCCGTAGGCGCCAACTCTCCGTAGGCGCCAACTCTCCGTTGGCGTCGACTCATGGGACAGCGCGTACGGCGGCTCCTACGTCAACTGGCGGCTCCTATGTCAGCTGGTGGCTTCTACGTCAACTGGTGGCGGCCGTCTGGCAGAGCGGGCACCAGTAGGTGGGCCGGCCGTCCTGGTCGGCCGTACGGATCGAGGTGCCGCAGCGGGGGCAGGGGCGGCCCGCGCGGCCGTAGACGTACAGCCGACGGGAACCGCCGGGACGGGTCCGGTTCGCTTCGAGCAGCTTCTTCGCCGCGACCACCAGCCGCTCGGGCGAGGGGAGTTCGCCGACCGGGAGCCAGGGGTTCGCGCGAACGAGGAAGCAGGTCTCGGACTTGAAGATATTGCCGACCCCGGCGAGGTTGCGCTGATCGAGCAGGGCCTCCCCGATCGGGCGCGCGGGGTCGGACAGCAGGTTGCGCAGGGCCCTGGCCGCGTCCCAGTCCGGACCGAGCAGATCGGGGCCGAGATGGCCCACCACCCGCTCCTCGTCGCTCGTACGCAGCAGTTCGAGGACGGGCAGGCGATAGCCCACGGCCGTGCGCTCTGCGGTGCCGAGGATGGCCCGGATCTGGTGGGCCGCACCGCCGCTCCAGCGCTCACCCGGGGCGTAGACCTTCCAGGAGCCGTCCATGCGCAGATGCGAGTGGAGGGTGAGGCCGCCCTCGATACGGGTGAGCAGATGCTTGCCGCGCGGTGTGACATCGAGGACGGTCCGGCCGGTGAGATCGGCGGTCGCGAACCGGGGCACCCGCAGGTCCGAGCGGATCAGCCGGTGCCCCGCGAGCGCGGTGTGCAGGCGCTGGGCGGCCTGCCAGACGGTGTCTCCCTCGGGCATGGCTTCAGGCTCGCATGCTCAGGCCCGCAGCCGCAGGCCCCGGGGGGTGGCGTGGAAGCCGGCGGACTCCAGGGCGCGCCCGAGGGGGGATGTCAGGGCAGGGGCGCCGTTCGTGCGCTCCACCGTGACCGTACCGAGGGCCCCCGCGCGGGCCGCGCTCGCCAGGGCATCCGCCGCGGCCCGGAGCGAGGGGTCCTCGGGGTCGGTGGGCCAGGCCAGCAGTGTCTTGCCGCCGCGCTCCATGTAGAGGGTCAGCTCGCCGTCGACGAGCACCACGAGGGAGCCTGCCTTGCGGCCCGGTTTGTGGCCGGCGCCGTCCGGGGGATCAGGCCAAGGAAGCGCGGCCCCATAGGCGTTGGCGGGGTCGGCGGCGGCCAGCACCACGGCGCGGGGCGAGGGGTGCGCGTCGGCGCGGTCACGGGCCGTCGCCGCCGCGCGCAGCCGGTCGACGGCGCCGTCCATCGCGAACTGGGCCGCTCCCAGGCCCTCCACGACATAGCCGCGACGGGCCTGACCGCTGTCCTCGAAGGCGGACAGGACGCGGTACACCGCCGAGAAGCCGCCGGCGACCCCCTCGGCCGCGACCGCGCCCCGGGTCACCACCCCGTGGCGGTCGAGGAGGGTACGGGCGAGCGCGTGGGCCCGGTGCGTGGGCTCCGGCTCCCGGGCGGGCAGCAGCGACCAGCGGCCGCTGACGGTGGGCGGGCCTGTACGGGAGGCGGGGCGGGCAGCGGCCGTGAGCGTCCCGTACCGCCCCCGCGGCACCGGGCGCCGGGCGCGATGCGCCGTGGAGCCCGCCGTACGGCCCGAGCCGAGCAGCGAGCGCAGCGGCGCCAGCGTGTCGTTGGTGAGCCGGCCCGACCAGGCCAGGTCCCATACGGCGTCGGCAAGTTGAGGGTCGGTCACATCCGGGTGCGTGGTGGCCCGGACCTGGTCGGTGATCTGCCGGAAGAACAGGCCGTAGCCGCCCGAGAGCGTGGCAAGCACCGATTCATGAAGGGCGGTCAGCTCCAGGGGATGCGGGAGCGGGAGCAACAGCGGTGCGGCGTCGGCGAGATAGAGCGAGACCCAGCCGTCCTTGCCGGGCAGGGCGCCCGCTCCGGCCCACAGGACCTCGCCCGTGGTGGTCAGTTCGTCCAGGAGTGCGGGGGAGTAGCCGGAGACCCGGGGTGGCAGGATCAGCTTCTCCAGCGCCGACGCGGGAACGGGAGCACCCTGCAACTGCTCCACGGCGCGGGCGAGTCCGTCGATACCGCGCAGGCCGTTGCCGTTCAGATGCTGCCACTGCGGGAGGAAGGCGGCGAGAGCGGCGGGCGCCACCGGCTCCAGCTCCTGGCGCAGTGCCGCCAGCGAGCGGCGGCGCAGCCGGCGCAGGACCGTGGCGTCGCACCACTCCTGGCCGATGCCGGAAGGGTGGAACTCCCCCTGCACGACCCGGGAGCTCGCGGCGAGCCGCTGGAGCGCGCCGTCCGTGACCGCCGGGCCGAGACCGAATCGCTCGGCCGCCGCGTTCGAGGTGAACGGGCCGTGCGTACGGGCGTAGCGGGCGAGGAGATCGCCCAGGGGGTCCTTCACCGGCTCCGTGAACGCCTCGGGGACACCGACCGGCAGCGCCGTGCCCAGGGCGTCCCGCAGCCGCCCCGCGTCCTCGACCGCCGCCCAGTGATCCGCTCCGCCGATCCGCACCCTGATGGCTCGGCGGGCGGCGGCGAGATCCTCCGCCCAGGAGGGCCGCGCGCCGCGCTCGGTCAACTCCGCGTCGGTGAGCGGGCCGAGGACCCGCAGCAGATCGGCGACCCCTTCCAGGTCCTTGACGCGGCGGTCCTCGGTGAGCCACTGGAGCTCCCGTTCCAGCTCGGTGAGGACTTCGGGGTCGAGCAGCTCACGCAGCTCGGCCTGGCCCAGCAGCTCGGCCAGCAGCCGGGAGTCCAGGGACAGCGCGGCGGCCCGCCGCTCCGCGAGAGGGGAGTCGCCCTCGTACAGGAACTGTGCGACATAACCGAAGAGCAGCGACCGGGCGAAGGGCGAGGGCTCGGGGGTGGTGACCTCGATCAGCCGGACCCGCCGGGACGCGATGTCGCCCATGAGTTCCGTGAGACCGGGGACGTCGAAGACATCCTGAAGGCACTCCCGGACCGCCTCCAGCACGATCGGGAACGAGCCGAACTCGCTCGCCACCTGGAGGAGTTGGGAGGCGCGCTGACGCTGCTGCCACAGCGGAGTGCGTTTGCCCGGACTCCGGCGGGGGAGCAGCAGCGCCCGCGCGGCGCACTCCCGGAACCGGGAGGCGAACAGCGCGGAGCCGCCCACCTGGTCGGTGACGATCCCGCGGATCTCGCCGCCGTCGAAGGCGACATCCGCCGCTCCGATGGGCGCCTGTTCACTGTCGAACGCCGTGCTGAGACGGTCCGGCTCCTCGTCGAGGAGGTCCAGGCCCATCAGATCGGCGTCGGGGAGCCGCAGCACGATTCCGTCGTCCGCGTGCATGACCTGCGCGTCCATGCCGTACCGCGCGGAGAGCCGGGCGCCGAGGGCCAGCGCCCACGGCGCGTGCACCTGGGCGCCGAATGGGGAGTGAATCACCACACGCCAGTCGCCCAACTCGTCGCGGAACCGCTCGACGAGGATCGTCCGGTCGTCGGGGACATGACCGCAGGCGCGGCGCTGCTCGTCCAGATACGACAGCACGTTGCCCGCGGCCCAGGCATCGAGGCCAGCCGTCAGCAGCCGCAGTCTGGCGTCCTCCTCGGAGAGGGCACCCACCTCGCGCAGAAACGCGCCCACCGCGCGGCCCAGCTCCAACGGCCGCCCCAGCTGGTCGCCCTTCCAGAACGGCAGCCGACCCGGGGTGCCGGGGGCCGGGGTGACCAGGACCCGGTCACGGGTGATGTCCTCGATCCGCCACGAGGTCGTGCCCAGGGTGAAGACATCGCCCACCCGGGACTCGTACACCATCTCCTCGTCCAGCTCCCCGACCCTGCCGCCGCCCTTCTTCGGATCGGCTCCGGCGAGGAAGACGCCGAAGAGTCCCCTGTCGGGGATCGTGCCACCAGAGGTGACGGCGAGCCGCTGCGCGCCCGGGCGTCCCGTGACCGTACCGGCCACGCGGTCCCACACCACGCGCGGACGCAGCTCCGCGAAGGCGTCGGAGGGATAGCGCCCGGCGAGCATGTCCAGCACGCCCGTGAACGCCGACTCGGGCAGCGACGCGAACGGCGCGGCGCGGCGGGTCAGGGCGAGCAGATCGTCGGCCTGTCTGGTGTCCAGCGCGACCATGGCGACCAGCTGCTGGGCCAGCACATCGAGGGGATTCGCGGGGACGCGCAGGGCCTCGATGGCGCCCGAGCGCATCCGCTCGGTGACCACGGCGGCCTGTACGAGATCGCCGCGGTACTTGGGAAAGACGACGCCCGTGGAGACCGCGCCCACCTGGTGTCCCGCGCGGCCGACCCGCTGGAGACCCGAGGCGACCGAGGGCGGCGACTCGACCTGGATCACCAGATCCACCGCGCCCATGTCGATGCCCAGCTCCAGACTGGAGGTGGCCACGACGGCGGGCAGCCGGCCCGCCTTGAGGTCCTCCTCGACCTGGGCGCGCTGCTCCTTGGAGACCGAGCCGTGGTGCGCGCGGGCCAGCAGAGCCGGCGCTCCCCTGGCCGCGCCCGACTGGCCCATCAGCTCGGCCGGGGAGTGGTCCTCGGGCATCGCGGGGGCGGTCCCGGACGCGTCGGGGACCGAGCCCATGGCCCGCTCGTACGCGATCTCGTTCAGCCGGTTGCACAACCGCTCCGCCAGCCGCCGGGAATTGGCGAAGACGATCGTGGAGTGGTGCGCCTGGACGAGATCGGCGATCCGCTCCTCCACATGCGGCCAGATCGACGGCTTGTCCGCGCCGTCCGTCTCCGAGGCGGGGGAGCCGCCCAGCTCGCCCAGATCCTCGACCGGCACCACCACGGAGAGATCGAACTCCTTGCCGGAGCGCGGCTGGACGATCTCCACTCTGCGCTGCGGCGAGAGATAGCGCGCGACCTCCTCCACCGGACGCACCGTCGCCGACAGACCGATCCGGCGGGCTGGGCGCGGCAGCAGCTCGTCGAGCCGCTCCAGGGACAGGGCGAGATGAGCGCCCCGCTTCGTCCCCGCGACGGCGTGCACCTCGTCCAGGATCACCGTCTCGATCCCGGCGAGCGCGTCCCGCGCCGAGGACGTGAGCATCAGGAACAGCGACTCGGGGGTGGTGATCAGAATGTCCGGCGGTTTCGTGGCGATCGAGCGGCGCTCGGCGGCCGGGGTGTCACCCGAGCGGATACCGACGCGGACCTCCGGCTCGGGCAGCCCACGCCGCAGGGACTCCTGCCGGATTCCGGTGAGCGGACTGCGCAGATTGCGCTCGACGTCGACGGCCAGCGCCTTGAGCGGCGAGACGTACAGCACCCGGCAGCGCTTCCTGGCCTCGGCGGGCGGCGGCTGCGAAGCCAGCTGGTCAAGGGCGGCGAGGAAGGCGGCGAGTGTCTTGCCCGAGCCGGTCGGGGCCACGACCAGCACATCAGAGCCCTCCTGGATGGCACGCCAGGCTCCCTCCTGCGCCGCGGTGGGCGCGGAGAAGGCCCCCGTGAACCAGCCGCGGGTCGCGGGGGAGAAGGAGTCGAGCGCGGAGCGTGCCATGCCCCCCATCGTGCACCCCGCCACTGACAATCGCCCGGACCTGGGCAAACGCGATCACGGAGGGCGTCTGCGTCTTCCACCACGGCGGCGGCGATCACTGAGGGTCGCGGGTGGCGGGGCGCGATGTGCGGGCGCGCGGCTCAGCGGGCGCGGGGGCGCGGGGGCGTAAGAACGTACGAGACCCGGCCCTGGCACCCCGCGTAACGTGCCTGACGTGGCAGAACAGACAGCGTCCGCGTCCGCGGACATACCCGCGCACGGTCCCGCCCGCAGCGCCCCGGAGCCCGACTCCGCTCCCGCACCCGCTTCCATCCCCGAACACGAGCCCGAAGACGAGGCCGAAGACGATCCCGAGCCCGAGCCCAAGTCCGACTCGGCCGTCGTGCGTGACGCCCTGGGCGTCGGCATCGCCGTCGGGCTCTCCGGGTTCGCCTTCGGCGTCACCTCGGCGGGCGCGGGGCTCACCCTCCTCCAGACCTGCGCGCTCAGCCTGCTGGTCTTCACCGGCGCCTCGCAGTTCGCGCTGGTCGGCGCGCTCGCGGCGGGCGGCAATCCGCTCACCGCCGCAGCGGGCGCGTTCTTCCTCGGCGTGCGCAACGCGTTCTACGGGCTCAGGTTGTCCCAGCTGCTGCGGCTGCCGGGGCCCGTACGCCCGTTCGCCGCCCAGTGGGTGATCGACGAGACCACCGCCGTCGCACTCGCCCAGCCCACCCGGCGCAGCGCCCGCATCGGCTTCGGCGTCACCGGGCTCACGCTCTACGTCCTGTGGAACCTGACCACCCTGGCCGGGGTACTGGGCGCCGAAGCCCTTGGTGACACCGACGCCTGGGGGCTCGACGCGGCGGGACCCGCCGTCTTCCTCGCCCTGCTCGCACCGATGCTCCGTACGGCCACCGAGCGGGCGGTCGCGGGCATCGCCGTTGTCCTGGGGCTCGGTTTCCTGCCCGTGCTGCCCGCCGGTGTCCCGGTGCTCGTCGCGGCGCTGGCCGCACCCGCCGTCCTCTGGCTCGAAGGCCGCGGACTCGGGGCCCGTCGGAAAGGAACGGACCGTTGAACATCTGGATCGCGATCGGCGCGACCGCCGTCGGCTGCTACCTCGTCAAGCTCCTGGGCCTGCTCGTGCCCGCGGGCGCGCTGGAGCGCCCCCTCGTCCAGCGGCTGTCGGCCCTGTTGCCCGTGGCCCTGCTCGCCGCGCTGACCGCTCAGCAGACCTTCAGCGCGAACGGCGCACTCGTGCTGGACGCCCGGGGCGCGGGGCTCGCCGCGGCGGCTCTCGCATTGGTGCTGCGCGCCCCGTTCCTGGTGGTCGTGGCGGCGGCTGTGGTCGTCACGGCGGGGGTGAGGGCACTCGGCGGCTGAAGGAGCCCGGCGGTCGCAGCTTGTCGGTTCCCGTCGCGGTAGCGGTGAGGGCCGCCTCGACACTCTCAGGGGCGGGATACTGGTGGCATGCGGTTGACGATTTTCTGGGAGCGCATGGCGGACCACTTCGGGGCGGCCTACGCCGACTCCTTCGCCCGCGACCATGTGATGGCGGAGCTGGGCGGTCGTACGGTCCACGAGGCACTGGAAGCGGGGTGGGAGGCGAAGGACGTCTGGCGCGGGGTCTGCGTCGCCATGGGGATTCCACCCGAGAAGCGCTGACCCGCGGGCTTCACAGGGGCCCAGAGCTCAGGGCCCAGGGTTCAGTCGGGGGTCGAGGGTCGGGGGCGGCAGTATGGCCTCCGCGAGGGCGATGTGACGCGGAGGCGATGTGATCTCGTCCGACCGTGGGCCCGGTTGTCACAGCGGTAGGCGACACTTGCTCAGTGGCACCGACCGACAACTCCGCACCGGACCTCCGACCGCCGACCCCTCCGCAGGATCCCGCACCGGGCACGCCTCCCGAGGCGTCTTCGACGGCTCCTGCGGCGGTTCCTCCATCGACGCCTCCCGCGGGCTCTTCCCCGAGCCCGTCGGGCACGCCGGCGTCCTCTGCGGGCAGTGACGACGGGCGGCGCCAGATGCCCCGCTGGCTGCCGCGCGCCATGGTCCTCGCGCTGGCGCTCATAGCCTGCTTCCAACTCGGCAGTTGGGCGTTCCACCAGCTCATCGGCCTGCTGATCAATATGCTGATCGCGTTCTTCCTGGCGCTGGCGGTCGAGCCCGCCGTGAGCCGGATGGCGGACCGCGGGATGCGGCGTGGAGTCGCCACTTTCCTGGTCTTCTTCGTGGTCCTGATCGTCTGTGTCGGCTTCATGGTGATGCTCGGCTCCATGCTGGCGAGCCAGATCATCGAAATGGTCGAATCCTTCCCCCAGTACCTCGACTCGGTGATCAACTGGATCAACGACACCTTCCATACGGAGCTGTCCAGGGTCGCCGTCCAGGACAGCCTGCTGCACTCCGACTGGCTCCAGCGCTATGTGCAGAACAGCGCGACAGGCGTTCTGGACATCTCCACCACCGTGCTGGGCGGGCTGTTCCGGGTGCTGACGATCTTCCTGTTCTCGTTCTACTTCGCGGCCGACGGGCCCCGGCTGCGGCGCGCGCTCTGCTCCGTGCTCCCGCCGGCCCGGCAGGCCGAGGTGCTGCGCGCCTGGGAGATCGCCGTCGTCAAGACCGGCGGCTATCTCTACTCACGCGGGCTGATGGCCCTCATCTCCGGTGCCGCGCATTACGTCCTGCTGGAGATCCTGGGGGTGCCGTACGCACCGGCGCTGGCGATCTGGGTGGGGCTCGTCTCCCAGTTCATCCCGACGATCGGCACCTATCTGGCGGGCGCGCTGCCGATGCTGATCGCCTTCACCGTGGACCCCTGGTACGCGCTCTGGGTGCTCGGGTTCGTGGTGATCTACCAGCAGTTCGAGAACTACATGCTCCAGCCCAAGCTGACCGCCAAGACCGTCGACATCCACCCGGCCGTGGCCTTCGGGTCGGTCATCGCGGGTACGGCGCTGCTGGGCGCGGTCGGCGCGCTGATCGCGATTCCGGCGGTCGCCACGCTCCAGGCGTTCCTCGGGGCGTATGTGAAGCGGTACGACGTGATGGACGACCCGCGCGTGCACGGCCGCAGGACGCGCGACGGAGTGCCGCTGCTGCGTCAGATTCGCCGCGTACTGCACACGGACACCGGCGAAGACACCCGTACCGAGACGCGCGTGGACAGTGCGGACAGCACGCGCGCGGACAGCACGCGCGCGGACAGCACGCCCGCGGACGAGGAGCGACCGCCGCGGCCGTAGGAGACATCAGAGGGGGTCAGAGATAGGACGGCCCGGTCACCCGGTGCCGGAAGGTCCACCACAGCCACGCCTGTATGGCGACCAGCAGTGGGGTGATCACCAGCACCGCGGGCACGAGCAGTGCGAGGGTCGCCTCGTCCGCGGCCGACTCGTACAGCGGCAGAAGGCGCCCGGCGAGCAGGGGCAGCGCCGCCATCAGCACGGCGGTCAGCGCCAGGGACTGCGCGGGACGGGTGCGGCCCATCAGCTGCCGGGCCCGTTCGTAGGGCGCCCCGGTCAGCCGGACGGCGGCGAAGCCCAGCCCGTGTACGGCGAAACACGCGGCCACCGCGAGGGCGGTGAGTACGGCCGCCGGGCCCGGCGCCGGCGCCTGGGGGCTTCCGGAGAACAGCGCCGTGAACAGCCGGCCCCAGGACAGCGCGACCGCCCAGCTCCCGCAGACCACCGCGCCGTCGCACAGCGCGCGCCAAAGGGAAGAACCGCCGGGCGCGCGCCCCCGCAGCCAGAGGCCCGAGTCCCGCACGACCCACCCGATGAGCAGCGGTACGACCACCACGAACTGGCCGCTCAGCAACTCCCCCTCCAGTTCGGGAAAACAGCCGATGAGAACTCCTGCGGTGGCCACCAGCCAAACCTCGTTGCCGAGGAAGAAGGGGGCGAAGGAGGCGATCACGAGTCGTCGTCCTGCCTCGTCGCGGCCGAGATACGGCAGCAACATGCCGGTCCCGATGTCCGCGCCGCCGAGGACGAAGTAGCCGGCGATGAAGAAGCCGAGCAGGACGATGGCCAGGGTCTCCACACAGGCTCCTCAGTAGCGCGTGGCGGGCAGGGCGTCCGCCGGGCCGGGATCGTCCCGGTTGTCACATACGGCGCGATCGTCATGGCCGAGTCCCGACTCCACGGGACCGAGCCGGGCATGGCGCCAGAGCAGCCACGCGTTGACGGCGGCCAGCAGGACGAAGAGCGTGGTGAACGCGATCAGTGAGGTGCGCATCGCGGTGGGGGACAGTTCCGAGACCGCGTCCCGCGTCCGCAGCACCCCGTACACCACCCAGGGCTGCCGGCCCGCCTCCCGGAAGACCCAGCCGCTGATCATCGCGAGATAGGGCAGTGGTACGGACGCCATCAGCGCCAGATGCCAGAGCCGGAAGCGGAAGACCACTTTCCGGAAGCAGCCGAGCACCGCACCGGCCACGCAGAGGTACATCATCAGTGCGAAGGCGATCAGCATCACCAGCGCTCCGCCGCGCGTCCACGCCTCCGAGGGCACATAGTCCCCCGGCCCGAACCGCGCCACCAAGTCCGTCTGGAGCCGTGCGATCTCGGCCGTCTTCTGCTGGAAGACGGCCGACTTCATGGGCTGCAACTCGGTGAGCGACGCCAGCTGAACACCGCCGAAGCCCGCGGTCACCACCAGCGCGGGAAGGGAGACGAACACCCCGATCCGCAGGCCGCGCCCGAAGAAGTCCCACTCCGGCGTGCGCCGGAAGAGGTGATACGCGCTGACGCCCGCCATGAAGAAGCCGGCGGTCAGCAGCGACCCGGCCAGGATGTGTCCGAAGGCGAGCAGCGCGCTCGGATTGGTGAGCAGGGCGCCCATGTCGTCGAGGACCGCCTGACCGTCCTCCATCCGGTGTCCCACCGGGTGGTTGAGGAAGCCGTTCGCGACCAGGATCCAGTACGCCGACAGATAGGCCGTCAGCGTGACCACCCAGATCAGCGCCAGATGGACCCACTTGCCGAACCGGTTCCAGCCGAAGATCCACAGCCCGAGGAAGGTGGACTCCACGAAGAAGGCGACGATCGTCTCGACGGCGAGCGAGGCGCCGAGGATATTGCCCACGCCATGGGTCAGCCCGCTCCAGCTCAGTCCGAACTGGAACTCCATCACAATGCCGGTGACGATCCCGACCGCGTAGTTGATGACATACAACTGGCCCCAGAAGCGCACCATCCGCGCGTGCACCGGACGTCCGCCGCACGCGGCCCGTGTCTGGACGCACGCGACGATCGTCGCCAGGCCCAGCGTCAGGGTGACGAACAGGAAGTGCCCGCCCGCGGTGAGGGCGAACTGGAGCCGCGCGAGATCAAGGGTCTCCGTGGATACGGAACCGCTCGCGCCGGTGAGGAGATCTGCCACGCCCGACAGCGTGGGGGTACGACTCACGGCGTCGCGTCGGCCTACGGGCGACACCCGGCATACCCCAGGAGTCGCGGGTGAAGCGAGCGGCGTACGGCGAAAGTCGCGGGCCCGGGCGGTCGGCCCAGTTGTCCGGCCGCTTCCCCGGCTACTTGACGCCTGCCCTTGTGGTTACGTCAGCCATCCCGGGGTGATCATCCCCGACTCGTACGCGAGGATCACCAACTGCGCCCTGTCCCGCACCGCCAGCTTGGTCATGATCCGGCTGACATGCGTCTTCGCGGTGGCAGGCGAGAGCACCAGCCGCTGCGCGATCTCCTGATTGGACAGCCCAGCACCCACCAGGCCCATCACCTCCACCTCCCGCTCGGTCAGGGCGTTCAGCCGGGGGCTGGGGTCGGGCTGCTTGCCGCGGCTCGCGAACTCGGCGATCAGCCGGCGCGTGACGGCCGGGGCGATCAGCGCGTCGCCGCGCGCCACCACCCGTACGCCGTGCAGCAGTTCCATCGGCTCCGTGTCCTTGACCAGGAATCCGGAAGCCCCGGCGCGCAGCGCGCCATAGACGTAGTCGTCGATGTCGAAGGTGGTGAGGATGACGACTCGTACCCCGTCCAGCCGCGAATCGCCGAGGATCCGGCGGGTGGCCTCCAGACCGTCGAGTCCCGGCATCCGGATGTCCATCAGGACCACGTCGGGGCGCAACTCCCGCGCGAGAGTGATCGCCTGCTCGCCGTCGGACGCCTCGCCCACCACCTCCATGTCGTCCTCGGAGTCGAGGATGGAGCGGAAGCCGGCCCGTACGAGCGTCTGGTCGTCGGCGAGCACCACGCGGATCATTCAGTTCCCTTCACTTCGGTAGCGGCTTCAGCTCAGTGGCAGCCGGGCCTCCACCCGGAAGCCATCGGCCGTGTTACCGGCGGACAGTTCACCGCCGAACGCCCTCGCGCGCTCGGCCATGCCACGGATTCCACTGCCCGCGAGGCCCGGCTTCGAGCCCGCTCCCGTCAGCGCGCTCGGGCGAAGCGGGTGCCCCTCGTCCGCGCCCCGGCCGTCGTCGTCGATCCGCAACCGTATGTCCGTGGCGCCGTAGACGATGGTCACCAGCGCGCTGCGGGCGCCGGCGTGGCGGGTCACGTTCGTGAGCGATTCCTGAACGATCCGGTACGCGGCCAGGTCGACCGACGGCGGCAGCGAACGGGAGCCGCCCTCCGTACGGACGCGGACGTCGATGCCCGTCGAGCGTGCCCGCTCGACCAGTTCGGCCAGCCGGTCGAGGCCGGACGTCGGGGCGGTCGGCGCCGCCTCGTCGGCCTGGCGCAGGACGCCGAGCGTGGCGCGCAGTTCACGCAGGGCCTCCCTGCTGGTGGCCTTGACCGCCTCCAGCGTCTGCGCCGCCGCGGCGAGCGCGACCGTAGGCTCCGGTTTCTTGCTCAGCCGGTGCAGCGTCGCACCGGCCTGGACGTTGATCAGCGAAATGCTGTGGCCCAGGATGTCGTGGAGTTCGCGGGCGATCCGCAGCCGCTCCTCGGTGGCGCTCTGCCGCGCCCGCGCCTCCTGCTCGCGTTCGGCGGCCAGCGCCCGCTGCTCGGCCTCGTGGAGATAGGCGAGCCGTGTGCGCTGGGCGCGGCCGATCGCGACGAGGCTGATCAGCCAGCCGGCGAGCATGGCGACGGAGACGTCGTCGATCTGGCGGTTTCCGGAGTTCAGAACGACTTCGCCGAAGCCCACGGCGAGCAGGGTGATGGCCGCCAGGGCGACCGAGACGGTGAAGTGCCCTTCGGCGGCCAGCGTGTAGAGCGCGAGCGCGAAGGCGGCCAGCGCCGGGCCGTCGGTCACGCTCACCGGGTAGTAGATTCCGCAGGCCAGCAGCGTGATCACGGCCACGCTCAGCGGCTTGCGGCGCCGGAAGTACAGGGCCCCGCAGCTGATGCCGATCAATGCCCAGCTGATCGCCGCACGGACGGGCGGCTCGCTCCCGGACGCCATCTGGACCAGCGTCGAAACGACCACGACGGCGGTGACGAGATGCGTCATGGCGACATCGGTGGCGTGCGAGGACAGTCGGCCGCCGCGGACGGACGAGGGGAGCACCATGCGAGGAAGGATAGGCGTGGCCGGGCGCCTCAGCCGGTGTGGTGCACCGGCTGAGGCGCCCGGAGTGAGCGCCCGCGAGCGGCCGCGAGCGCCGGGACGGCTCGCGGCACGCGACGGGTTACGGGACGCCTGAGAGGTTCCGCGACGCCCGAGAGGTTCCGCGACGCCCGAGAGGTTCCGCGATGCCCGAGAGGTTCGGTCGGCTCAGAGCAGGTCGGCGTACTGGTTCCAGCCGCCGCTGCCGATCTTCACCCGGGCCTTCAGGGGTGCGGACGCCTTGCCGGTGCCCGCGTAGAAGTACAGCTCGCCCGCCGAGTTCGAGGCCAGCAGGTCCGCGACGCCGTCGCCGTTGAGGTCACCGGGGGCCGCGATGTTCTTGTACTGGCTCCAGCCCGCGCCGCCGATCTGCGCCTTCGCGCCGAACGGTGAACCGGCCTTGCCCGTACCCGCGTACAGATACAGGCCGCTGGAACCGCGCGCGAGGAGATCGGCGCGGCCGTCGCCGGTGAAGTCGCCCGCGCCGACGATCTTGTTGAACTGCGACCAGCCGCTGCCACCGATCTGAACGCGGCCCTTCAGCGACATGCCCGTACCGCTGCCCGCGTAGAAGTAGAGGGCGGTGGAACTCCGGGCAAGCAGGTCGCTCTTTCCGTCGCTGTTGAGATCCCCGGGGCCGATGACCAGGTTGTACGACTTCGAGCCGCCCGCGATCTCGGGGTCGGACGAGGCATAGGAACCGGCGTTGTACAGATGGCCGTCGTATACGCCGTGCTCGATCAGGTCGGAACCGCCGTTCGCGCGCAGCGACACGGCGTGGGTCAGCCGCGTCAGCGAGCGGTCCCAGCCGTCGCCGATCAGGTACTTCGAGGTGAGTCGGCCGGTGCCGGTGGTGCCGTAGTAGTAGAGCGTGCCGCCGGAGGTACGGGCGAAGACTCCTGCCTTGCCGAAGTGCGGCCGATTGCCCGCCCCCGCGAACTGGGTCACCAGGCCCCAGCCCGTGCCGATCCGCTCCCGGGCGCCGAACGCACCCTGGCCGTTGCCCTCGTAGAAGTAGAGGGTGCCGTCGTACGCGCGAGCCACCAGGTCGGGGGTGCCGTTCCCGCTGTAGTCCGTGCCGCCGACCAGTTGGTTGTACTGGTTCCAGCCGGCGCCGCCGATCTGGATCCGGTCCTTGAACGGGTAGCCGGTGGCGCTGCCGTTGCCGGGGTAGACGTACAGCCCGGTGGCGTTGCGCGCGAGGAGATCGGCCAGACCGTCGCCGGTGACATCGTCCACGCCGACCAACTGGTCGAACTGGCTCCAGCCGGCGCCGCCCACTTGGATCCCGGCCTTGAACCCCTTGCCCGTGCCGGGGAAGAGGAACAACCCCGAAGAGCCGCGGGCCAGCAGGTCCGGCGCGCCGTCGCCGGTCAGATCGCCGGGGACGACCAGCTTGTCGTACGCCTGCCAGCCGGTGCTGAGCGTGGTGTACGAGGTCATCCCGCCGTAGAGGGTGGAGTTCGCCCCGCTGTGCAGCCGCAGGGAGCCGGTGGGCGTCACGGTGAGCAGGTCGGCCTTGCCGTCGCCGGTGAGGTCGCCGGGCAGCAGCAGATCCTTGACCTGGGAGTCGTCCGCGGAGATCACGGCCGCGCCGTCGGAGCCCCAGTCGGCCCAGACCTCGCCGTAGTCGGTGCGGTACATCAGATCGCCGTAGCCGTCGCCGTCCAGGTCACCACGCTGCGCGGGGGTGTCCGCCGCGGCCCGGCCGACGGCGAGACGGCGGTCCTGGCCCTTGGCGGTGTCCGCGGGGTCGCGGCCCGGGATGCTGAAGGTGGGCCGGGCGGACTGCGGCACGGGGAGGGTGACGGCGCCGTGCGGTCCGGCGTCCGGCGTATCGGCCGCCGAGGCCGTGGTGACCATCAGCGAACCGCTCACCAGCAGCCCGGCGCAGCCGAGTACGGCCGAGCGGGCGATCCTGCGGGGCCACTCGGCCCCGGGTCTGGCGTGGATGGACATGCTGCCTCCAGTGAGGTGTGAAGAAGCCCGGGGATCAGCGGCGGCACATGCCGAGAACGGCGGTGCGCGGGTCGCGGGGCGTCAGGTGGTGTCGCACCACTTGAGTCGTCGTGGGAGTGCCGTCGGCGTATGGCACGACGGGAACCAACCGCACGTGATGGAACTGCGCCCCCTCGCGGTGATGGCACTCCCCCCCCCGACAGCGATGACGCCCTGCACGCCCTCCACGCCCTCCCCAGGTCGTGAAGGTAGGTGTATCCGTCCATGGGTTCTGTCGGCAAGTCAGTTGTGAAGTCCCGATGGATTTTTTGTTAACTAAGGTGGTGAAGCGGGTGAATCGCCATGCGGGGGCCGGGGTTCGGGCGGTGGTCTCGGCGGGTCCGGTCGCGTGATTGACGGATGGGGCGCGTGGTGCGCTTGACAGCAAAATCGAACATCCATTCTGATGGATGACTGCCGGTGCTTCCCGGAACCGGCCGGCGGCGTGGTGCGATGGGGTGTCCGGAGAGGTTGGCCGACGGAGTTTTCCACAGGTCCGGGAAGGCGTCGGGACGCGTTGTCAGTGGCAGGGGATAGCGTCTTTGACGTGAAGCGATCGACTCAAGCAAATCGGGTGGAACCCATGGCAGGAACCGACCGCGAGAAGGCGCTCGACGCCGCTCTCGCACAAATTGAACGGCAATTCGGGAAGGGCGCGGTGATGCGCCTCGGTGAGCGGCCGAACGAACCCGTCGAGGTCATCCCCACCGGGTCGACCGCGCTCGACGTCGCGCTCGGCGTCGGCGGCCTGCCGCGCGGCCGTGTGGTGGAGGTGTACGGCCCCGAGTCCTCCGGAAAGACGACCCTGACGCTGCACGCGGTGGCGAACGCGCAGCGGGCCGGTGGCGCGGTGGCCTTCGTGGACGCCGAGCACGCCCTCGACCCCGAGTACGCGAAGAAGCTCGGCGTCGACATCGACAATCTGATCCTGTCCCAGCCGGACAACGGCGAGCAGGCGCTCGAAATCGTGGACATGCTGGTCCGCTCCGGCGCGCTCGACCTCATCGTCATCGACTCCGTCGCCGCGCTGGTGCCGCGCGCGGAGATCGAGGGCGAGATGGGCGACTCGCACGTCGGTCTCCAGGCGCGGCTGATGAGCCAGGCCCTCCGGAAGATCACCAGCGCGCTCAACCAGTCCAAGACCACCGCGATCTTCATCAACCAGCTCCGCGAGAAGATCGGCGTGATGTTCGGCTCGCCGGAGACCACGACGGGTGGCCGTGCGCTCAAGTTCTACGCCTCGGTGCGGCTCGACATCCGCCGTATCGAGACCCTGAAGGACGGCACCGACGCCGTCGGCAACCGCACCCGCGTCAAGGTCGTCAAGAACAAGGTCGCGCCGCCCTTCAAGCAGGCGGAGTTCGACATCCTCTACGGCCAGGGCATCAGCCGCGAGGGCGGCCTGATCGACATGGGTGTGGAGCACGGCTTCGTGCGGAAGGCCGGCGCCTGGTACACGTACGAGGGCGACCAGCTCGGCCAGGGCAAGGAGAACGCGCGCAACTTCCTCAAGGACAACCCCGATCTCGCCAATGAGATCGAGAAGAAGATCCTGGAGAAGCTGGGCGTCGGTGTGCGGCCGGACGCGGCGACGGCCGAGCCCGCGGCCGGCGCGGCGGGTGCTCCGGCTCCCGCGGAGGATTCGGCCAAGTCCGTGCCCGCGCCCGCCTCCAAAGCCAAGTCGGCCAAGGCGGCCACGGCCAAGAGTTAGTACGTCCGATGCCTTATGAGAAGAGGCGGCGGACGGAAAGGCCGGGCGACAGCTCCGACCCGTCGAGGGCCGGGCAGGAGCTGTCGCCCCAGGATCCGGCGGAGCGGGCGCGGGCGATCTGTCTGCGCCTGCTCACCGGAACCCCTCGTACCCGCAAACAGCTGGCGGACGCGCTGGCCAAGCGGGAGATCCCCGAGGATGTGGCGCGGGAAGTGCTCTCCCGCTTCGAGGACGTGGGGCTGATCGACGACGCGGCGTTCGCCGACGCCTGGGTGGAGTCCCGGCATCACGGCCGGGGCCTGGCCCGGCGTGCGCTCGCCCGTGAGCTGCGTACGAAAGGGGTGGACGCTGCCCTGATCGACGAGGCGGTCGGGCAGCTGGACTCCGACCAGGAGGAGGCGACCGCACGCGAGTTGGTCGCCCGCAAGCTCCGCGCCACCCGTGGCATGGAGCGCGACAGAAGACTGCGCAGGCTCGCGGGCATGCTCGCTCGCAAGGGCTATCCGGAGGGCCTGGCGCTCCGGGTGGTCCGCCAGGCGCTGGAGGAGGAGGGGGAGGACACCGAGGGGCTGGATGAGGACCTCTACTAGACCCCTGTCCGGTCGGCCGCAACGCCTGGGGCGACGCTTGGTCCAGGTCCAGGTCCAGGTCCAGGTCCGGGTCCAGGCCCAGATACAGGTAAAGGTCCAGGTAAAGGTCCTGATCCAGATGTCCGGGGGTGCCTACGTCCCGTCCGTGTCCTCGTCGTCCGCGCCGCCGGTGGCCGCCGTGGCAACCGGCAGACCCTCGGCCTTCCACGCCTGGAACCCGCCGACGAGGTCGGTCGCGCGGTGGAGCCCCAGCTGCCGCAGGGACACCGCCGCGAGGCTTGACGCGTACCCCTCGTTACAGATCACCACCACCCGCAGATCGTGGCTGGTGGCCTCCCGCGCACGATGGCTGCCCTGGGGGTCGAGCCGCCACTCCAGCTCATTGCGCTCGACGACCAGCGCCCCTGGGATCAGTCCGTCACGCTCGCGCAGCGCCGCGTACCGGATGTCCACCAGCAGCGCGCCGTCCGCGGCGGCCTCGGCCGCTTCGCTCGGCCCTACTCGGTCCAGGTCCTCACGGACCCGTTCCAGCAGCTCGTCTATCCCCACCGGCTCGATCCCCGCGCGCTCGGTCGTGGCCTGGTCCGTCACTGCCACTCCTCGGGACGCTCGACCTGCTCAAGGCGGAGCACGGCGCCCGTTCGGCTGTAGCGCCGCATCAGCGGGAGCGGCGGGTAGTAGGCGTGTACGGAGACGGCGTGCTCGGCGCCGGACTCGTTCCGTACCTCGTGCACATGGTGCCTGCCGAACGCCCGGCCTTCCCCGGCCGTCAACTGCCGCTCGCGGTCGACGCCTTCGGCCAGCTCCAGGGTCTTCCACCCCTCGGTGGGCAGCCGGGCCGCGAGCGAGTCCTCTTTGAGGGTGCCCGCCGCGGTGGCGAACGCGCCGTGCGAGCCGCCATGGTCGTGCCAGCCGGTTCCCGTGCCGGGCGGCCAGCCGATCAGCCATGCCTCACTGCCCGCGGGACCGTTGAGCCGGATCCATGTACGGCCCTCCGGGTCCAGCGGAAGCGAGGAGACCAGATCGGTGTCTGCCGCGCTCCTGCGGACGAAGTCGAGCAGCTCGGCAGGGGTGGGCCCGGCGGCCGAGGGCGTCGCGGCGGCGCGACCGGCGTCAGCGGCGGCGGTGCCGGTGCCGACTGTGGAGGTACGTACAGGTAGAGACATGGTGACCGTCCTGAGATGTTCGCGAAGAGGTGCTGTCGCGGTGTCGCGCGAGAGCGTGTGAAGACAAAGGGCGAATCAGCAGGACGGGCGACACACGCAGCCCGCGTAGCGGAGCAAGTCCATATGAACTCTCCGCCACAGGCGCACATCGGTGTCGGTCACGTTCCGGAGTACACCATGCGAGCCCGCGGCGGTCAATCGGTGTTCGCAGTGTGGTCAGGGGGCGTCCGCGCGCACCTCCGACGAAGCGGAAGGGGCGGAAGGACTGCCTCCGCGCGCCGCGTCCGCCGCCGCGTAGAGATCGGCGGGGCGCACCCCGCCGAAGGCCGCCACCAGATGGCCGTCCGGCCGCACCAGCAGCACGGTGTGCGCGGAGGCCCCCGGGTAGGCCTCCGTGACCAGCAGCTCGGCCCGTACCGGCAGGGCGGTCACCGCCGCGGCCAGCCGCGGCATCACCCCCGCCGTCAGCCAGTGCCGCCGGTCCCACACCCCGGTGCCCGGCGCGACCAGCACCACCAGATACAGGCCACGGCCGAGCCGGTCCGCGAGCCGTACGGTCGTACCGTCGGGCGCGGTCACCCGTACGTCCTCGACGGGGGCGCCGGGGGGCGTACCGACGGCCGTCTGCGCCTCGGCGTGCGGAGGCGCGAGGGGGGAGTGTGGATAGGAGGGCGGTGCCCCCAATGGTCCGTGCCCCAGATGCCCGTCGGCGAGCAGCGTGTCGTGGCCGCGCGTGGCGCCCGGCATATACGTACGCAGCCCGCCGCCGCCCCGCAGTATCGGCAGCGACTGATCGGCCGCGCGCAGCCGGGCGGCGACGGCCGTGCGCCGCTCCGCCTGATAGCTGTCCAGCAGGGTCTCCGACGCCCCGTGGTGCCAGTCCTCGGCGATCTTCCAGGCGAGGTTGCTGACGTCCCGCAAACCTTCGTCGAGCCCTTGGGTGCCCACCGCGCCCAGCAGATGGGCCGCGTCACCGGCGAGGAAGGCCCGACCGGCGCGCCAGCGCCTGGCCAGCCGGTGGTGCAGGGTGTAGACGCCCGTGTCGAGCAGCTCGTACGGCGGTGTCTCGCCGCACCAGCCCGCCAGGGTGTCCCGTAACCGCGTCACCAGCGCGTCGGGCGTGACCAGTTCGCCCCGGGCGGGCAGCAGCCAGTCGAGCCGCCACACACCGTCCGCCAGCGGCCTGGCGGACACCTCCTCGCCGCCGCCGGTCCAGGGAGGTTGCCGGTGCAGCAGCGCCTCGCCCGGCCAGGGCAGTTCGGCGCGGAGCGCGGCGACGGCATGTCGCTCCACCGCCGTACGGCCGGGAAAGCGGATGCCGAGGAGCTTGCGGACCGTGGACCTGGCGCCGTCGCACCCCACCAGATGGCTGCCGCGCCACCAGGTCGCCCCCGGGCCTTGGCTGTGCACGGTGACTCCGCGGTCGTCCTGCTCCAGCGAGTCGAGCCGGTTGCCGGTGACCATGTGCACCAGCTCCTGGCCGGCGAGGGCGCTCCGCAGCCCGCGCGAGAGGGCGTGCTGGGGGATGTGCAGGGGCGCGGGGGGGCCGTCCTCGCCGAGCGGCAGCTCCCGCATCAGCTGCTTGCGCCGCATCAGACGCCAGCCGACCCAGTGCGCCCCCTCATCACGGAGGGTGGCGCAGCCCAGCCGGGCCAGCAGGGCGGCGGTGTCGGGCCGCAGTATCGCGGTACGGGCCGGACGCGGCTCGTCCGCCCCGGTCCCCTCGTCCAGGAGGACGGAGGGGACACCCTGCGCGGCGAGGGCCAGGGAGAGCGCGAGACCGACGGGGCCCGCGCCGGCGACGATCACCGGGTCCACGGCGCGACCCCTCCGGCCCGTGCGGTCATACGGTCAAGGGCGGTAGGAGCCCGGTGCGTGATCACAGAACGTATGCAACCTACTGGGGGTGCCCGCGTCAAGCGACGGGCTGAGCGGCGCGTACCCTCCTGTCCCGCGCGCCCCAGGAGGAACCCCCTTCAGCCGGAACCGCCTCAGACGGAAGCGTTGCCGCCGTCCATGGTGCGCCCCGGGCCGCCGTAGGCCTGATTCGGCTCTCCGGCTCCGAGAACCGCGCCGGTGCTCTTCTTGCCCCGGCGCAGCCGCTTCTCCAGCCACCCGGCGAAGGTGGTGAGGATGAAGTTCAGGACGATATAGATCAGCGCGATGACGACGAGTGTGGCGATGGTGTTGGCGCCGTAGTTCGCGGTGATCGCGCGGTTCTGCGCGAGCAGTTCGGACAGCCCCAGGATGGCGCCGCCCAGCGCGGTGTCCTTGACGATCACCACCAGTTGGCTGACCAGGGCCGGCAGCATCGCGGTCACGGCCTGCGGCAGCAGGACGTACGACATGGTCTGGCCCTTGCGCATCCCGATCGCCTTCGCGGCGTCGGTCTGGCCGCTCGGCAGGGTGAGGATGCCGGCCCGGACGATCTCGGCGATGACCGAGGCGTTGTAGAGCACCAGGCCCGTCACCACGGCGTACAGCGGCCTGAGGTCCGAGGAGACATCGCTGAACTGCACATACAGCGCGCTGGCGAACACCATCATGATCAGGACCGGGATGGCGCGGAAGAACTCCACGACCACGCCGACCGGAACCCGGATCCACGCGTGGTCGGAGAGCCGGCCGATGCCGAGCAGCGCGCCGAACGGCAGGGCTATGACGATGGCGAGGGCCGCGGCCTTGAGGGTTTCCCCGAGCCCGGGCAGCAGATAGGTCGTCCAGACCGCGGAGTCCGTGACGAACGGGCTCCACTTCTCGGACGCGAGCTGTTCCTTCTCGGCCATGGTGGCCAGCACCCACCACGCGGCGAGCGCGAACAGCACCAGGAACACCAGCGTGTAGAGGATGTTGCGCCGCTTGGCGCGTGGCCCCGGGGTGTCGTACAGGACGGACGTGTCACTCATCGCTTCACCGCCACGCGCTTGCTGACCCAGCCCAGAAGCAGGCCGGTCGGGAGGGTGAGAACGACAAAGCCGAAGGCGATCACCGCGAAGACGGCGAAGAGCGCGCTGCTCTCGTTCTCGATCATTGTCTTCATCAGTGCCGAGGCTTCCGCGACCCCGATGGCCGCGGCGACCGTCGTGTTCTTGGTCAGCGCGATCAGCACGTTGGCCAGCGGCGCCACCACGGAGCGGAACGCCTGGGGCAGCACGATCAGTACCAGCACCTGGAAGAAGCTCAGCCCCAGCGCGCGGGCGGCCTCCGCCTGCCCGACGGGCACGGTATTGATGCCGGACCGCAGGGACTCACAGACGAAGGTGCCCGTGTAGGCGACCAGGCCCAGTACGGCCAGCCGGAAGCCGATGGACTTGAAGTCCCCGCCGCCGAGCGTGATCTGGAGGGTCTGGCCGAGCCCCAGCGAACAGCCGACGAGAACGACGGTCAGTGGGGTGTTACGGACGATATTGACGTACGCGGTACCGAAGGTACGCATGAGTGGTACGGGACTGACCCGCATCCCGGCCAGCAGCGTTCCCCATATCAGGGAACCCACCGCGGAATAGAGGGTGAGCTGCACCGTCACCCAGAAGGCGCCGAGCAGGTCGTACTGCCCGGAATCAAGAAAGTCGAACACGATGCCCCGCGCTCTCCCCTGGTTTGCTGGTGGGTACGCGCCGCCGGCCCGGCCGGCGGCGCGTCACTGCTTCTCTCAGCTCGCGTCGATCTTCGGGGCGGGCTCGTTCTTGTAGTTGGCCGGACCGAAGTTGGCGGTCACGGCCTTCTGCCAGGAACCGTCCGAGACCATCTTGGTCAGGGCGTCGTTGATCTTCTTCTGCAGGTCGGTGTCGCCCTTCTTGAGGCCGATACCGTAGGGCTCGTCGCTGAGCTTGAGGCCCACGAGCTTGAACTTGCCCTGGTGCTCCTGCTGTGAGGCGTAGCCCGCGAGGATGGAGTCGTCCGTGGTCAGGGCGTCAACGGCCTTGTTCTCCAGGCCGGTCAGGCACTCGGAGTAGCCACCGAACTCCTGGAGGTCCGCCTTCGGCGCGAGCTTGTCCGCGATGTTCTGCGCCGAGGTGGAGCCGGTGACCGAACAGAGCTTCTTGGAGTTGAGGTCCTCGGCCTTGGTGATGGAGGAGTCGTCCGCGCGGACCAGCAGGTCCTGGTGGGCGAGGAAGTACGGGCCGGCGAAGTCGACCTTCTTCTTCCGCTCGTCGTTGATCGTGTAGCTGGCGGCGACGAACTTCACGTCTCCGTTGGAGATCAGGTTCTCGCGCTCGGCGCTGGGAGCCTGCTTCCATTCGATGTTCTTGGCGTCGTAGCCCAGTTCCTTGGCCACGTAGGTCGCGACATCGACGTCGAAGCCGGCGAACGTGCCGTCGGGCTTCTTCAGACCGAGGCCCGGCTGGTCGAACTTGATACCGATGGTGATCTTGTCGCCGCCGCCGTCACCGCCGGCGCTGTCACTGCTGTCGCCGCCGCAGGCGGTCGCGGTCAGAGAGAGGACGACAACGGCGGCGGCCGCCGCGCTTGCCTTGCGAAGCTTCATGCGTGAACTTCCCTCGGGTGAGACGTGAACGAACCGGTTCCGCCGCACTCGGCGGAACCGTAACAAGAGCCGTGATGAGCCAGGTGAACGGTCCGGTGAAAGATCTCTGTGGGAGATCCGTGTCCAGAGCGTCGGTCAGTGATGCAGGATCTTCGACAGGAAGTCCTTGGCGCGGTCACTGCGTGGGTTGCTGAAGAACTCGTCGGGCGTGGCCTGTTCGACGATCCGGCCGTCCGCCATGAAGACAACCCGGTTCGCCGCGGAGCGCGCGAAACCCATCTCATGGGTGACGACGACCATCGTCATTCCGTCACGCGCCAACTGCTGCATGACCTCAAGTACTTCATTGATCATCTCGGGGTCGAGCGCGGAGGTAGGCTCGTCGAAGAGCATGACCTTCGGACCCATCGCCAGCGCCCGCGCGATGGCGACACGCTGCTGCTGGCCACCCGAGAGCTGGGCCGGGTACTTGTCGGCCTGCGAGCCGACGCCCACGCGGTCCAGCAGCGCGCGTGCCTTCTCCTCGGCGTTCGCCTTGTCCGTCTTGCGGACCTTGATCTGGCCCAGCGTGACGTTCTCCAGCACCGTCTTGTGTGCGAAGAGGTTGAACGACTGGAAGACCATGCCGACATCGGCGCGCAGCCGGGCGAGCTCCCTGCCCTCCTCCGGCAGCGGCTTGCCGTCGATCGTGATCGCGCCCGAATCGATCGTCTCCAGGCGGTTGATGGTGCGGCACAGTGTGGACTTGCCGGACCCGGAGGGTCCGATGACGACCACGACCTCGCCACGGGCGATGGTCAGGTCGATGTCCTGGAGCACATGCAGCGCGCCGAAGTGTTTGTTCACGTTGCTCAGTACGACCAGGTCGCCCGTCGCAGGCACGGCGTCCTCGGCGCCCTTGGTCACTGACACTCCGCTCATCGGCTTTTTGCTCCGTCCTCCTCGGTTGGGAGGACCTTAGTCACGCACTGCGATCAGCGTCATTACATCTGAGCGGAAATTGAGCATAACGATCCGGCCGCAACCGGACACTCCGCGTGAAGAGGGCGGTGAGGGGAGTACCGGGTGGGTAACGGAAACCTTGGCGTAACGGGAAGCCCCTTGACTGACCGTGCGCGATCGGCGTGGATGCCTGGTACGTACGAACAGCGCATGAACACGGCGCGACGAAATCAGCGCGACCGATGTCGCGACCGGTTCTGGTCGCGACCGACGTCGTGACCAGAACCGAGACCGTGAAGGGGGCCAGTGAGACTGCTGCTCGTCGAGGACGACGACCATGTGGCCGCCGCCCTGTCGGCCGTGCTCGCCAAGCACGGATTCCAGGTCGTACATGCCCGCAGCGGTGAGGAGGCGCTCCAGGCCGTGCTGCCCGCGGCCAATGTGGGCAAGGCGCCCTTCTCGGTCGTCCTGCTCGACCTCGGACTGCCCGACCAGGACGGCTACCAGGTCTGCGGCAAGATCCGCAGAATCACCTCGACCCCGGTGATCATGGTGACCGCGCGGGCCGATGTCCGCTCCCGGATCCATGGCCTCAACCTCGGCGCCGACGACTACGTGGTCAAGCCGTACGACACCGGCGAACTGCTCGCCCGTATCCATGCCGTCAGCCGGCGCGCCGTCGGCGGGGACGAGTCGGCCCCGGTCCCCGGGGACACCCAGCAGTTCGGGCGGCTCAGCCTCGAACTGCCCACCCGTCGCGTGAGCGTGGACGGCACGGCCGTCCAGCTGACCCGCAAGGAGTTCGATCTGCTCGCCCTGCTCGCCCAGCGCCCCGGTGTGGTGTTCGGCCGTGAACAGATCATCAGCGAGGTCTGGCGCACCAGTTGGGAGGGTACGGGCCGCACGCTGGAGGTCCATGTGGCCTCCCTGCGCGGCAAGCTCGGCATGCCGGCGCTGATCGAGACCGTCCGGGGTGTCGGCTACCGCCTGGTCGTCCCCGGCGCGCACCAGGGTCCGTAACGCCCCGTGCGCACCCGACTTCTTCCGCTGCTCATCATCCTCATGGCGGGCGTACTCCTCGCCCTGGGCTTCCCGCTCGCCGTGAGTCTCGCCGCCGCCGAGCAGCAGCGCGTCGTCGTCGACCGGATCGACGACACCGCGCGGGTCGCGGCCCTGGCCCAGTTCGTCTCCGAGAGCCGCTCGGGCGCCCAGGAACGGCGCACGATGCTGGAGACGGAACTGACCAGGTACTACGAGGTGTACGGGGTCAGGGCCGGTGTCTTCTACCGCGACAACGGCGTCATGGCCCGTGCCCCCGAGGGCTGGAGCGTCCCCGAGGAGGGCCCGGCCCGGCAGTCCTTCGAGGAGGCGCTGCTCGGCCGGCGCAGTGGCGATCCCGAACAGGTCTGGCCCTGGCAGAACGGCCGGCTGATCGTCGACTCGCCGGTCGTACGGGACGGCGATGTCGTCGCCGTGGTCGTGACCGACTCACCGACCGGCCAGATGCGTTCGCGCATCCTCCACGGTTGGCTGATCATCGGCGCGGGCGAGGTGGCGGCCATGCTGCTCGCCGTCGGGGCCGCGATCCGGCTGACCGGCTGGGTGCTCCGTCCCGTACGGGTACTGGACGCCGCCACCCACGACATCGCCACCGGCCGGATGAACTCCCGGGTCGCGGCGGCCGGAGGGCCGCCCGAGCTGCGCCGGCTGGCCAGTTCCTTCAACGAGATGGCCGACAACGTCGAGGATGTGCTGGAACAGCAGCGCGCCTTTGTCGCGGATGCCTCGCATCAACTGCGCAACCCGCTCGCCGCCCTGCTGCTCCGTATCGAACTGCTCAGCCTCGAACTGCCCGACGGGAACGAGGAGATCGCCTCCGTACGGACGGAGGGCAAGCGCCTCGCACAGGTCCTCGACGATCTGCTGGACCTGGCGCTGGCCGAGCACACCGCCGCGGATCTGCGGCTCACCGACATCGGTGCGGTGGCGGCCGAGCGGGTCGCCGCCTGGCGGGCCCTCGCCGAGGAGAAGGGCGTCAGGCTCACGGAACACCGCGCGGCGGTCACCGCCTGGGCCGATCCCATCGCACTCTCCAGCGCCCTGGACGCCGTGATCGACAACGCGCTCAAGTTCACCCCGGCCGACGAGGAGGTCACGGTGGTGGTGGCCCGCGACGGCACGACCTCGAAGATTGTCATCAACGACGGCGGTCCCGGTCTCACGGATGACGAGCTGGCCAGGATCGGGGACCGCTTCTGGCGCAGCAATCGCCACCAGAACATCAAGGGATCGGGCCTCGGCCTGTCCATCTCCCGGGCACTGCTCGCGGCCGGCGGCGGCTCGATCACCTATGAACACGGCGAACCGGGCGGACTCCAGGTCACGTTGAGCGTCCCGAGATCATCCCCGACGGCCTGATCCTGACCGGGAGCCCGCCCGGCCCCCGGGCCAAGGCCCTACGGCTTCTCCGACCGGTAGTACCGCTTGGCGCCCTCATGCAGCGGCAGCGGATCCGTATAGATGGCGGTGCGCAGATCGACGAGCTGCGCGGGATGCACCTCGTCGCCTATTCGGTCCCGGCTGTCGATCACCGTGCGCGTCAAGCCCTCCGTCAGCCCGGCGCTCATCCGGTCGGTGGTCACCAGCAGATTCGCCACCGCGACCGTCGGTACGGCCGTGCCGTTCTGCGCCGTGCCATAGGCGTCGGCGGGTATCACCGCGGAGCGGTAGTAGCGGGACGCGGCCTCGCCCGAGGAATGCAGCCGGTCGACGAGCGGGGACTCCAGCGGCACCAGCCGTATGTCGAAGCGCTCCGACAGGTCCTGGACCGCCCCGGTGGGCAGCCCGCCCGACCAGAAGAAGGCGTCCAGCTCGCCCCGTTCGAGAAGGCCCGGCATCGTGTCGATCCCGACCGAGAACGGGACGATGTCCTTGCGCGGGTCGAGATCCGCGGCGGACAGCAGCCGGTCCGCTATCAGCCGTACCCCTGAGCCCTCCTGCCCCACCCCCACCTTCTTGCCGCGCAGATCGGCGGTGGAACGGATGTCCGCGTCCTTCGCGGCGACCAGCTGCACATAGTCGTCGTACAGCCGCGCGCAGCCGCGCAGCCGGTCCGCGCCCGGCTTGCCGTCCCGCTGGTACTTGGCGACGGCGTCGGCGGTGGCGATGGTGAAATCGGCCTCGCCGGAGGCCACTCGCGCGATGTTCTGCTGTGAGCCCTCGCTCGTACGGAGCTGTATCGACACATCCGGCAGATCACGGGCGAGATCCTGCTTCAGCAGCGTTCCGTACCGCTGATAGACCCCGCTCGTCACGCCCGTGCTGAACGTGACCGAGCCGCTCGGCGCGGACGTCCCGATCGGGAGCAGCCACCACAGCAGCAGCCCGAGCAGCACCAGCACCGCGGCGGCGCCCTGGAGAGCGCGAACGCGGCCGATACGGGACGTGAGGCCGAACATGCTCCGATCCTGTCAGCTCACTCCCCGTAAGGGCCAGGCCCTGTCTTGTGCCCGCCACGGTCGGTTCCCCGCCCGACACGACCTCCGGAGGATGCCCGGGCGCCACGGGAATCCTCGGGCAGCCGTCCCGGCCGACCCCGTACCCTGGTGGGCGAGATGAGCGAGAAGACTTACGAGGTACGCACCTACGGGTGCCAGATGAATGTCCACGACTCCGAGCGGCTGTCGGGTCTGCTGGAGGACGCCGGGTATGTCCGCGCGCCCGACGGCGCCGACGGCGACGCCGATGTCGTTGTCTTCAACACCTGTGCGGTGCGGGAGAACGCCGACAACAAGCTGTACGGCAACCTCGGCCGGCTCGCGCCGATGAAGACCAAGCGGCCGGGCATGCAGATCGCCGTCGGCGGCTGTCTGGCGCAGAAGGACCGCGACACCATCGTGACGCGCGCCCCCTGGGTCGATGTCGTGTTCGGCACGCACAACATCGGCAAGCTGCCGGTGCTGCTGGAGCGCGCCCGGGTCCAGGAAGAGGCCCAGGTCGAGATCGCCGAGTCGCTGGAGGCATTCCCCTCCACGCTGCCGACCCGCCGCGAGTCCGCCTACGCCGCGTGGGTCTCCATCTCCGTCGGCTGCAACAACACCTGCACCTTCTGCATCGTCCCGGCGCTGCGCGGCAAGGAGAAGGACCGCCGCCCCGGCGACATCCTCGCCGAGATCGAGGCGCTGGTCGCCGAAGGGGTCTCCGAGATCACGCTGCTGGGCCAGAACGTCAACGCGTACGGATCCGACATCGGGGACCGCGAGGCGTTCTCCAAGCTGCTGCGGGCCTGTGGCGCGATCGAGGGCCTGGAGCGGGTCCGCTTCACCTCGCCGCACCCGCGCGACTTCACCGACGACGTGATCGCGGCGATGGCCGAGACGACGAATGTGATGCCCCAGCTCCATATGCCGCTCCAGTCCGGCTCGGACACCATCCTGAAGGCGATGCGCCGCTCGTACCGGCAGGATCGCTATCTCGGCATCATCGACAAGGTGCGCGCCGCCATCCCGCACGCCGCCATCTCCACCGACATCATCGTGGGCTTCCCGGGCGAGACCGAGGAGGACTTCGAGCAGACCATGCGGGTCGTGCGCGAGGCGCGCTTCGCGCAGGCGTTCACCTTCCAGTACTCCAAGCGCCCCGGGACCCCGGCCGCCGAGATGGCCGGGCAGATCCCCAAGGCGGTTGTCCAGGAGCGCTACATGCGGCTGTCCGCCCTCCAGGAGGAGATCTCCTGGGAGGAGAACAAGACGCAGGTCGGCAGGGTGCTGGAGGTCATGGTCGCGGAGGGCGAGGGACGCAAGGACGGCGCCACCCACCGGCTCTCCGGACGCGCCCCCGACAACCGCCTCGTCCACTTCACCAAGCCGGACGAGGCGGTGCGTCCCGGCGATGTGGTCACCGTCGAGATCACCTATGCCGCGCCGCACCATCTGCTCGCCGAGGGACCGACACGGACGGTACGCCGCACCCGCGCCGGAGACGCCTGGGACCTGCGGAACGCGACCGAGGCCGCGAAGCCCGCGGGTGTGCTGCTGGGGCTGCCCACGGTCGGGGTCCCGGCCCCGTTGCCGGCCGTGACGGGCGGCTGCTCCGTCGAGTGACGGCGCAGCCGCCCGGCCGCGGGGCACCGCTCTCCTGGGTGCCCGCCTTCCGCGGGTACCCGCCCTCCCTGGGGCCTGCCGTACGCGGGGCACCGCGCTCCGTCGGAACCCGCCCTCCGTGCGGCCTCTCTCCGCGCGCGCGGGCCGGAGAACTCGCTCGTCTAGGCTGCGGATCATGCTCGTAGCCGCCGCCATGTGTCCCAGTCCGCCCCTGCTCGTACCCTCCGTGGCCGCCGGAGCAGCCCCCGAGCTCGATGCCGCGCGCGCGGCGTGCGCCGATGCCCTCGGGGTGCTGGCGGCCGCCGGGCCCGAGCGGCTGATCGTCGTCGGACCTGCCGAGCGGGAGCGCCGGGGAGAGCACCCCTCGGGGGCCGTCGGCTCTTTCCGTGGCTTCGGCGTGGACCTCGATGTCGTCCTGGGCGCGGGCACGGCCACGAAGCGGGCGGGTACCGGCGAGAGCCCCGGACGGGAGCTGCCGGCGTCCCTGGCGGTGGCCGCCTGGCTGCTCGAACGCGCCCATTGGGCCGCCGCCCCCGTCAGTGGGCTGGGCGTGGGGGAATCTCTCGATACCGAGCCGTGCCTTCGGACGGGACGGGAGCTCGCGGCGCGGGCCGGCAGGGTGGCGCTGCTGGTGATGGGCGACGCCAGCGCATGCCGCTCGCTGAAGGCGCCGGGGTATCTGGACGAACGGGCGGCCGGATTCGACGAGGAGGTGGCCCGGGCCCTGCGCACGGCGGACGTGGCGGCGTTGACGGCGCTGGACGCGGAGCTGGCGTACGCGCTCAAGGCGGCGGGCCGGGCACCCTGGCAGGTGCTCGCGGGCGCAGCCGAGGGGGCAGGTCTGGGCGGCGAGCTGCTGTACGAGGACGCGCCCTACGGCGTGGGTTATCTCGTCGCGGCCTGGTCGTAGCGCGGGCCCCGTCTCGGAGAAGGCGCGGTCTCCGAGAAGAACGCGGTCCCCCAGAACGTGGTTCCCGGGAAGAAAGCTGTCCCCGGGCACACACAACGACGGCCACGAAGCGCTGCCAAGCGCCTCGCGGCCGTCCTGGCCGGTGTGCCGGCCTCTGTGCGTCGAGGATCAGGAAGCGGGCGGTGGCGGCGGGGTGCTGCCGTCATCCTTGTGAGCGAGCTTGCCCAGGGCGTCCTTGGCTTTGCCCGTCCCGCTGTCGATCTTGTCGCTGTACTTGCCCTTGGTCTTCTGATCGACCGTGCGGGCGGCCTTCTCAAGCCCGTGCTCGATCTTGTCCCCGTGCTGCTGCGCGAGGTCAGCGACCTTGTTCTTGGCCGGGCCGATCTTGGCCTTCAATGAATCCAGGAAGCTCATGGGCCACCTTCCCTCGGAGGAGACAACAGCCTACTTGCAGCCTACTTGCGGGTGCTCTTCCCGGCCTCATTGTCCGCCGCGGCCTCCGCCGACTGCTGCTTCGGGATCTCCACGCCCTCCGCCGCCGCCGGCTCGGGCCCGGCACTCTCCGCAGGCTCGGCCGTCACCGTTCCGGTCTCCCCGGATTCGGCCTCCGCCGCCACGACAACGCTGTCCGCGGCGGGATCGGCCGTGGGAGTGGTAGCCGGTGCCTGCGCGGTTGACGCTTCTGACGCGGTTACCGACTTCCGGCGAAACCGTGAAAAAACACCCATATCTTCTCCATACATTACTCGTGAGGGCGAAATTCCGCGCCGCCCGGAGCGTCCCCTTGCGTCGCCCAGGGGCACCGGCCGCAAAACCGGCGGCCGGAACCTCGCAACGGGCAACGAAGCCGATCATGTGCCGTCACGTAACTCATTCGGGGAGCGGCCTGTGTGTTTGCGAGACTGGGGCAGTGAGAAGCGCAGCTACCGCACCGCGGGTCATCGCCGTCGTCGGTCCCACCGCGGCCGGCAAGTCCGATCTGGGTGTTCATCTCGCCCGGCAGCTCGACGGTGAGGTCGTCAACGCCGACTCCATGCAGCTCTACCGGGGGATGGACATCGGGACCGCCAAACTGACGACCGAGGAGCGTGCCGGCGTCCCGCATCACCTCCTGGACATCTGGGAGGTCACCGAGACCGCCAGCGTCGCCGAGTACCAGCGGCGCGCCAGGGCGGAGATCGACCGGCTGCTCGCCGCGGGCCGTACCCCCGTCCTGGTGGGCGGCTCGGGACTGTACGTACGCGGTGCCATCGACGCCCTCGATTTCCCCGGCACCGATCCCGAGATTCGCTCCCGGCTGGAGAGCGAGCTGACCCTGCGCGGGTCCGGCGCCCTGCACGCCCGGCTGTCCGCCGCGGACCCTCAGGCCGGCCGCGCGATCCTGCCCAGCAACGGCCGCCGTATCGTCCGGGCGCTGGAGGTGATCGAGATCACCGGCAAGCCCTTCACCGCCAATCTGCCGGGCCATGACTCGGTCTACGACACCGTTCAGATCGGCGTCGATGTCGCCCGCCCCGAGCTGGACGAGCGGATCGCGCGGCGCGTGGACCGGATGTGGGACGAGGGGCTGGTGGACGAGGTGCGGGGCCTGGAGGCCCGGGGGCTGCGCCAGGGACGTACGGCCTCGCGCGCCCTCGGCTACCAGCAGGTGCTCGCGGCGCTCGCGGGAGAGTGCACCGATGACGAGGCGCGCGCCGAGACCGTACGCGCCACCAAACGCTTCGCGCGCCGGCAGGACTCCTGGTTCCGTCGCGACGCGCGGGTGCACTGGCTGGGCGGCGGATCGGAGCACCGGGAGGAACTGCCGCACCGGGCGCTGGCGTTGGTCGAACGAGCGGTCACAGCCTGATCACGTGATGGCATCGGGACGCCCCGTGCGCCCTTGCGGTACCTCCGGGCGTGCCATCATCGAGCATCGATCGACCATCGGGCATCGATCGACCAGTGAAGTCCGATTGGGGAGGGCGCGTGGCGATGGAGGCCGGCCCTCGCGACAGAGAACCCACGGCACCGGACATCCCGGACGCCTCCCCGGGGCTGAGCCCCGACGGTCCGGAGGACGAGGCCACGACCCCCGAGGTCGAGGTCGAACTGCGTCCCCAGCGCCGGATGCGGATCTGGCAGCTCGCCCCGATCGTGGGGCTCGCCGCGATCGGCTCGCTGATGTTCGCCTTCCCCCTCGCCTTCGGCACCGGGGACGGCGGCGCGGTGGTCGCCATGCTGGGGCTGCTGATCAGCTGCTGCGCGGCGGGCTGGGCCATGATGGCCGCCCGCAGGGTCGGCCACACCTGGCCGGGGCTGCCGACCCGCGCCTCCGGTGAGCGCCCCGACTGGCGGGTCATCGCCCTGTACCTCTCCGTGGCCGCCGCCCTGGTCGCCCTCGCCGTCTGGCGGGTCGCGCGGCTGCGCTGACCGCGCGGTGGTGATGTCGGTCCCCGCTCGTACGATGGACACCGTGAGCACCTTCCCGACCGCGCCGGTCGCCTTCCTCAAGGGACACGGGACCGAGAACGACTTCGTGATCGTCCCCGACCCGGACAACGCCATCGATCTGCCCGCCCACGCCGTCGCCGCCCTGTGCGACCGCAGGGCCGGTATCGGCGGCGACGGGCTGCTGCATGTCGTGCGGTCGGCCGCGCACCCCGAGGCGCGCGCCATGGCCGGCGAGGCGGAGTGGTTCATGGACTACCGCAACGCCGACGGATCCATCGCCGAGATGTGCGGCAATGGCGTGCGGGTCTTCGCCCGCTATCTCCAGCGCGCCGGCCAGGTGACGGCGGGCGATCTGGCGGTGGCCACGCGCGGCGGGGTGAAGCGTGTGCACCTCGCCAAGAGCGCGGGCCGCTCGGTGACCGGGGCCGAGGACGGCGACATCACGGTCCGTATGGGGCGTGCCCTCCTCCCCGACGACGGGGTGACCGTGGCCGTCGGCGGCCGGGAGTGGCCCGCACGGAATGTCAACATGGGCAATCCGCACGCGGTCGCGTTCGTGGAGGAGCTGGCGCACGCGGGGAATCTCTTCTCCGAGCCGCCCGTGAGCCCCGCGTCCGTCTATCCGGACGGCGTGAATGTCGAATTCGTCGTCGACCGCGGTCCGCGCCATGTCGCCATGCGCGTCCATGAGCGCGGCTCCGGCGAGACACGCTCCTGCGGTACGGGCGCCTGCGCCGTGGCCGTCGCCGCGGCCCGTAGGGACGGCATCGACCCCGCGGTGACCGGGGCCCCCGTCGCCTACACCGTGGATCTGCCGGGCGGACGGCTCGTCATCACGGAACACCCGGACGGCGAGATCGAGATGACCGGTCCCGCCGTCATCGTCGCGGAGGGGCATCTGGATCCGGCCTGGCTCGAAACGGCCTTCGCAACACGCACGCTCTGAAGCTCGCTCGAATGGGTGATCCGTTTCACGCCGGGCGAGAGCGGGACTGCTCCACGTGGTGGGCTCGATAGCATCAAGCACCGGCCCGCAGGGCGCCCTTGCTCTTCACCGCCGGTCGAAGCTGCCGGAGGTGCCCATGAGTGCAGAGGCCACCAACCCTGGTGCCCAGGTGAGTCGCAGACGCGGCCTTCCCCGGATCGACCTTCGCAGAATCGGCCGGGCGGCGTTACTCGGTCCCACATCCAGGGACAGGCTGCCCGATGCCATGGGCCATGTCGCGGACGCCCACCGCGCGCACCATCCGGACGCGGACCTCGGTGTGCTGCACAAGGCGTATGTGCTCGCCGAGGCCTCGCACCGCGGGCAGTTCCGCAAGAGCGGCGAGCCGTACATCACGCATCCGCTGGCCGTGACCCTGATCCTCGCCGAACTGGGCGCCGAGACCACGACCTTGACGGCCTCTCTCCTCCACGACACCGTGGAGGACACCGAAGTGACGCTCGACCAGGTGCGCGCGGAGTTCGGTGACGAGGTCTGCTATCTGGTCGACGGGGTCACCAAACTGGAGAAGGTCGACTACGGCGCCGCCGCCGAGCCCGAGACCTTCCGCAAGATGCTCGTCGCCACTGGCAACGATGTCCGGGTGATGTCGATCAAGCTCGCGGACCGGCTGCACAACATGCGGACCCTCGGGGTGATGCGCCCCGAGAAGCAGGCCCGTATCGCCAAGGTCACCCGGGACGTCCTCATCCCGCTCGCCGAACGCCTCGGTGTACAGGCCCTCAAGACCGAGCTGGAGGACCTGGTCTTCGCGATCCTCCATCCCGAGGAATACGCGCACACCCGTGCCCTGATCGCCGAGAACGCCACCGCGGGCGACGCGCTCGCGACGATCTCCGAGGACGTCAGGAGGGTGCTGCGCGAGGCGGGTATCGCCGCTGAAGTCCTCGTACGGCCGCGGCATTTCGTTTCCGTACACCGGTCCGGGCTGAAACGCGGCGAACTGCGCGGCACGGACTTCGGCCGGCTGCTGGTGCTCGTCGCCGAGGACGCCGACTGTTACGCGGTCCTCGGCGAGCTGCACACCTGTTTCACCCCGGTCATCTCCGAGTTCAAGGACTTCATCGCCGCACCCAAGTTCAACCTGTACCAGTCCCTGCACACCGCGGTCGCGGGTCCTGACGGGGCGGTCGCCGAAGTCCTCATCCGTACGCACCAGATGCACAAGGTCGCCGAGGCCGGGGTGGTCGCGCTCGGCAACCCGTACGCGTCCGTCGAGAGCGGGGGAGCACAGGACGGTACGGGGTCCTCGGCCGGGACCACCGCCCCGGCCGGTGCCGCGCCGGCGTCCGCCGGGGAGCCGGGGGACGGTGAGCGCGCCGACCCGACCAGGCCGGGCTGGCTCTCCCGGCTCCTGGAGTGGCAGCAGTCGGCGCCCGACCCGGATACCTTCTGGACGACGCTCCGCGCGGACCTCGCTCAGGACCGGGAGATCACCGTCTTCCGCGCCGAGGGCGGCATGCTCGGACTACCGGCCGGAGCGACCTGCGTGGACGCCGCATACGCGCAGTACGGCGAAGCCGCCCACGGCTGCCTCGGGGCACGCGTCAACGGCCGGCTGGCGACGCTCAGCACGGTCCTGAGCGACGGGGACACGGTCCAGCTGCTGCTGGACAGGGACGCCGCCTCGGGGCCCTCCCCGGAGTGGCTGAGCCATGCCCGTACCGCCGCCGCCCGGATCGCGATCACGGGATGGCTCGCGGCGCATCCGGAAACGGTCGGACTCCCCGCCGCCACCCCCCGCGCGGCCCTCGCCGTCAGCGCGGGCCGACGGGACGTCGCCAACGCCGTGGTGGACCTGCCCGGCGCGACGGTCCGGCTGGCGGGCTGCTGTACGCCCGTACCACCGGACGCCGTCACTGGTTTCGCGGTGCGCGGCGGTGTGGTCACCGTCCACCGGCAGGAGTGCCGGGCGGTGGAGCGGATGCGGGCCCTCGACCGCGCTCCCGTCGCGGTGAGCTGGGGGGACGCCCCGGAGTGCCGGGTCACGCTGTACGCCGAGTCCTTCGGACGGCCACGGCTGCTCGCCGATCTCACGGAAGCCATCGCCACGGCGGGCGCCGCGATCGTCGCGGCCACCGTGGAGCCGCCCAGTGAGCAGCGCGTACGGCACACGTACACGCTGGAGCTGCCCGACGCGGCGGGCCTGCCCGGTCTGATGCGGGCGATGCGCGACGTACCGGGGGTGTACGACGTCAGCCGCGCCCAGCATCCGGCGACGGCCTGATCGTTCCGCCGGGCGGCTTCGTCAACCGCGCGCCGCCCGGCATCCGGCCTGTGTCCGCGCTCTGACCTGCCCCTTTCGGGTGGGTGCGGAGCGCGCCGTCGCGGTGCGCCGGGGAGGCGCTGGTAGCCGTGGATCATGCTCCTCACCAACCGCCGACTGCGCGCCGCCCTGCTGGCCGCCGCCTCGGTCACCCTCGTCGCCGCGACCCTGCCCGCCCCCGAACCGCTCGGCATCGGCGACCCGCTCTTCCCACAGCTCGGCAACCCCGGCTACGACGTGCTCAACTACGACCTCGACTTCACCTATGGGGGCGACAACCGCAAACCGCTGGACGCCATCACCAAGATCGACGCACAGGCGACCCAACGGCTGGAACGGGTCAACCTCGACTTCACCCATGGAAAGGTCCGCTCGGTCGAGGTGAACGGCACCGTGGCGCGCTTCGCGACAGCCGGTGAGGATCTGGTGATCACACCGGCCGCCGCGGTCGAGGACGGCTCGCGTATGCGGATCACCGTCAGCCACACCAGCGACCCGACGGGCGACGGCGGCGGCTGGGTACGGACCACCGACGGACTGGCCATGACCAACCAGGCCGACGCCGCGCACCGCGTCTTCCCCGGCAACGACCACCCCGCCGACAAGGCCTACTTCACCTTCCGGATCACCGCGCCCTCGCGGCTGACGGCCGTGGCCAACGGCGTACAGGAAGGCAGGGCACGCGCGGGCGCGGTCGCCACCTGGACCTACCGCACCCGCCACCCCATGGCCACCGAACTGGCCCAGGTCTCCATCGGCGACTCGGCCGTCGTGCGCCGCCAGGGTCCCGGCGGACTGCCCGTACGCGACGTGGTGCCGGCCGCGGACCGCCAGAAGCTGGAGCCCTGGCTCAAGAAGACACCGGACCAGATCGGCTGGATGGAGCGGCAGGTCGGGCCGTACCCCTTCGAGAACTACGGTGTGCTGATCGCGGCCGCCGACACCGGCTTCGAACTGGAGACACAGACCCTCTCGCTCTTCGAGCGGGCGCTGTTCACCGAGCCCGGATATCCGGAGTGGTACGTCGACTCGGTCATGGTCCATGAGCTGGCCCACCAGTGGTTCGGCGACAGCGTCTCCCCGCGCAGGTGGGCCGACCTCTGGCTGAACGAGGGGCACGCCACCTGGTACGAGATGCGCTACGCGCAGGAGCACGCCGGGAAGTCGATGGAGACCCGGATGCGGGACGCGTACCGGCAGTCCGACGGCTGGCGGGCGGTGGGCGGCCCCCCGGCGGACCCGGAGCCGCCGGTCGCGGGGCAGCCGATCAGTCTGTTCCGGCCGGTGATGTACGACGGCAGCGCCTTGGTGCTCTACGCGCTGCGGCACGAGATCGGCGAGACGGCCTTCGCGCGCCTGGAGCGGGACTGGGTACGGATCCACCGGGACGGGACGGCGACCACGACCGACTTCATCGAGCTGGCGTCGACCACCGCGGGGCGTGATCTCTCCGCGTTCTTCAAGGCGTGGCTGTACCGGCAGAAGACTCCGCCGATGCCCGGCCACCCCGACTGGCGCTCCGAGGCACCGGCGCGGAACCAGAACGCCCCGCGGAACCGGTACGGGGCGCCGCACCGGATGCCCCACGGCACTGGGGGCACGGTCCGGGAACAGAGCGTGAAACCGGAGTGACGGCCGGACCGAACCGTGCCACCATCGATGTGTCGGCACCGCGGCCGGGAATCATTTCCCGCCGTCACGCGTTGTGACCGACGTACCAGAATTCTCTCGACGTAAGGATCCAATGACCTCCTCTTCCTCCCCTTCCCAGGACGCGCAGCGCTTCGCGGACCACCGCACCGAAAGCCTTCGGGCCGATGCCCTGATGGAAGAGGACGTCGCCTGGAGCCAGGAGATCGACGGAGACCGGGACGGCGATCAGTTCGACCGCTCCGAGCGCGCCGCGCTGCGGCGTGTGGTGGGCCTCTCCACCGAGCTGGAAGATGTCACCGAGGTCGAGTACCGGCAGCTGCGCCTGGAGCGCGTGGTGCTGGTCGGCGTCTGGACCTCGGGGACGGTGCGGGACGCCGAGAACTCGCTCGCGGAGCTGGCGGCGCTCGCCGAGACGGCGGGCGCGCTGGTGCTCGACGGCGTGATCCAGCGCCGTGACAAGCCCGATCCGGCCACGTACATCGGCTCCGGCAAGGCCCAGGAGCTGCGGGACATCGTGCTGGACAGCGGCGCCGACACCGTCGTCTGCGACGGTGAGCTGAGCCCCGGCCAGCTGATCCATCTCGAAGATGTCGTCAAGGTCAAGGTGGTCGACCGTACGGCGCTGATCCTGGACATCTTCGCCCAGCACGCCAAGTCCCGTGAGGGCAAGGCGCAGGTCGCGCTGGCGCAGATGCAGTACATGCTGCCGCGACTGCGCGGCTGGGGTCAGTCGCTGTCCCGTCAGATGGGTGGCGGCGGCGGTGGCGGCATGGCCACCCGCGGTCCCGGTGAGACCAAGATCGAGACGGACCGGCGGCGTATCCGCGAGAAGATGGCGAAGATGCGCCGGGAGATCGCGGACATGAAGACCGGCCGCGAGATCAAGCGGCAGGAGCGGCGGCGCCACAAGGTGCCGTCGGTCGCGATCGCCGGATACACCAACGCGGGCAAGTCGTCCCTGCTCAACCGGCTCACCGGCGCGGGCGTGCTGGTGGAGAACGCGCTGTTCGCCACCCTCGACCCGACCGTCCGCCGGGCCGAGACCCCGAGCGGCCGGATCTACACCCTGGCCGACACGGTCGGGTTCGTCCGGCATCTGCCGCACCACCTCGTCGAGGCGTTCCGCTCCACGATGGAAGAGGTCGGTGACTCCGATCTGATCGTGCATGTGGTGGACGGCTCGCACCCCGCGCCGGAGGAGCAACTGGCCGCCGTGCGCGAGGTGATCCGCGATGTGGGCGCGGTGGACGTACGCGAGATCGTGGTGATCAACAAGGCCGACGCGGCCGATCCGCTGGTGCTCCAGCGGCTGCTGCGCGCGGAGCGGTACGCGATCGCGGTCTCGGCGCGTACAGGCCAGGGGATCGGCGAGCTGCTCGCGCTCATCGACGAGGAGCTGCCCCGGCCCGAGGTCGAGGTCGAGGCGCTTCTCCCGTACACCGAGGGCGCGCTGGTCTCCCGGATTCATGCCGAGGGCGAGGTGCTTTCCGAGGAACACACCCCGGAGGGCACGGTGGTCAAGGCGCGTGTCCACGAGGAGCTGGCAGCCGCGCTCAGCCCGTATGTGCCGGTGGCCCGCTGACCGTAAGGTCGGCCCGCTGACCGTAAGCAGCCCGGCAGCCCGGACAGGACGAAGGCCCGCCCCCACCGCGAGGAGGGGGCGGGCCTTCGTGTCATGCGCCGCGGCTCGTACGACTCTGCCGGCCGCTGCCGCCGTCCCGAGCGTTACTGACCGGCGAACTTCTCGCTGACCTCGTCGTAGACGCCCCTGGCGACATCACCGAGACGCGGCCCGGCGAGCCAGCCGGCCGTGACCGGGCCGATGGAGGTGTTGGACACCAGGGCGGGCTTGCCGTCCGCGCCGTTCGCGACCCAGCCGCCGCCGGACGAACCTCCGGTCATGGTGCAGCCGATCCGGTACATCGTCGGGTCGTCGGCCGTCATCGACAGCCGGCCCGGCTTGTCCTGGCACTGGAAGAGCTGCTGGCCGTCGAACGGCGGCGCCGCCGGGTAGCCGGTCGCCGTCATGGCGTCGATCTGGGGGGTGGCCGGCGCGTTGAACTCCACGGGCAGCGCCGACCCGACCGTCTCCTCAAGGGACTTGCCGGTGCCGCCCTTCTCCGGGGTGACATGGACGACCGCGAAGTCGTACGGCGCGCCCTGGCCGCCGGTCGAGGCGCCCTGCGAGATCCACTGCTCGGAGGTCTGCGCCCAGTCGGCCCACCACACGCCCTCCGGAGCGATCCGCTCCTTGGGAGCCGTCTCCAGCTCGGCCATCGACAGACCGCTGTTGTTGTACGACGGTACGAAGGCGAGGTTGCGGTACCAGCCGCCGGTCTTGCCCGCGTGCACGCAGTGGCCCGCGGTCCACAGCAGGTTGGACTTACCGGGGTTGGCCGGATCCTCGACCACGGTCGCGGAGCAGACCATCGAGCCGTCGGGGCCGTCGAAGAACAGCTTGCCCGCCTCGGCGGCGTTCTCGCGGTACGGCGCGTTCACCGCCCGCGCGGTGACCGGCTCCGGAGTCGGGTCGGTCACGCCCTCGTCGCCGGAGATGTCCTGATCGTCGACCGCCTTCTCCGGCGGCTTCTCCGCTTCCCGCATCCGGTCCGGGTCCCAGAGGCCCTCGATGATCGGGTTGATGTAGTCCTTGGCCTCACGCAGCCAGGTGTCCTTGTCCCAGTTCTTCCACTCGCCGTTCTTCCACTTGTCCAGATCGAACCCGTGCTCCTTGAGCCGGTCCTTGAGCTCGTCGGGTATCTGGATCTTGCCGTCGGACGAGGCGGTGGCGGCGTCGCTCGCCTGGCCGGTGGCGTTGTCCTCCTCCGGCCCGCAGGCCGTGGCCGTCAGCGCGAGCGCCGCGGCCATAGCGGCCGCGGCGAGGACGGGGGAGGTTCTGCGCCGTGTGCTCCTTCCACGGCGTGCGGCAAGCGTTGGACGAATGGGTCGCATGGCGTGTATCCCCCTGGGACTTCGGACAATTCGGAAGAACGGTCTGGCACGGTGAAGCGGATGGCGCGTCCCGGCCGCGATGCCGGAGCCGGGACAACGGCCCCCCACTATGCCGGTGCCGATGGGGACGGCATGCGGCAGGGCCGCGGTTCCGCGACCAAGGATCTTTCGACTGCCCGTGATCCCTGGCACTCTCCGTCGTTTGTACGTAAGGGGCGGGCGCTCCGTCTCAAGGGCGCCCGGTCTCAAGTCGGCGTTCACCGCCGAACATTCGGCGGCCGAGCGCCGTACTGACAGACGACTGACTGTGACATGACGTGTGACAACGGGAGGACCGACAGCCGTGGCCGTGACAGAACCCCCTCCAGCGGCACCGACCGTCGCCCACGAGGGCATCCTCCGGCGCCAGTCCTTACGGGAATCGGCGGCCCGCACGTACGCGAGGTCCCTGCCCATCGTGCCCGTGCGCGCACGGGGGCTGACCATCGAAGGCGCCGACGGACGGCGGTACTTGGACTGCCTGTCCGGCGCGGGCACGCTGGCCCTGGGACACAACCATCCGGTCGTCCTCGACGCGATCAGGAAGGTCCTCGACTCGGGGGCGCCGCTCCATGTCCTCGACCTCGCCACACCCGTCAAGGACGCCTTCACCACCGAGCTGTTCGCCACCCTGCCACCGCGGTTCGCCGAGAACGCCCGGGTGCAGTTCTGCGGCCCGGCGGGCACCGACGCCGTCGAGGCCGCGCTCAAGCTCGTCCGTACCGCCACCGGCCGCGACGGGCTCCTCGCCTTCACCGGGGCGTACCACGGGATGACGGCAGGCGCGCTCGCCGTCTCCGGGGGAGCCGAGGACGTACGGGTGACCCGGCTGCCCTATCCGTACGAGTACCGCTGCCCGTTCGGCATCGGCGGGGAGCGCGGCGCCGAACTGGCCGCGCGCTGGACCGAGAACCTCCTCGACGACCCCAAGGGCGGCCTCGCCGCACCCGCCGGAATGATCCTCGAACCGGTGCAGGGCGAGGGCGGGGTGATCCCCGCCCCCGACAGCTGGCTGCGCAGGATGCGCGAGATCACCGCCGACCGCTCCATCCCGCTCATCGCCGACGAGGTGCAGACGGGGGTCGGCAGAACCGGCACCTTCTGGGCCGTGGAGCACAGCGGGATCACCCCGGATGTGATGGTGATGTCCAAGGCGATCGGCGGCTCCCTTCCGCTGGCCGTCATCGTCTACCACGCGGATCTGGACCGCTGGCCGCCCGGCGCCCACGCGGGCACCTTCCGCGGCAATCAGCTCGCGATGGCGGCCGGCGCGGCCACCCTCGCCTACGTACGGGAGAACCACCTCGCCGACCGCGCCGCGATCCTCGGCGCGCGCATGCTGGGGCAGCTCCAAGGGCTCGCCGCCAACCATTCCTGTATCGGAGACGTGCGGGGCCGTGGTCTCATGATCGGTGTGGAACTCGTCGCGCCGGAAGCCGGCGATCCGGCTTCGCCGGATCCGGCCCTCGCCACAGCCGTCCAGCGGGAGTGTCTGAGCCGCGGTCTCATTGTGGAACTTGGCGGCCGCCGGGCCTCCGTCGTACGGCTCCTTCCGCCGCTCACACTCACCGACGAGCAGGCCGTCGCGGTCCTCGACCGCTTCGCCGACGCCCTGGCGGCCGCCGAGCGCGCCGCGCTCCGCCGGAGAGAAACCAGCCCCTAGAACCACCCCCAGGACACCCTCACAAGGAAGCCCCCGCCGTGAACTCCACCCCCGCACCTGATGTGCCCGAGGCCACCGGCCGCCCCACCGCCCACCCCGGAGGACATGACCGGGGGAAGGACGTGTCCCACGCCGCCGGTACCGCCGAGCCGACGACGGTGCCACGGCAGCCGACGGGCGGCTTCGAGGGCCAACCCGCCACCGGTGCCGATGTGTTCGCCGGTGTCCCCGCGGCCGATCAGCTCGACCACCCCGACCCGCTGAAGGCGGCCGACGCGGCGGCCGTCGAGAACCTGCTGCGCTGCTGGGTCAGGGAGAACGATCTGCCCCGCCCCGAGGGACAGGTCCTACGGATCCCCCTCCACGCCAGTGGCACCGCGCTCCTCGTCCCCGTCCGGTACTGGTCGGTGACGGGCTGGCACCGCTTCGGGATGCCGTTCCTGGAGAGCGCCCCCCAGGACGCCCCGGCCGCCGAGGCCGTCACCGTCGCCGCTCTCCTCGGCCGCGAGTCGGGCCGCTACCAGGGCGGGGAACTGGTCGGCAGGGTCGCCAACTCCCTTCTCCACACGGCCGACTTCCTCGCCGAGCGCCGACGCCGCCCCGAAACCGCCCCCGACGCCGACCTGTTCCTCACCGCCGAGCAGTCGCTTCTCCTCGGCCATCCGCTGCACCCCACGCCCAAGAGCCGGGAAGGGCTCTCCGAGGCAGAAGCCCGGCTCTACTCACCGGAGTCGCGCGGCTCGTTCCCGCTGCACTGGATGGCCGTCGACCGGTCCGTACTCGCCGGCGACTCCGCCTGGACCGAGCAGGGCCGTGTCCTGCCCGCGGAGGTGCTCACGGCACGTCTCCTCGGTGACGTCCCCCTTCCCGAGAACGCCGTCGCCCTGCCACTCCACCCCTGGCAGGCACGTGAGGTGAGGCACCGCCCCGCCGTGGCCCGCCTCCTCGACGCCGGTCTCCTCCATGACCTGGGCCCCCATGGCGCCCCCTGGCACCCCACGTCCTCGATCCGTACGGTCTACCGGCCGGGCGCCCCCGCCATGCTCAAGCTCTCCCTCGGGGTCCGCATCACCAACTCCCGCCGCGAGAACCTCCGCAAGGAGCTGCACCGCGGCGTCGAGGTCCAGCGGCTGCTGCGCGGCGGACTCACCAAGGAGTGGCAGGCCGCCCACCCCGGCTTCGACATCGTCCGCGACCCCGCCTGGCTCGCCGTCGACACCGAGGACGGCGAAGCCGTGACCGGACTCGATGTGATGGTGCGCCACAACCCGTTCACCGCCGGGGACGACGCCGTCTGCATCGCCGGACTCACCGCCGTGCGCCCCGTTCCCGGCCGCACCGCCATGAGGTCACGGCTGGCCGAGCTCATCTCCACGCTCGCCGACCGCACCGGCCGCCCCGGCGGGGCCGTGGCCGCCGAGTGGTTCCTGCGCTATCTGGACCAGGTCGTACGCCCGGTGCTCTGGCTGGACGGTACGGCGGGCATCGCCCTGGAGGCGCATCAGCAGAACACGTTGGTACTCCTCGACGCCGCCGGCTGGCCCGTCGGCGGTCGCTACCGCGACAACCAGGGCTACTACTTCCGCGAATCCCACCGCGCCTCGCTGGAGCAGCGGCTGCCCGGTATCGGCGCCGTCAGCGACACCTTCGTCTCCGACGAGGTCACCGACGAACGCTTCGCCTACTACCTCGGCATCAACAACGTCCTCGGGCTGATCGGGGCGTTCGGTGCCCAGGGCCTCGCCGACGAAAGGGTCCTGATCGCCGCCTTCCGCCAGTTCCTCGCCGGAGCGGCGCACTTCGGCTCACCGCTGTCCGAGCTCCTGCTGGAGGCCCCCACCCTCCGCTGCAAGGCCAATCTGCTCACCCGGCTGCACGGCCTGGACGAACTCGTCGGGCCGGTCGACACGCAGTCCGTCTACGTCACCATCGCCAACCCCGTTCGCCGTTGAAGGACCCGAATCGTCCGCACCGCCGAGAGGAGAGCGCCACTGTGCCTCCCACCGATGCCGGCACCGACACCGATGCCGGCCCCACCCCGCGTACCGGCGGGGGCCCCGACGACACCGTCGACATGCGGTTGTCCGATGAGCTGGTCGCACTGTTCGGGGAGGGCGATCCGGTGGCCCTGACCCCCTCGCACGACGACCTCCCGGCCGGTGATCTGCTCGACGCCCCCGCCGGTTGGGGACCCGCCACCACATCCGCGGGTGTCTTCCAGCTCGTGCCGGTACGCGTCGCCCGCGATCTGGCGCTGATCAGCCGCTGGATGAACGATCCTGCCGTCGCCGCCTTCTGGGAGCTGGCGGGCCCTGACGAGGTCACCGCCGACCATCTGCGCCCCCAGCTCGAAGGCGACGGCCGCAGCGCCCCCTGTCTCGGCGTGCTCGACGGAGTCCCGATGAGCTACTGGGAGATCTACCGCGCGGACCTCGACCCACTCGCGCGGCACTACCCCGCTCGCCCGCACGACACCGGGATCCATCTCCTGGTGGGCGGCGTGGCCAACCGTGGGCGCGGAGTCGGCACGACCCTCCTCAGAGCCGTCGCCGATCTCGTCCTCGACCACCGTCCGCGCTGCGGGCGCGTCATCGCCGAGCCCGACCTCCGTAACACGCCCTCCGTCGCCGCCTTCCTCAGCGCCGGATTCCGGTTCTCCGCGGAAGTCGACCTGCCCGGCAAACGAGCCGCTCTCATGGTCCGCGAACGCGCCCTGCGCGACCTGCTGTGAACGATCGGCTCCCCTGGCCACCCCGCGCGATGCCCACCACCGCTCGATCCGCTCGTTCCCATCGGTTCCCTCCCTGAGGAGTCCACGTGCCGACGTCCCCTGCGACCCATGACTCCGCCGGCCCCACCGGCCCCATATCCCCCGGCGACTCCATCGGTCCCACCGGTTCCACCGAGCCGGCCGCGCTGTTCTCGCCACCCGAGCTGAACGCCCCGACCTGGGAGAGGGCCGCGGCCCGACTTCTCGCCAAGCTGCTCGGTGAATTCGCGTACGAGGAGATCATCGAGCCGGCGCCCGTCCCGTCGGCCGACCAGGCCGCCGACGGCCGGGACACCGCCACGGGTGGTCTCCCGTATGTCCTCGCGCTCGACGAGGGGGAGACGCTCACCTTCCGCGCGAGGCGTGGTGCCTACGGCAGTTGGCGCGTCGATCCCGGCTCCCTCGCCTGCGACGGCCGGCCCTTCACCGATCCCCTGCGCTTTCTGCTGCTGTCCCGTCGGCTGCTCGCGCTCGACGGCCCGACCCTCGGCCATCTCGTACGTGAACTCACCACCACCATCGCGGCCGACGCCAAGCTTGAGCACACCGCCCTCAGCGCCGGACGCCTCGCCGACCTCGGCTACGCGGAACTCGAAGGACACCAGACCGGCCACCCCTGGATCGTCCTCAACAAGGGCCGGGGCGGCTTCTCCGCCACCGACGCCGACCGGTGGGCGCCCGAGGCCCGCACACCGACCGAGCTTCCCTGGATCGCGGCCAGCACCTCACTCGCCACCTACCGGGGAGTCGGCTCGCTGGGAACGCCCGATCTGCTCTACGCCGGCGAACTCGACGACACCGTCCGCGAGCGCTTCGACTCCCTGCTCCGCGACCGGGGGCTCGACCCGGCCGGCTATCTCTACCTTCCCGTGCACCCCTGGCAGTGGGACGAGGTGCTGCTCCAGCTCTACGCCCCCGCCATAGCCGAGGGGGCGATCGTCCCGCTCCCCACCGACGGAGATCTCCGGCTGCCGCAACAGTCCATCCGTACCTTCCTCAATCTCGGCCGGCCCGAGCGGCACACCGTCAAACTGCCGCTCTCCATCCTCAACACCCTTGTCTGGCGCGGTCTTCCCACGGAGCGCACACTCGCCGCCCCCGCCGTCACCGCGTGGATGCACGGGGTGCGCGACGCGGACGCCTTCCTCCGCGACGACTGCGGGGTCATCCTGCTCGGTGAAGTCGCCTCCGTAACGGTGGAACACCCCCTCTACGACCATCTCCCCGAAGTTCCGTACCAGTACAAGGAACTGCTCGGCGCGATCTGGCGCGAGCCCCTCCAGGCCCGCCTGACAGCCGGTGAGCGCGCCCGTACGCTCGCCTCGCTCATCCATACGGATCCGCACGGCCGGGCGTTCACCGCCGAACTCGTCGCCCGTTCGGGACTCACGCCCGCCGACTGGCTCCAGCGGCTCTTCGCCGCGCTGCTTCCGCCGCTGCTGCACTTCCTCTACCGCTATGGAACGGTCTTCTCTCCGCACGGCGAGAACGCCATCGTGGTCTTCGACGCCCAGGACGTGCCGGTACGGCTCGCGATCAAGGACTTCGTGGACGATGTGAACATCAGCGCGCGGCCGTTGCCCGAGCACGAGTCGATGCCCGAGGACGTGAAGAGCGTCCTTCTGACGGAAGAGCCGTCCTTTCTCACCCAGTTCATCCATTCAGGGCTCTTCGTCGGCGTGTTCCGCTATCTCGCGCCGCTGTGCCAGGACCAACTGGGCGTGTCCGAGGACGAGTTCTGGACCCTCGTACGGGCCGAGATCCTGCGCTACCAGGGCCGGTTCCCGGAGTTGAAGGAGCGGTTCGAGATATTCGACCTGCTCACGCCCCGTATCGAGCGTCTCTGCCTCAACCGGAACCGGCTGCATCTCGACGGCTACCGGGACCGCTCCCACCGGCCGCACGCCGCCGTGCACGGTACGGTACCCAACCCGCTCGCCGTCCGGCGGCCGGGCGAGTGACCTCCGCTGTCAGCGGCGCCCCGTAGGGTGGTCGGGCTATGACGAAGCCATCACTCCCCGAGCTCCTCCACGCCGCCGTCAGCTCCGTCGGCGGCGTGGAACGGCCAGGCCAGGTCACCATGGCCGAGGCCGTCGCCGAAGCCATCGACACCACGTCCCATCTGCTCGTCCAGGCCGGCACCGGTACCGGTAAATCACTGGGCTATCTGGTGCCGGCCCTGGCCCATGGAGAGCGGGTCGTGGTGGCCACGGCCACCCTGGCGTTGCAGCGCCAGCTCGTGGAGCGAGACCTGCCGCGCACGGTCGACGCGCTGCATCCCCTGCTGCGGCGGCGGCCCGAGTTCGCCATGCTCAAGGGCCGCTCCAACTATCTCTGTCTGCACCGGTTGCACGAAGGGATGCCGCAGGACGAGGAGGACGGCCTCTTCGACCAGTTCGAGGCGGCCGCGCCCACCAGCAAGCTGGGCCAGGACCTGCTGCGGATGCGGGACTGGGCGGACGATACGGAGACGGGCGACCGCGACGATCTGACGCCCGGCGTCTCCGACCGCGCCTGGTCCCAGGTCTCCGTCTCGTCGCGGGAGTGCCTGGGGGCGACGAAATGCGCCTATGGCGCGGAGTGTTTCGCCGAGATGGCCCGTGAGCGCGCCAAGCTCGCCGAGGTGGTCGTCACCAACCACGCGCTCCTGGCGATCGACGCGATCGAGGGCGCCCCGGTGCTTCCGCAGCACGAGGTGCTGATCGTCGACGAGGCCCATGAGCTGGTTTCCCGGGTCACCGGAGTCGCCACAGGCGAGCTGACCCCGGGGCAGGTCCACCGGGCCGTGCGCCGCTCGGCGAAGCTGGTGAACGAGAAGGCGGCGGACGCCCTCCAGACGGCGGCCGAGACCTTCGAGCGGCTGATGGAGCTGGCCCTCCCCGGGCGGCTCGAAGAGATCCCCGAGGACCTCGGCTATGCCTTGATGTCGCTGCGCGACGCGGCCCGTACGGTCATCTCGGCGCTCGGGTCGACCCGCGACAAGTCCGTGCAGGACGAGGATGTCGTACGGAAGCAGGCGCTCGCCTCCGTCGAGTCCGTCCACAGCGTGGCCGAGCGGATCGCCAACGGTTCCGAGTGGGATGTCGTCTGGTACGAACGGCACGACCGGTTCGGCGCGTCCCTCCGCGTCGCCCCGCTCTCCGTGTCGGGACTGCTGCGGGAGAAGCTGTTCACCGACCGCTCGGTCGTGCTCACTTCCGCGACGCTGAAGCTCGGCGGCGACTTCAACGGCGTGGGTGCCTCGCTGGGCCTGGCGCCGGAGGGCACCGAAGGCGACGAGGTCGCGCGGTGGAAGGGCATCGACGTCGGCTCGCCCTTCGACTACCGCAAGCAGGGCATCCTCTATGTCGCGCGCCATCTGGCCACGCCGGGCCGGGAGGGCTCGCGCGGCGACATGATGGATGAGCTGGCGGAGCTGGTGGAGGCGGCGGGCGGCCGTACGCTCGGGCTCTTCTCCTCCATGCGGGCCGCCCAGGCGGCCGCCGAGGAGCTGCGGGGCAGGCTCGACACCCCGATCCTGCTCCAGGGCGAGGAGACGCTCGGCGAGCTGATCAAGGCGTTCGCCGCCGATCCGAAGACCTGTCTGTTCGGCACGCTCTCCCTGTGGCAGGGCGTCGATGTGCCGGGCCCGAGCTCCCAGCTCGTGGTGATGGACCGGATTCCCTTCCCCCGTCCCGACGATCCGCTGATGAGCGCGCGGCAGAAGGCGGTCGAGGAGGCCGGCGGCAATGGGTTCATGGCCGTGGCGGCGACGCATGCCGCGCTGCTGATGGCCCAGGGCGCCGGCCGCCTGGTGCGGGCGAGCGGAGACCGCGGCGTCGTGGCCGTACTGGACCCCAGGCTGGCCAACGCGCGGTACGGCGGTTTTCTCCGTGCGTCACTGCCCGACTTCTGGTACACGACGGACCGTAATCAGGTACGGCGCTCCCTCGCGTCGATCGACGCGGTCGCGCGGGCCGACGGACGCTGAGGGCTGTTCCGGGGTGGTGGGAGGCAGACCCCTTGAAGCAGGCCGGCAGGCCGTGGGGGCAGGCACAGGCCATGGAATCAGGCATAAAGCAGGGCCCCGGAACCGGCGCAGGGGTTCCGGGGCCCGGTCGGAGCCGGTGGAGTACTCACACCCGGCGCAGGACCGCCACCACCTTGCCGAGGATCGTCGCCTCGTCACCGGGGATGGGTTGGTACGCCGCGTTGTGCGGGAGCAGCCAGACATGGCCGTCCTCCCGCCGGAAGCGCTTGACCGTCGCCTCGCCGTCCAGCATCGCGGCGACGATGTCGCCGTTCTCCGCGACCGGCTGGCGGCGGACCGTCACCCAGTCGCCGTCGCAGATCGCGGCCTCGATCATCGAGTCACCGACGACCTTCAGCACGAACAGCTCTCCGTCACCCACCAGCTGGCGGGGGAGCGGGAAGACATCCTCGACGGACTCCTCCGCGAGGATCGGCCCGCCGGCCGCGATCCGGCCGACCAGCGGGACATACGAGGCGGCGGGCTTGCCGGTCGTGTCCGTCTGCTGGGTGCTCGGCTGGTCCGAACCGCGTACCTCGTACGCCCTCGGCCGGTGCGGGTCACGGCGCAGGAAGCCCTTGCGCTCCAGGGCCATCAGCTGATGGGCGACCGACGAGGTGCTGGAGAGGCCCACGGCCTGGCCGATCTCCCGCATGGATGGCGGGTATCCGCGCCGCTGCACGGAGTCACGGATGACCTCGATGACCCTTCGCTGCCGGTCCGTGAGTCCGGAGCTGTCCGCCCTGATTCCTGGAGGCCGACCGGGCAACGAACGCGTGGGCTTGGCGCCCTCCGGGTTCGTGAGTACGTCATTCATGGCATGCACCGGCTCGAGTCGGCTCTGGGAGCGGTCCTGGGCAGTGATGGTGGCGCTGTCTGCGGTGGTGGTCACGTCGGCCCCTCTCGAAATGTTCTCCCTAGCTGGACAACGGTAGTAGCTTTCGAAAGGTTGCGCCAAACACACGTTCGAGTGAAAAACTGCGGAGAGTCCGCCTTGAGCATGTGACTGGGTGTATGGGCAGGCTCCACGGCCGCGGTACGGGGCCGCTCGCCACCGTACCCTCCGGCTCCCGGCCGCTGCTCCGTGTGGCGGGGACCAGTGTTCCACCGGGCGGCCCGGAAGGCCGCGCGCCGCGCCCTTCCCGTACTCTCGTGGCCGGTCCGCGAGGCCCCGGGCGGTTGCCCCGGCACCCGCCTCGACACGCGACACGCGCTGGGGCTTAGGATGCAGTCAAACCCCAGATCTAGTGGTTGGATTGTCGCAGCCACCCAGAAGTTGTGGTCCCCCCGCTTCCGGGGGTGAGGCCATCGCCTATGCTGGGGGTGCTTCGAAGGGCTCGTTTCCGGGCCCCGCCGAGGCTATTCAGTCGCGCTGTGAAGGAGGGTAGGGAACCATGCACTGTCCCTTCTGCAGGCACCCCGACAGCCGTGTCGTCGACAGTCGCACCACCGACGACGGGACGTCGATCCGCCGCCGCCGTCAGTGCCCCGACTGCTCCCGCCGTTTCACCACGGTGGAGACCGCCTCACTGATGGTGATCAAGCGCAGCGGCGTGACCGAACCCTTCAGCCGTACCAAGGTCATCTCCGGCGTGCGCAAGGCGTGCCAGGGACGGCCGGTCACCGAGGACGCCCTCGCGCAGCTCGGCCAGCGGGTCGAGGAAGCGGTACGCGCCACCGGGAGCGCCGAGCTGACCACCCACGATGTGGGGCTGGCCATACTCGGCCCACTGCAGGAGCTCGACCTCGTCGCGTACCTGCGCTTCGCATCCGTGTACCGGGCGTTCAACTCGCTCGAAGACTTCGAGGCCGCCATCGCGGAACTGCGCGAGCGGCCCCCTTCAGAGGAAACCGGCGTCGACGGGGCCGGTCACGTCCCCGTGCCCGCCACCGCCGCGGACTGACCGGCCGGCCCGATCCTGGCCGCTCCGCGGTGGCAAAGACCTGTCACGGGTGCCCTGTGCGCACCCGAGGCATCAGACACACACGCCGTGCCACGGGAAGAACATGGCACTTCAGCGCGTTTTTGTACGTATATGGGAGGCGGCATGACAGAGACGGCGAGCGGCTCGGCACGAGGTTCCCGGGCCAAGGGGACCAAGGGCGGCAAGGGTCTGCGTATCGAGCGCATTCATACGAGCCCCGGCGTGCACCCGTACGACGAGGTGGTCTGGGAGCGCCGTGACGTCGTCATGACCAATTGGCGCGACGGCTCGGTCAATTTCGAGCAGCGTGGCGTCGAGTTCCCCGACTTCTGGTCTCTGAACGCGGTCAACATCGTCACCAGCAAGTACTTCCGCGGGGCCGTCGGCACCCCGCAGCGCGAGACCGGTCTCAAGCAGCTCATCGACCGGATCGTGAAGACGTACCGCAAGGCCGGTGAGGAGTACCAGTACTTCGCCTCGCCCGCGGACGCCGAGATCTTCGAGCACGAGCTGGCGTACGCCCTCCTGCACCAGGTCTTCAGCTTCAACTCGCCGGTGTGGTTCAACGTCGGCACGCCCCAGCCGCAGCAGGTCTCGGCCTGCTTCATCCTCTCCGTCGACGACTCCATGGACTCGATCCTCGACTGGTACAAGGAAGAGGGGATGATCTTCAAGGGAGGCTCGGGCGCCGGTCTGAACCTCTCCCGGATCCGTTCCTCCAAGGAACTCCTCTCCTCCGGGGGCAATGCCTCGGGCCCGGTCTCCTTCATGCGCGGTGCCGATGCCTCCGCCGGAACGATCAAGTCCGGTGGCGCCACCCGCCGCGCGGCGAAGATGGTCATCCTCGATGTCGACCACCCCGACATCGAGGACTTCATCCAGACCAAGGTCAAGGAGGAGGAGAAGATCCGCGCCCTGCGTGACGCGGGCTTCGACATGGACCTGGGCGGCGACGACATCACGTCCGTCCAGTACCAGAACGCCAACAACTCGGTCCGAGTGAACGACGAGTTCATGAAGGCCGTCGAGGCGGGCGGCAAGTTCGGTCTGCGCGCCCGGATGACCGGCGAGGTCATCGAAGAGGTCGAGGCGAAGTCCCTCTTCCGCAAGATGGCGGAGGCGGCGTGGGCCTGTGCCGACCCGGGCATCCAGTACGACGACACCATCAACCGCTGGCACACCTGCCCCGAGTCCGGCCGGATCAACGGCTCGAACCCGTGCAGTGAGTACATGCACCTGGACAACACCTCGTGCAACCTGGCCTCGCTGAATCTGATGAAGTTCCTCAAGGACGACGGCAAGGGCAACCAGTCCTTCGAGTCCGAGCGCTTCGCCAAGGTCGTCGAGCTGGTCATCACCGCGATGGACATCTCCATCTGCTTCGCGGACTTCCCGACGCAGAAGATCGGTGAGAACACCCGCGCCTTCCGTCAGCTCGGCATCGGTTACGCCAACCTCGGCGCCCTGCTGATGGCGACGGGTCACGCGTACGACTCCGACGGCGGTCGTTCGCTCGCCGGGGCCATCACCTCGCTGATGACCGGCACCTCGTACCGCCGCTCCGCGGAGCTGGCCGCGGTCGTCGGCCCGTACGACGGCTACGCCCGCAACGCCGCGCCGCACAAGCGCGTCATGAAGCAGCACTCCGACGCCAACGCCACCGCGCCCCGGGTCGACGACCTGGACACCCCGGTCTGGGCCGCGGCCACGGAGGCCTGGCAGGACGTTCTCCGGCTGGGTGAGAAGAACGGCTTCCGCAACGCGCAGGCCTCGGTCATCGCGCCCACCGGCACCATCGGTCTCGCGATGTCCTGCGACACCACCGGTCTGGAGCCCGACCTCGCGCTGGTCAAGTTCAAGAAGCTGGTCGGCGGCGGCTCGATGCAGATCGTCAACGGCACCGTCCCGCAGGCCCTGCGCCGGCTGGGCTACCAGGAGGAGCAGATCGAGGCGATCGTCGCCCACATCGCCGAGCACGGCAATGTGATCAACGCGCCGAGCCTGAAGACCGAGCACTACGAGGTCTTCGACTGCGCGATGGGCGAGCGCTCCATCTCCGCCATGGGCCATGTCCGCATGATGGCGGCGATCCAGCCGTGGATCAGCGGCGCGCTGTCGAAGACGGTGAACCTGCCGGAGACCGCCACCGTCGAGGACGTCGAAGAGGTCTACTTCGAGGCGTGGAAGATGGGCGTCAAGGCGCTCGCCATCTACCGCGACAACTGCAAGGTCGGTCAGCCGCTCTCCGCGAAGAAGAAGGACGAGAAGGTCGCGGAGAAGGTCGCGGATCAGGCCGAGGAGACCATCCGCCAGGCGGTGGAGAAGGTCATTGAGTACCGCCCGGTCCGTAAGCGTCTCCCGAAGGGCCGTCCCGGTCTGACCACCTCCTTCACGGTGGGCGGCGCCGAGGGCTATATGACCGCCAACTCCTACCCCGACGACGGTCTCGGCGAGGTCTTCCTCAAGATGTCCAAGCAGGGCTCGACCCTCGCCGGCATGATGGACGCCTTCTCGATCGCGGTCTCGGTCGGTCTTCAGTACGGCGTCCCGCTGGAGACGTACGTATCGAAGTTCACCAACATGCGCTTCGAGCCGGCCGGTATGACGGACGACCCGGACGTACGGATGGCGCAGTCGATCGTCGACTACATCTTCCGCCGTCTCGCGCTGGACTTCCTTCCGTTCGAGACCCGCTCGGCCCTCGGCATCCACTCCGCCGAGGAGCGCCAGCGCCACCTGGACACCGGTTCGTACGAGCCGTCGATGGACGATGACGGTATCGACATCGAGAGCCTGGTCCAGTCGGCCCCGCGCCGGCAAGAGACGCTGAAGGCGGTGACCCCGACCCCCGCCGCGCCGGCGGCGGCCGTGGTACCGGCGCCCAAGGAGGCGCACACCTCGGCCGAACTGGTGGAGATGCAGCTCGGCATCAGCGCCGACGCACCGCTCTGCTTCTCCTGCGGTACGAAGATGCAGCGGGCCGGGTCGTGCTACATCTGCGAGGGATGCGGCTCCACCAGCGGTTGCAGCTGAGGCCTGGCGCGTAGCGCGATAACCCCCCGACCTGACACCCCCCGAGGGGCGGCGGCCCGAGTGGCCGCCGCCCCTCGGTCCTGTCCGGTCGGCCGTAGGCCGAACGCAGCCCTCGGGGCATGGATCAGACGCTACCCATGCCGTCGGTCAGGCGCCGCCCATCAGGCGCCGTCCGTCAGGCGCCGCCCATCAGGCCGCCGAAGGACTGGAGGTCGGTGTCGAATCCGCGGACCGCCGATTCGAAGTGCCAGGCACCCGAGGAGTCCCGGGTGAACTCCGCGAACGTCGCGGCCGTGGAACCCGCCACCCCGGCGAAGCCATGGGACGCCAGCTCCGTGTATCCCTCGCGGACGCGGGCCGAGGCATTGACTATGTCCCCGAACGTCCGCCGCCCGTCGCGCTGCTGAATGACCACGCCCACCACCACGCGGGTGAAGGACGGTGCCAGCCGCACCAGCTCCAGCGTCATCTCCTCGTCGGAGCCAAAGCCCTGGCCCGTCCGGCTCTGCCGGCTCAGCGTGATCGTGCCGTCCGGTGAACGGCTGTCGAAGTGCACGAGATAGGCGGGGGCGCCGCTCGGGGTGCCGGACGTGTACGTCGCGGCGACCAGGTCGAGATCGTGTGGAGGCGCGCCCAGCGGACTGGGGTCCCATTTGAGCGTGACCTCGATCTTCTCCACCCCTCTGTTGAGGCTGCTCACCAGTCTTCCCCCTCTTCCGAACCCGGGCCGGATCTCCGAGCCTTGGACCCAAGGCTAGTCCCGGGCACCGACAATCCGCCTCGCGATCAGTCCAGTTGACGCCACGTTGGCCGATACTCGTCTCGTTCGCCGTCCGTTGCGCGTCTCTTTCACGTCTCACCCACGTCCACGACAGGCGTGACCGATGCCACGTTCCGCGCCGTACGATGGCGCGGTGCTGGTCAAGTGGATTCGCTGCACCGTGACCGACCGTCGAGGTTTCGAGCGCGGGCAGCGGAAATGGGCGGGGTTGCTCGGTGAGCCGGGGTTCAGGGGACAAAGCGGAGGATGGAGCAGAGCGAGGCCGGGCGTCGCGCACGTCTTCTCGTTCTGGGAGAGCCGCGCGTTCTACGACTCGTTCATGGCGCGCTCACATGACCGGCTCGCCGCCGCACAGGTGGGGACCCACCGTGACATCCAGGTCAAACTCTTCGACCACCGCTTCGACGTGAAAACCGGTTTCGAGCCGCGTTTCACCGACGCCGATGTGGTGCGGGTCGCGCACTGCAAGGTGCACGAGGACCGGGTCGAGCATTTCGCGCTGATGCAGGAGAAGGTCTGGAACCCCGCGATGGCGGGGTCGCCCGGGATGGTGCGGGGGCTGTTCGGGGAGGCGCCCGGCCAGGAGTTCATCGTGCTGTCCATGTGGCAGTCGGCGGCCGAGCACGGAAAGTACCGGGTCGAACGCGTGGAGCGGCTGACGCTGCGCGCGCAGACGGCCGCGGATGTGGCGGCGCTGGCGGGAGATGTCGTCGACCTCGAATCGACGTGGACGGTCTGAGACGGTCTGACCCTGGCCGGCCCCGCATGGCCTCCGCAGCCCGGCACGGCCTGTCGGGAGGGTCACCCGGAGGGGCACCGGGAGGGGCACTAGGGTCTTGGCATGGCACGACCACGGCGCATCGTCCTCGTCCGGCACGGCGAGTCGGTGGGCAACGATGACGACACGGTGTACGAACGCGAGCCCGACCATGCCCTGAAGCTCACCGAGAAGGGGCGGCGGCAGGCCCTGGAGACCGGCGTTCGGCTGCGTGAGCTGTTCGGCCGGGAGCCGGTCAGCGTCTTCGTCTCGCCCTATCGCCGCACTCACGAGACGTTCGCGGCGTTCGGCCTCGACCCGGAGCTGGTGCGGATACGGGAGGAGCCCCGGCTGCGTGAGCAGGACTGGGGGAACTGGCAGGACCGCGAGGACGTACGGCAGCAGAAGGCCTACCGGGACGCGTACGGGCACTTCTTCTACCGGTTCGCACAGGGCGAGTCGGGCGCCGATGTCTACGATCGGGTCGGCGCGTTCCTGGAGTCCCTGCACCGGAGCTTCGAGACGCCCGACTCGCCGGAGAATGTCCTGCTGGTCACCCATGGGCTGACCATGCGGTTGTTCTGTATGCGGTGGTTCCACTGGTCGGTGGCGGAGTTCGAATCCCTGTCGAACCCGGGCAACGGGGAGACCAGAACACTGCTGCTCGGTGCGGACGGCAGGTACACGCTGGACCGGCCGTTCGAGCGCTGGCGCACTCCTGAGCCCTACGGGCGAACTGGATAGAATGACCATGCGATGACCGCTGATTCCGTACCCTCTGATTCCACACCCTCTGAGTCCACACCTTCTGCTTCCACACCCGCTGAACCCGCGCCCACTGGAGCCCAAGCCAACGGATCCACCCCCGGCCGGTCCACCGATCCGCGCTACGCACGGGCCCTGGCGAGTCTGCGCGGACTGGCCGTGGGAGACGCTCTGGGCTCCCAGTTCTTCGTCCCCTCGAACTATCCACTGCTGAAACGGCGCGAGCTGCCGCCGGGGCTCTGGCAGTGGACCGACGACACCGAGATGGCCGCGTCGGTACTGGCCGTACTGGCCGCGCATCACCGTATCGACCAGGACGCACTGGCCCGGTCCTTCGCCGAGCACCATGACTTCGACCGCGGCTACGGCCCGGCCGTGAACCGCATGCTCCGGTTGATCCGGGAGGGCGGCGACTGGCGTGAACTGGCCGCAGCGCTGTTCAACGGGCAGGGCTCGTGGGGCAATGGGGCCGCCATGCGGATCGCGCCGCTCGGTGCCTGGTACGCGGGCGATCCGGAGCAGGCCACGCATCAGGCCGAGATCTCCGCGTACACCACACACCAGCATCGCGAGGCCGTGGTGGGCGCCATGGCGGTGGCGGCGGCAGCGGCTCTCGCCGCCGATCCTTCGGGACCGCCGGCGCCGGCGGCGCTGCTCGACGGAGTGGTGGCGCTGGTGCCGCGCAGCGCGGTCGGGGCGGGGCTGCGCCGGGCGCGGGACATGCTGGATTACGACGACGCGGGCACAGTGGCCGCGGTTCTCGGCTGCGGGCGGCGGACCAGCGCGCACGACACGGTCCCGTTCGCCCTCTGGTCGGCGGCGCGGGCTCTCGGTGATTTCGAAGCGGGGTTCTGGACCACGGCCCAGGTGGGCGGCGATGTGGACACGACGTGTGCCATCGCGGGGGGAGTGATCTCCGCGGCGAGTACCGGGTCGCCACCGGCGCGTTGGCTGGAGCGGACGGAAGCGCTGCCGGGCTGGCTGTCGTCGCCGTCGCCGTCGCCGCCGTAGTCGTCACGGCTGTAGTCGTCACGACTGTGGTTGTCATGGCTGTGGTTGTCACGGTCCTGCCACACCTGCCCCCGGAAACGGGGAGGGGCGGGAGCGCGCGGTTACTCTGTCCGCCACGCCGCCCCGGTGATCTTCGAGGGGCGTGCGCCGACGAGACGCCGGGCCGTACGCGCCGCTCCACTGCCGCGAGGGACCCGGCCGGGAGGGGGTCCCGTGACAGATTCGGGCAAAACGCAGAGATCCGACGGAGAACAGGGGCAGGGGCAGGAGCGAGAGCGGGCCGGCAGCCAGGGACGGGGCGACAGCCAAGGGCGGGTCGACGCGCGGGGTCCGGGAGACCCCGCCCGTCGGTCCTCCGCAGGACCCGTACTCACCAAGCAACGTCAGGGCGCACCGGCCCCGCCCGACTGGCAGCAGTGGCAGCCGCAGCGTAGCGAGCCACCCCGCTGGCTCACCGAGATCCAGCCGCGCACCGCTGCCCCGATCCGTGTCGCCACGCTCTGGTCGGTCCTGGCGTCCGCCCTGCTCAGCGCCCTGCTGCTGGGTGACGGACTCGGCCTGAATCTGCTGATCGTGGCGGTGCCCGCGGCGCTCGCCGCCTACTTCGCGGCGGAGACCGCCGGTCGTCGGCCGCGCGTCTGGACACTGGCCTGGGCTTTCGGCGGCATCGCGCTGCTCGCCGTCCCCGTGCTGCGGGACGCCGGGCTGCCGACCTTCCTCGCGATCGTCTCCGCGCTGGCGCTCGGCTCGCTCGCCCTGCATGGCTGCCGTACCTGGCCGGGGGTCGTGTTCGGCCCGCTGGGCCTGCTCGGTTCCCTCGGACCCGGCACGCTCTGGGGGTGGCGCGGCCTGCGGGCACGCGCCGGAGGGGCGCGCGGACGCGTGATGCCGGTCGTCCGCGCCGTGGCGGTCGCGGCCGTACTGCTGATCGTGTTCGGCACCCTCTTCGCGAACGCCGACGCGGCGTTCGCCGATCTGCTCGGCCAGTTGAGCCCCGACGTCTCGGTCGGCGACGGGCCCTGGCGATTCGTGCTGTTCGCGATCGGGCTCGTCGGCGCGCTCGGCGCCGCCCACACCGCTGCCGCGCCGCTGCGCTGGGACCGGATCACCGTAACCCCCGGGCGGGCTCGTGGCCGGATGGAATGGGCGCTTCCGCTCATCGTGCTCAATCTGCTCTTCGCGGCCTTCATCGCCATCCAGCTCGCCGTGCTCTTCGGCGGATACGACAAGGTCCTGCGGGAGACCGGTCTGACCTACGCGGAGTACGCGCGCCAAGGCTTCTGGCAGTTGCTCTGGGCCACCCTGCTCGTCCTCCTGGTGATCGGGCTCGCCCGCCGATGGGCCCCGCGTGACGGAGCCGGTGACGCCACCCTGGTCCGGGCCGTGCTCGGCGTCCTGTGTGTGCTGACCCTCGTGGTGGTCGCCGCGGCGCTGCGCCGGATGGATCTGTATGTCGACGCCTACGGGCTCACCCGGCTGCGTGTCTCGGTGGCGGCCATGGAGCTGTGGCTCGGTGTGGTGATCGTCCTGATCCTGGTGGCCGGGGCTGTCGGCGGACGGTGGCTGCCGCGCGCCGTCGCCGCGAGTGCGGGTGCCGCCGTGCTGGCCTACGGTCTGATCTCGCCGGACGCGCTCGTCGCGGAGCGGAACGTGCAGCGGTACGAGCGTTCGCACAAGATCGACATCCAGTACTTCCAGGAACTCTCGGCCGATGCCGCGCCTGCGCTGGACCGGCTGCCCGAGCCGCTGCGTTCGTGTGCCCTGGCGGGTATCGCCCGGAATCTGGGGGACGCGTCGGAGCCCTGGTACGCGACGAGCTGGTCGGAGCGCAGGGCTCGCGAGATCGTGGCGACGCTGGGGGTCGACGCGTCCTCCACCTGCTATGGGCTGGGGCGCCAACTCGACAGGCCCTGAACGTCCGTGGGTACGGGACGCCCCCTGCGAACGTCCCGTACCCGGCGACCTGTACCGGGCGTCCTTTATCCGGCTGGATTTCCCGTACCCGGCGTCCCGATGCAACGGGCGGACACCACGGCCGGTACCCGGTCTGTCGCGCGGCGTCCGCGCGGCGTAACCTTGCTGGTGCCATGCCGTACGAACCACCCACGCACACCGTTGAGCGCTCGCTGCGCGCCACCACCGAAGCCAGGATCATCGCCGGCGTCGACGAGGTCGGGCGCGGAGCGTGGGCCGGTCCGGTCACGGTATGCGCGGCTGTCACGGGGTTGCGCAGACCTCCGGCCGGTCTCACCGACTCCAAGCTGATCACCCCCAAGCGCCGTACGGAGCTGGCCGATGAGCTGAAGGGTTGGGTCACCTCGCACGCGCTGGGGCACGCCTCCCCGGAGGAGATCGACGCCCTCGGAATGACCGCGGCGCTCAGGCTCGCCGCCGTACGCGCCCTGGAAGCGCTGCCGGTACGGCCCGACGCGGTGATCCTCGATGGCAAGCACGACTACCTCGGAGGAACCTGGCTGGTGCGTACGGTCATCAAGGGCGACCAGTCCTGTGTCTCGGTGGCTGCCGCCTCGGTACTCGCCAAGGTGCGCAGGGACGCCATCATGGCCGAACTCGGCGCGTCGGCCGAGGAGTACGTTCCCTACGCGTTCGGCGCCAACGCGGGCTACCCCTCACCGGTGCACAAGGCGGCACTGAAGGAGTGGGGGCCCACACCGCACCACCGGCTCTCGTGGGCGTATCTTGACGCGCTGCCCCAGTGGCGGCATCTCAAGAAGGCCCGGGTCTCCGTGGAGGCCGCGGCTATGGAAAGCGGGGGCCAGCTCGGCTTCGACTTCTGAACTGCCGATTTCTGGAAGGTCCCACTTCCGGAACTTCCGGTGAACCTTGGGTCTGTGTGGCTCGCGCCCGCAGACATGGGTACAAATATCCCCACCTGCCGATGCTTTTCGCACCGGTGTTTGATAGACATCCAGTCATGCCTCTCATCCCTCAGGAGCCTCAGATTCACGAGAGAGCCCAGGGTGCCAGCGCAACTCCGGCCAACGGCCGTACGGCGCCGACCCCTCGTCCTGTACCCGGTCCGCGTCCCGTCCCCGGGCCGCGCTCCGCGGCGACGCCGCGGCCCGGACGTCCGGGCCCCGGCCCCGCGAGGCCCGCGCCGCCGGCGCAGCGCTCGCACAACTCCGCCGGGCAGCCCCAGGCTTCCGGCGCCACCACTCCTTCCGTCCCCCAGATCCAGCTGATTCCGGCTCCGGTCCGCGGTGCGCTCGATGCCGCCGAAGAGGCGGTCGATCTGCTGCTCGACTCGGGGCGGGCGCCGGGCGACATCCTGGTGCTCACCACCGGGGAACAGCACCCGTGGGCCACCCACGAGCTGTCGTTCGGCGAAGCCGCCTACTGGGCTCAGCACGACGCCCGCGAGGACGTCTTCTTCGCGGACGGCGGCGCGGCGGCCCGTGCTCAGTCGCGGCCTGTCGTGGTCGTCGCCGTCAACGGGGGCGGTGACGACGCCGTCGCTCGGGTGCTTCCCCTGGCCAGGGAGCGAGCCGCCGCGCTGCTCGTGGTGTGCGGTGACTCGAAGCGGATCAACACCGTGCTCGGCGCGGGCGTCTGAGCCGTACGACCACCGGTCCGGCCTGACCCGGCTGCCCGTTCGGGGGGCGGCCGGGCCGCTGTGACGTGCCGGGCGAGCGGCGGCCGCCCGGCTGCTCAACGGGCAGCCGTGCGGTGCAGTGCCTCCATCGCCCCGCCGCCTCCGTGTATGGGCGGCGCTTCCGGATCGGTCAGTGTCTCGGCCAGAGCGGTGGGTGGGGACTCGGAGTTGGGCCGTCGGCCACCGCGGTCCTCGCCCAGCACCTGCCAGCCGCCGCGGGTCAGCGTGATGTACGCGCCGCAGCGCAGTCCATGGAGGGTGCAGGCGTCCCGCAACCCCCACATCCAGGCCCCGTCCTCCTCCGTCCACCGTTCGTCGCCCTCACGGCAGTAGAGCAGGACGGCGGTGCGCACCGGCGTACGACGGCGCAGGTCGTGCGGGATGACGCGGCGCAGATGCGCCAACAGCGCGTTACGGAACTCCCAGCCGTCGACCGGCGCCGCTCGCGGTGCGAACGAGGCGCTGGCGGCGAGCCGTTCCTCGTGATCCAGTACGGCCACGACGGCGGTCGACGGGGTCGGCCGGTGCCTGCTGTGCAGACCGCTGACCACCTCACGGGGGTTGCGCAGCAGCGGTATACCGGCTTCCGCCCATTCGGCGGGTTGGAGCATTCTGGCGAGGCGGCTGGCGGAGTCGGCGGGTGTACTGACCGAAGTGGCTGCGGACGGAGCGAATCCGAAGGTCACGTTCCTCCCTTCGCATACGCGCCCACAGTGCGGGCTGGGTCGGACGGGGGCGACGCCGCGGCACGGCCTTTATGGGCCGGGTGGGGCCGTGCGGGGACGGTTCCAATTCTCGCTGGCGTATCGGCGTGCGGCAACGAGCAATTGACGCCGTCGTCCGCAATGCGGGTATATGCCTGCCATATCCCCGCCTGAACTCGCCACTGGTACAGCTCCATGTCACGTCTGAACGGCCAGGACCAGCGGAAACACCCCTTCAGCACCGGCTCTGCGCAGCAGCCGCGCCGCCACCGCGAGCGTCCAGCCACTGTCCGAGAGGTCGTCGACGAGCAGCACCGGGCCGCCCGCGGAGACCAACGCCTCTGCCAGCTCGGCCGGCACGGTCAGCGTCTCGTGCAGCGCCCGAACGCGCTGCGCGCTGTTGGTGCGCGAGATCCGCGAGTCGCCCGCCCCGGGCGCGTACGCGACCGTACCGAGCAGCGGCATCCTGCCGACCTCCGAGATCCGGCTGCCGAGCGAACCCACGAGCCGGGGTCTGCTGTGCGAGGCCACGGTGACCACCCCGACCGGCCGGGGTGGCGCCTCGGGTTCGCCGGAGGCCCAACCACCGGGCCCCCTCGCCCAGTCGGCGAGCACACTCACCACGGCGGTCACCACATCGTCCGGTACGGGCCCGTCGTGTGCCTGTGCCGAGAGCATCGGCCGCAGCCGGTTGCCCCAGCCGATGTCCGACAGTCGTCCCAGCGCCCGGCCCGGGAAGTACTGCTCGCCCCGCGGGATACGGCCCTTGAGATCGACACCGACGGCGGTGAGCCCGGTCGGCCACATCTTCCTGGGTTCGACCTCCACGCCCGGCCTGCCCAGCTCGCCGCGCGCCGCGTCGAGTGCGGCGGCGGTCACCTTGTCCTCGAAGCGCGCCCCCGCGCAGTTGTCGCACCGCCCGCAGGGGACCGCCTCCCCATCGTCCAACTGGCGCCGCAGGAACTCCATCCGGCACGTGGTCGCCGACGCGTAGTCGCGCATCGCCCGCTGCTCGGCCTCCCGCTGGCGCGCCACCCAGGCGTACCGCTCGGTGTCGTACACCCATGGGCGGCCGGTGGAGGTCCAGCCGCCCTTCACCCGGTGCACCGCCCCGTCCACATCAAGGACCTTGAGCATCGTCTCCAGCCGCGTACGCCGCAGCTCGACCAGCGGCTCAAGGGCCGGCAGCGACAGCGGCCGGTCCGCCCGGCCCAGCACATCGAGCGTGCGCCTGACCAGCTCCTCGGGCGGAAAGGCGACCGAGGCGAAGTACTTCCAGATCGCCTCGTCCTCCCGGCCGGGCAGCAGCAGCACCTCGGCATGCTCCACCCCACGGCCCGCGCGCCCCACCTGCTGGTAGTAGGCGATGGGAGAGGAGGGCGAACCGAGATGCACCACGAATCCGAGGTCCGGCTTGTCGAACCCCATGCCCAGCGCGGATGTGGCGACCAGCGCCTTGACCCTGTTCGCCAGCAGATCGTCCTCGGCCTGCTGCCGGTCGGCGTTCTCCGTGCGGCCGGTGTACGAGGCGACCGTATGCCCGCACTGCCGCAGATATGCCGTGACCTCCTCGGCAGCGGCGACCGTCAGCGTGTAGATGATCCCGGAGCCGGGCAACTCGCCCAGATGGTCGGCGAGCCAGGCCAGCCGGTGCGCCGCGTCCGGCAGCTTGAGGACATGGAGGCTGAGACTCTCCCGGTCCAGCGGCCCGCGCAGCACCAGCGCGTCCGTCCCCGCCCCCGTCCCCAACTGCTCGGCCACATCCGCGCTCACCCGGGCGTTGGCCGTAGCGGTCGTGGCGAGGACCGGAACCCCCGCCGGCAGCTCGGCGAGCATCGTGCGCAATCGCCGGTAGTCGGGCCGGAAGTCATGGCCCCAGTCGGAGATGCAGTGTGCCTCGTCGACCACCAGCAGGCCCGTGGCCGCCGACAGCCGGGGCAGCACCTGGTCGCGGAAGTCCGGATTGTTCAGCCGCTCCGGACTGACCAGCAGGACATCGACATCGCCCGCGGCGACTTCGTCCTGAATCGTCTCCCACTCCTCCGCGTTGGACGAGTTGATCGTCCTGGCCCGGATACCGGCCCGCGCCGCCGCCTCCACCTGATTGCGCATCAGCGCGAGCAGCGGCGAGACGATCACGGTCGGGCCCGCGCCGAGCTCGCGCAGCAGGGAGGTCGCGACGAAATACACCGCCGACTTGCCCCAGCCCGTGCGCTGGACGACCAGCGCCCTGCGCTTGTCGGCGACGAGCGCCTCGATGGCCCGCCACTGGTCCTCGCGCAGCCGGGCGGTGCCGGTGGTGTCACCGACGAGGCGGGCGAGTACGGAGTCGGCCGAGGCCCGGAGAGTCGTCCGGTCTGCGTTGGTCATGCCCCCATGCAACCCGATGGCTCCGACAAACCGCGAATGCGCCGCCCAGCCTGTGGATAAAGTTATCCACAGGGGTCGCGGGATCCGGCCCGGCGCGGGACCGTCGAGCCATGAACACGCACCACGAACCGACCGCATCCGCCGACGAGCAGCAGATCACCCTGCGCAGTCCCGCGGAACTCGCCGACGCTCTCCCGTACTTGCTCGGATTCCACCCCACCGATTCCATTGTCATGGTCGCGCTCCAGGGCGAGCGGGGACGCTTCGGCGGACGGCTCAGGCTCGGCATCCCGCGCTCGCCGAAGGAATGGCCACCGGTGGCCGATCAGCTCGCCGAGTGCTTGATCGAGGGCAGCGAGCGGCGCGGCGGCCGGCCCGAGGGAATCGTCGTCTTCCTCTGCCAGGACCCGGTGGCGGGGGAGACGGGCCGACAGGTGATGGAGCGGCTGCGCCCCCTCGCACAGCGGCTGCGCACCGCGTGCGGAAGCCTCGACGTTCCCGTGCACGAGGCGCTCTGTATCTCCGACGGACGTTTCTGGTCCTACTGCTGCCCCGATGTCCGCTGCTGTCCGCCCGAGGGGACCGGGCTGGCCCTGCCCGGTACGTCGGTGATGGCCGCGGCCGCCGCGTACGCCGGAGTCCAGGTGCGGGGATCGCTGCGGGAGATGGAAGCCCGACTGGAGCCCTGGCGTACGCCGGCCGCCGAGCAACAGGAGCGGGCGCTGGACGACGCGGGCGCGGCGCTCGTGCCCCGAATCCTGGGCGGCGGAAGCCGGGAGCTGGTCGGCGAGGAGACACTGCGGCTGGCGCGGACTCTGATCGGACGGCTGAAAGACGCGCCGAGCGGGGGACCGGCCGCCACGGACGCCGAGGACGACCGGCTCATCACCCACGAGGAGGCGGCCACCGTCATCCTCGGACTCCAGGACAGGGAGACCCGCGACCGCGCCGCGGAGTGGATGGAGGGACCCGAGGCCGCGCCGGCGCTGCGGCTCTGGCGCGCGTTGTCCCGGCGCTGTGTCGGTCCGTACGCCGAGCACGCGACCGCCCCGCTGACCCTGGCCGGCTGGGTCGCCTGGTCCACCGGCGACGAGCCCGGCGCGCGGGTCGCCCTGGGACTCGCGTTGCGACTCGATTCCCAGTATGTCTTCGCGCGATTGCTCCACCAGGCGTGCAACGAAGGGCTGGACCCCGAGACGCTGCGCCGCTGTCTGCGTGAGGAGCGCGGTGCACGGGCGCTCGGGGGCGCGCACAAGACGAGCGGGCGGCCCAAGCTCCGTCCGGTGCGCAGGCCCGGCCCCAGCAAGAGCCTCCCGCCCAAGGGTCCCGCGTCCGGTGCGCGGGCCGCGCACCGGCGAAGTACAGGGCGCGGCGGCCGACGCGGGACCAGGAGCGGCCGATGAGAGCCGTGACCCGGTCACCCGGGCAGCCGTTCACCTCTGTGGCGAAGTCGTACGAGCCGCGTCGCCGTACACAGCGCGGCTCTCCCGAGCGCACAGAAGGCAGAGCAGACTCCCCATGGCCCTCACCGCCCTTCCCCCACACACCCCTGGCCGCTCGAACGGCGACCCGTCGCATGCCGCACAGTCCCGTGCCGCACCGGCCAGGACCGTACGGAGCGGGACTCTCCCGCACGGCGAACTGCCCGACGTACACCGCGCCCTCCTGTGCGTCGCCCTGCCCTGTCTCGCCGTCTCGGCCGAGCACGGCCAGCTCACCGGTCAAGGGCTGGAGGGCTTCTACCAGTCGGGCCGTCGGCTCCTCTCCCGCTGTCTGTTACGCGTCGCCGGACGGGAGCCTCTCCCTTTACAGGGCAGGCTGGTCGAGGCGGACCGGGCGCGGTTCGGCGCGGTGGTCCGTACCCCGGCGGACGCCGGACCCGATCCGGAGATCAGTGTCGAACGGCTGCGGGACGCCGACGGCACCGAACGCATCACACTGCACAGCTCGGCCGGCGGAGTCCGCCGGTTCCCGGTGGAGATCATTTTGGGGACGGATCTGGCGGAGCTGGCCGCGATCGCGGTCGGCCGCGGCGGCCCCGAACTCCCGGCGAGCGTCCACGCCGCGGGTCTGCGCTGGGCCGCGGCCGACCGCGGACATGCCGTCGTCTCCGCCGATCCGGCACCGCAGGACGCCTTGGCCTCTGCCGGACTGCTCCGCTGGGACATGGAGCTGGCACCCGGGACCTCCCGCACCATCGAGCTGCGGATCCGCGCCGACCGGGTGGCGCGGCCGACCGGCCGCACCGCCGGCAATCCCCTGCCGGAAGCGAGCGCCGAGGGTGACGACCCCCGGGTGCGCCCGCTGTTCGCCGCGAGCCTCGGTGATCTCAAGGCGCTTCTGCTGCGCGGGCCGGGCGGTTCCATGGATGTCCACCCCGCCGCGGGCGTGCCCTGGCGCTGTGGGCCACCGGCCGCGGAAGCGCTCTGGGCGGTACGGATGGCTCTCCCGCTCGGCACCCGGCTCGCCGTCGGCACGATGCGTACGCTCGCCCGGACCCAGTTCCGCGGCCCTGGACGCGAGTTCGGGCGTATCCCCGGCCCCCTGCGGGACGCCGGGCCTCATCTGCCGCCGAGCTGTACGGGAGTTGAGGCGACCCTCGCCTTTCCCGTGGTCCTCGCCGAAGCACGCCGTTGGGGGCTTCCCGAGGGTGACCTCGCCGAGCTGCTTCCCACGGCGGAGCGCTGTCTGCACTGGCTGCGCACCGCCCTCGGTGCCGACGGGCTGCTGGGGGAGCCGGGCCCCACCGGGCCCCGGCGCGTCGAGACCCAGGCCCACGCGCACCGGGCCGCGCTGCTCGGTGCGGATCTGCTGGAGTCCTGCGGTCGGCCGGGGGCCGACGGCTGGCGGGAGTGGGCGAGCGCGCTGCGGCTGCGATTCCGGCAGACGTTCTGGGCAGACGACTCCCACGGCGGGCGCCCGGCCGCGGCGCGGTGCGCCGACGGCCGACTGCTTCCCCATGCCAGCGCCAGCGCCGCCCATCTCCTGGACACGGGGCTGCTCGGCGGCGGGAAGCAGGCACCGGGGCTGCTGGACGCGTCGGAGACCGAGCGGCTGGTCGCCATGGTCGCAGGAGCGGACCTCGACTCGGGGTGGGGGCTGCGCGGCCTTGGCGCCAAGGAGCCCGGACACAACCCCTTCGGCCACCGCGCCGGGGCGGTACGGGTCCATGAGACGGCCGTCGCGATCGGGGGCCTGATCGCGGCCGGATACGACGAGGAGGCAGGGTCCCTGCTCGGGGGCCTGCTGGACGCGGCGGAGGCGTTCGGTCACCGGCTGCCCGAGATGTACGCGGGGGAGCGGCGCACCGCGGGCGGTGCTCCCGTACCGCACCCCGCGGCGTGCCGTCCGGCGGCCGTGGCCGCGGCCGCCGGGATCCATCTGCTCACCGCGCTCGCCGGCATCCGCCCGGACGCGCCCGCCGGTAGCGTCGCGCTGCGCCCGGTCCGCGGCGCCCCGCTCGGGGCGGTACAGCTCACCGGGCTGCGGGTGGCGGGGGAGCCCTTCTCCTTACGGATCAGCGCGCTCGGGCTCGGCATGGTCGAGGAGGCGGCCCCCGGCCTTCAACTGGGGGTCTGAGCCTTGGTGGGCGGGCCGGCGGGCGGGCCGGGCCGGCTGGGAACGCGGAGATCGTGAAGATGGCGAAGAAGTAGGGAGCGCGCACGACGGAAGGAGTGTTTATCGTCAGGAAGACGACTAAGATCGCGGCATGTCGCCCTACGACCCGTCGGCCTTCCCCGCGTTCGCTGTCACCGTCGACCTGGTCGTGCTCACCGTGCGCCGTCACGCGCTCTGCGCGCTGGTGGTGCGGCGCGGAGAGCCACCGTTCCAGGGCCGGTGGGCGCTGCCCGGCGGTTTCGTCCGGGCCGATGAGGACCTCGCCGGCGCAGCCGCGCGTGAACTCACCGAGGAGACGGGCCTCTGCGCGCACGACCCGGTCTCCCCGGCGCCCGGCAACGCGGCCCATCTCGAACAGCTCGCCACCTACGGGGATCCCGGGCGCGATCCCCGGATGCGGGTCGTCAGCGTGGCCCATCTGGCGCTCTCGCCCGACCTTCCCGCGCCCCGTGCCGGAGGTGACGCCAACAGCGCCCGCTGGGCCCCGGTGGACGCGCTGCTCAACCAGGAGGGCGGTTTCGCCCGCGAGGACGAACAGCCCGCCCAACTCGCCTTCGACCATGCCCGGATCCTCGCGGACGGGGTGGAGCGGGCCCGCTCCAAGATCGAGTATTCCTCGCTCGCCACCGCGTTCTGCCCGTCCGAGTTCACCGTCGGGGAGCTGCGCCGGGTGTACGAGGCGGTGTGGGGCGTTGCGCTCGATCCACGCAACTTCCACCGGAAGGTGACGGGCACCCCGGGATTCCTCGTCCCGTCGGGCGGCACCACGACCCGGCAGGGAGGCAGGCCCGCCCAGTTGTTCCGGGCCGGTGGGGCGACCGTACTCAACCCGCCGATGCTGCGCCCCGAGGTCTGACGGGGGCCACGTGCCGGACGTCTGACACCCGGGGGCGCCACCCTGCGCCGCAAGTCGGACATGTCGCGTTATCTTGCTGCGGTAACCACCCTGCCGCCGAGCGGTCTCACCTCCCCGCGAGAGAAGCGATGCTCCAGGCCATCGGACTGACCAGCAACCCCCGTCGAGAATTCCCGCCCGCCGTGGACGATCTGACCTTCGAGGCGCGGCCCGGCTCTGTCACGGCGCTTCTCGGCGCCCCCGGCGCGGGTAAGACCACCACGCTCCGGCTGATGCTCGAACTCGAACCAGGCCGCGGCGTCACCTACTTCCGCGGTCGCCCCCTCCATCGAATCGCCCATCCCGCACGCGAGATCGGGGTGCTGCTCGGCGATGTGCCCGGCCATCCCGCACGTTCCGTCAAGGGCCAGCTCCGGATGCTCTGCGCCGCCGCGGGAGTGCCCGCCTCGCGCGTCGACGAACTCATCGATGTCGTCGGCCTCGGCGCTCTGCGCGACGAACGGCTCGGCTCGCTCTCACTCGGCATGGACCGCAGACTCGGGCTCGCCTCCGCGCTGTTGGGGGACCCGCACACCCTGCTGCTCGACGCGCCGTCCGTCGATCTGTCAGCCCGCGAGAGCGGCTGGCTGTTCGGACTGCTGCGCGCGCACGCGGACCACGGAGGCACCGTCCTCTACACCACGCAGGACGCCAAAGAGGCCGCGCGCACCGCGGATCATGTCGTCACGATCGACGAGGGCCGGCTCGTCGCCGACCAGGACGCGGCCTCCTTCGCCCGAACCCGGCTGCGTCCCCGCGTCGCCGTCAGGACCCCGCACGCCGCACGTCTCGCCGACGCGCTCAGCCGTGAGGCCCGCGCGGGCCGGCGCTCCGTCGAGGTGGTCTCCGAGCCCGGTGTGGGAAGTCTGCTCACCGTCTACGGCAGCAGCTGCCCGGAGATCGGTGAGACCGCCTTCCGTAACGGCGTCCTTGTCCATCAGCTCGCCGACGAGGTCGGCGACACGGGTCCCATGCCGGTCTCCGTGCCCCTTCCCGTACCGGTACTCCTGCCCGTGCCCGCGCCTGCCCCCGCCTGCGACCCCGCCCGCGATCCCGATGACGCGTACGGCTACGACGACGGCCTCGACGGCGGCTACACGGACGGCGAGGCTCCGGATCACGACCGCGGTCCGCTCCCGGCGCCGCTGCCGCCGGGGCCGGCCCGCAGTCCTCTCCGGCCGCTGCGCTACGAACTCCGCCGTATGTTCGGGATCCGTACCACGGCGGTGATCGCCCTCGCCGCCCTCGTCGCGTCCGTGGCCCTCGCCGTGCCGCTCGCCCGCACCGGCAGGACTCCGCTCCCCGGTCTGCTCAGCGCCTGGCCCGCGCTCCTTCCCCTGCCGCCCGCGGCACTCGGCGCCGGGCTGCTCGGCGCGTATTCGTTCGGCGACGAGTTCCGCTACCCCGCGCTCGCCGGTGCGCTGGGCACCGTCCCGCGCCGCCTCGGCCTGCTCGTCGCCAAGCTCGTCGTGACAGCCGCGGCGTCGCTGGCGCTCGCGGCGCTGACCGTGGCCGTAGACGCCGGGGTGCTGCGCCTGGTGTACGGCGCAGATGCCGTGCCCGTGCCGGGCAACTGGTTCGCGCTGAGCGCCGGTTGGGCCGGACTGACCGTCGGCTGCGCCTGGGCGGGGCTGCTGGCGGCCGGGGTCTTCCGGGTCACCGCCGCCGGGGCGGCCGCGGTCGTCGCCGTACCGACCCTGGTCGTACCGCTGCTCCAGCGGGCGCTGGTCGGTCCGTCCGCGCGTTCGGTCGTCGGACTCCCGGGCCGGTTGCGCGAGCTGGCCTGGCTGGACTGGCCCCGTCAGGTCGACCACTGGCTGATGGCCACGTTCCGGCTCGTCGCCCAACCGGTCGCCGCCGCCCTGATGTTGTCGCTCTCGGCCCTGCTCTGCGCATATCTGCTCACCGGCCTTCGCCGTAGGGCCCGTTGGTGACCGCGCGACGACCGGACCGTTTCGCGGTGTTCGCAACTCCCCTGATAACGCCCACTTCTTTCCGATAAGGCGTCAATCGAAGGGCGGGCGCCGATCACCCTTTCGTGTGCTTTTCACCAAAGACCTCAAGGGTCGCGGGAGCAACGCCGACAAAGGATGCGTGAGTACCCTTGCGCACACCATGATGACCGCCGCCCGTTCCGTCGAGTCCGGCCTCGCCGAGCCGGGTGAACTCGACCGCTACCCCTTCGCGGAGGCGCCCGGCGCCGACCGCGTCGCCGCCCCCGTCTGGGACGGCGCAGACACCGACTTGGGCCGGGTGGGACGACGTACGACGAGCAGCCGAGGCCGCGGACTGCACGGCCAACTCGTCCAGCAGCTCGGCCAGATGATCGTCTCCGGTGATCTGGGCGCCGACCGGCCGCTCGTACCCGAGGAGATCGGCCAGCGCTTCGAGGTCTCCCGCACCGTGGTGCGGGAGTCGCTGCGCGTGCTGGAGGCCAAGGGCCTGGTGAGCGCCCGGCCCAATGTCGGTACCCGTGTCCGTCCGGTGAGCGACTGGAATCTGCTCGACCCCGACATCATCGAATGGCGGGCTTTCGGGCCGCAGCGCGACGATCAGCGCCGCGAGCTGAGTGAGCTGCGCTGGACGATCGAGCCCCTCGCCGCGCGGCTGGCGGCCGGCCATGGCCGGGCGGATGTCCAGCAGCGGCTCAGCGACATGGTGGGGATCATGAGCCACGCCCTCGCGCAGGGTGATTCGATCACCTTTTCGCGTGCGGACGCCGAATATCACTCGCTGCTGATCCAGCTCGCCGGCAACCGCATGCTGGAGCACCTCTCGGGGATCGTCTCGGCGGCCCTCCAGGTCTCCGGCGGCCCGGTCACCGGATGTGACCGGCCCACCGAGGCGTCGCTCTCCCATCACGCGCGGATCGTCGATGCCCTCGCCGCCGGTGACGCGCACGCCGCCGAATCGGCCATGCGCCAACTGCTCACCGTCCAGCCTGAAGTGGAGCGAGTCGTTCCGGCGCCGCGCGAGCACTGAGCGCCGCCGAGGGGCGGGCGTACGGGGAAGTACGCGTCGTGTGTCGCCGGACCCCGGGGGTCCGGCGACGCGATTGTGGGGTCCTAAATCCGCCTTCTGGTTATTTTGTCGCAAATGGAGTGTGACTCGGGCCACGTGGAATGGGCGTAACACTCCTGGAGACAGCGCGATGACCTAAGAGGTGACAGCCGAGGAGGGAATACGTCCGCCACGCGTGGCGCTGTATTCACCCCTGAGGCCCAAGCCCGCGCCGTCGGCACATCCCCAGCCGACGGTCGTCGGCTCCGGTCCGATCCTGGGCGGGGCCGGAAGCCGTTTCCATCGTTCCGAGAGGTTGTTCGTGTCGGCCAGCACATCCCGTACGCTCCCGCCGGAGATCGCCGAGTCCGAGTCTGTGATGGCGCTCATCGAGCGGGGAAAGGCTGATGGGCAGATCGCCGGCGATGACGTGCGTCGGGCCTTCGAGGCCGACCAGATTCCGCCAACCCAGTGGAAGAATGTTCTGCGCAGCCTCAACCAGATCCTCGAGGAAGAGGGTGTGACGCTGATGGTCAGTGCCGCGGAGTCGCCGAAGCGCACCCGCAAGAGCGTCGCAGCGAAGAGCCCGGTCAAGCGCACCGCCACCAAGACCGTCGCGGCCAAGACGACCACGACGAAGACTGTCGCGGCCGCCACCTCGGCTCCGGCGGCAGAGATCGTGGAAGCCACGGCCGACGAGGCCGGCGCCCCCGCCAAGAAGGCGGCCGCGAAGAAGACCGTGGCCAAGAAGGCCACGGTCAAGAAGACCGCCGCGAAGAAGACGACGGCCAAGAAGGCCGTCGGCAAGAAGGACTCCGACGAGGCCGCCGAGGGCGAAGAGCCCACCGATGAGGTGCAGGCGGGCAAGGGCGAGGAGGAGGAGACCGAGGGCGAGAACAAGGGCTTCGTACTCTCCGACGACGACGAGGACGACGCGCCTGCCCAGCAGGTCGCCGTCGCCGGTGCCACCGCCGACCCGGTCAAGGACTATCTGAAGCAGATCGGCAAGGTCCCGCTCCTCAACGCGGAGCAGGAGGTCGAGCTGGCCAAGCGCATCGAGGCGGGTCTCTTCGCCGAGGACAAGCTGGCCAACTCCGACAAGCTCGCGCCGAAGCTCAAGCGCGAGCTGGAGATCATCGCCGAGGACGGCCGCCGGGCCAAGAACCACCTGCTGGAGGCCAACCTCCGACTGGTGGTCTCGCTGGCCAAGCGCTACACCGGCCGCGGCATGCTCTTCCTGGACCTGATCCAGGAGGGCAACCTCGGTCTGATCCGCGCGGTCGAGAAGTTCGACTACACCAAGGGCTACAAGTTCTCCACGTACGCCACCTGGTGGATCCGGCAGGCGATCACCCGCGCCATGGCCGACCAGGCCCGCACCATCCGTATCCCGGTGCACATGGTCGAGGTCATCAACAAGCTCGCGCGGGTGCAGCGCCAGATGCTCCAGGACCTGGGCCGCGAGCCCACCCCGGAGGAGCTGGCCAAGGAACTCGACATGACCCCCGAGAAGGTCATCGAGGTCCAGAAGTACGGCCGTGAGCCGATCTCGCTGCACACTCCGCTGGGCGAGGACGGCGACAGCGAGTTCGGAGACCTCATCGAGGACTCCGAGGCGGTCGTCCCGGCCGACGCCGTGAGCTTCACGCTCCTCCAGGAGCAGCTGCACTCGGTGCTCGACACGCTCTCCGAGCGTGAGGCGGGCGTGGTCTCCATGCGCTTCGGTCTCACGGACGGCCAGCCCAAGACGCTGGACGAGATCGGCAAGGTCTACGGCGTGACGCGCGAGCGCATCCGTCAGATCGAGTCCAAGACGATGTCGAAGCTGCGCCACCCCTCGCGTTCGCAGGTTCTGCGCGACTATCTGGACTAGTCGCTGAGCCCCAGGGGGCGCGCGAAGCACAAGTGAAGGCCCGGATGCCACCGAGGATCCGGGCCTTCGCGTCGTGCGCGGGGGTGCGAGACTCGACCGGTGGGATGACTCTGGGTAGATCGGAGTCCACCGGAGAGTCAGGAGACTGTATGCGTCGTTCCGTTGCCCGAGTGCTGACCGGAGGACTGGCCGTGATCACCACCGGGGCGGTGCTGCCACTCGCCGCGGCTGTCCCCGCCGCTGCCGAACGGGTGATCGTCGGAGGTCAGGAGGTACGGATCGCCGACAGTCCATGGGTCGTGGCCCTGTCCAGTCGTGACCGTTTCGGGGGTACGCGTGCGGGCCAGTTCTGCGGAGGTGTGGTGGTGGCGCCGACGAAAGTGCTGACCGCCGCCCACTGTGTGGGCAGGGACGTCCTCGGGGCGGCCCCGAAGGACGTGCCGGACCTCCGCGTCATCGCGGGCCGTGAACGGCTGCGCGGCTCCGGCGGGCGTGAGGTCCCCGTACGGTCCGTCCAGGTGGATCCGGCGTACGAGCCGCGTACCAACGCGTCGGACCTCGCCGTACTGACCCTCGCGCGCGCACTGCCCGCGGAGTACGCGATCCGGCCGGCGGAGCCGGGGGACACCGCCGCGGCGCCGGGCACCGACGCGGTGGTCTACGGCTGGGGTGATACCTCGGGTGACGCCGACTACGCGCAGGCGCTGCGCTCCGCGCGTGTGAAGGTGCTGCCGGACTCAAGCTGCGAGCGGGCGTACCCGGGCGGCTCAGGGGACCGTTACGAGCCTTCCACGATGCTCTGTGCGGGCGATCCCCAGGGCGGGCATGACGCGTGCCAGGGGGACAGCGGCGGGCCGCTGGTGGCCCAGGGACGGCTTATCGGGCTCGTCTCCTGGGGGAGCGGCTGCGGGCGGGCCGACAGTCCAGGTGTCTACACCCGGATCACCACCGGTGCGCGGGCCGTCGCCGACGCGGTGGGAGCGCGGGCCTCGCGGTGATCGGCGTCGGGTCCCACGCTGACGCGGGGTGTCCGGGGGTCCCACGCCGGCGTGCGGTCTTCACGTCGAACGGTACGGCCACGACGACCAGAACGGGCGGTCACTCCCCGGTACGGGGGTGGCCGCCCGTCGGCCGGCTCGGACCGGCCCTTGGCTCGTCGTGGATGCGAGGTGTCAGCGTTCCTCTTCACCGCCGCCGGCCGGTACGGCCGTCAGTCGGTCGGTCTCATCCTGTATTTCCGCGGCGATCTTCTTGAGTTCCGGCTCGAACTTGCGTCCGTGATGGGCGCAGAAGAGCAGTTCACCACCGCTGGACAGGAGGACGCGCAGATAGGCCTGGGCGCCGCACCGGTCGCAGCGATCAGCCGCGGTCAGCGGGCTCGCGGGGGTCAGAACAGTAGTCACGTCGCCTCTTCTCTAGCTCGACGAGCTGTCGTACCAGGGTCAACATCCAACCAGGCCGAAAACGTTCCCGCTCTCGGCTTTTCCTCGAAAATTTCTTCCGTTGTGGCTGACTGCTGACGATTGGCGGCGAATGGGCCGTATTGCTCGCGGGGCTTCGCACTACGGGTTTCGCTTGCTTGACGTTGCTTGTCAGGGTGATCGCCCTCGCCGGCCGGCTTGCCGGTTGTTGATGAGGACGTGCCCGGAGCCTAAATGGTTCATGCCTGGAAGGGAACGTGATGTGTGCTTCACTCCATCGAAGGATCGAACACCTATGCGACCTTGGACTAGCATGAGAATTCGCGAGGGTGGCGTGACAACGGCTCTACCAGGCCTCTGTACCCTCTGACCGGTGACAGACGCCGGGCCTTTACCCCACAGGGGCCCATCTCAAATTCAGCGAGGAGCGAACCGCGTGACCGCCGATACGTCCGTGCCGTCCACTGCGCTGCTGACAGCAGACCGTGACGGCTCCAACTACACCGCGCGGCACCTGCTCGTCCTTGAAGGGCTCGAAGCGGTCCGCAAACGTCCCGGAATGTATATCGGCTCGACCGACAGCCGCGGCCTGATGCACTGCCTCTGGGAGATCATCGACAACTCGGTCGACGAGGCCCTGGGGGGCTACTGCGACCACATCGAGGTGATCCTCCACGAGGACGGCTCGGTCGAGGTCAAGGACAACGGCCGCGGTATCCCCGTCGATGTCGAGCCCAAGACCGGTCTCTCCGGCATCGAGGTCGTGATGACCAAGCTGCACGCCGGCGGAAAGTTCGGCGGCGGCTCGTACGCCGCCTCGGGTGGTCTGCACGGGGTCGGTGCCTCCGTCGTCAACGCCCTCTCCGCCCGGCTGGACGTCGAGGTGGATCGCAACAGCGCCACGCACTCGATCAGCTTCCGCCGCGGTGTCCCCGGAATGTTCACCGAGCAGGGCCCCGACAGCCCCTTCGATCCCGCGAACGGGCTCCGCAAGGGCAAGCGGGTGCCCAAGACCCGTACCGGCACGCGCGTGCGCTACTGGGCCGACCGGCAGATCTTCCTCAAGGACGCCAAGCTCTCCCTGGACACGCTCCACCAGCGTGCCCGGCAGACCGCCTTCCTGGTCCCCGGACTGACCATCGTCGTCAGGGACGAGCGGGGTCTGGGCGACAGCGAGGACGGCGGCGCGAGCGAGGAGACGTTCCGGTTCGACGGCGGAATCAGTGAGTTCTGTGAATATCTCGCGCAGGACAAGGCCGTCTGCGATGTGCTGCGGCTGACCGGACAGGGCACCTTCAAGGAGACCGTGCCGGTCCTGGACGACCGCGGGCACATGACCCCCACGGAGGTCACCCGCGAGCTGGGCGTCGATGTCGCCCTGCGCTGGGGCACCGGATACGACACGATCGTCAAGTCGTTCGTGAACATCATCGCCACCCCCAAGGGCGGCACGCATGTGAGCGGTTTCGAGCGATCTCTGACCAAAACGGTCAATGAGGCCCTGCGCTCGGCGAAGATGCTGCGCGTCGCGGAGGACGACGTCGTCAAGGACGACGCCCTGGAGGGCCTGACGGCCGTGGTCACGGTACGGCTCGCCGAGCCGCAGTTCGAGGGCCAGACCAAGGAGGTCCTCGGTACGTCCGCGGCCAACCGCATCGTCGCCAATGTCATCGCCAAGGAGCTCAAGGCGTTCCTGACCTCGACGAAGCGCGACGCCAAGGCGCAGGCCCGCGCCGTGCTGGAGAAGGCCGTCGCCGCCGCCCGTACGCGGATCGCGGCGCGTCAGCACAAGGAGGCGCAGCGCAGGAAGACGGCGCTGGAGTCCTCCTCGCTGCCGGCCAAGCTCGCCGACTGCCGCAGTGACGACGTGGACCGCAGCGAGCTGTTCATCGTGGAGGGCGACTCCGCGCTCGGTACGGCCAAGCTGGCCAGGAACAGCGAGTTCCAGGCGCTGCTGCCGATCCGGGGCAAGATCCTCAATGTCCAGAAGTCATCCGTCTCGGACATGCTCAAGAACGCCGAGTGCGGGGCGATCATCCAGGTCATAGGGGCGGGCTCGGGCCGGACCTTCGACATCGACGCGGCCCGTTACGGCAAGATCGTGTTGCTGGTCGACGCCGATGTCGACGGCGCCCATATCCGCTGTCTGCTGCTCACGCTCTTCCAGCGCTACATGCGGCCGATGGTGGAGGCGGGCCGGGTCTTCGCCGCCGTGCCGCCGCTGCACCGGATCGAGCTGGTCCAGCCCAAGAAGGGCCAGGACAAGTATGTCTACACGTACTCGGACAACGAGCTGCGGCAGACGCTGCTGGAGTTCCAGCGCAAGAACGTGCGCTTCAAGGACTCCATCCAGCGCTACAAGGGCCTTGGCGAGATGGACGCCGATCAGCTGGCGGAGACCACGATGGACCCCCGCCACCGCACCCTGCGGCGGATCAACATCGGGGACCTGGAGTCGTCCGAGCAGATCTTCGATCTGCTGATGGGCAATGAGGTGGCTCCCCGCAAGGAGTTCATCACCAGCTCCGCGGCGACGCTGGACCGCTCGCGCATCGATGCCTGAGGCGGCGGCCGGGGCATCCGGGACCATGGCCTCCACCCACGGGTGGAGGCCGCGCCTCCACCTCTGATCAACCCGGGCGCCGATGCTGTGACCTGGTGTTTCTCCGTAGCGTCGAAGTCGTTGAACTTCTTCGTCCCCGGAGGCCCGGATGTCCTCGCTCCTCAATGTGCTGGTGGCCGTCGTGGTGGTCGCCCTGATCGCCGCCCGCCAGCTCAAGCCCCAGCGGGTCTCCGTCGACGGGCATCGCCCGCTGGTGCTGCCCGTCATCCTGGTCGTGGTCGCGCTGCGTGAGCCCGGTCTCCTCGACCCCCGGGAACCGTCGCTGTCGGCGCTGCTGCTCGGCGCCGAGGTGGTCGTGGGGCTGCTGATGGGCTACGGCTGGGCCCGGACCAGCCGGATCTGGACCGAGCGGGACGGTTCGGTGTGGTCGAAGGGTACGCGGGCGACCGCCGGGGTCTGGGTCGCGGGAATCGCCCTGCGGCTGGGGCTCATGGGCGTCGGCTCGCTGATCGGCGTCCACCAGGGCAGCGGAGCGTTGCTGCTCGCGCTCGCCGCCTCGGTGCTGGTCCGCCGGGGGCTGCTGGTGTGGTGGGCCCGCGCCGGCCGGCCGTCGTACCGTGACGACGTAGCCGCCGCAGCGTGGAAGGACCGTGTGTGACCCCCCAGGCCTGGAGGAGCTGGCCCTCCCGGGAGGCGCTCTCCCGGGAGGGCCGCAGCGTTGCCCGGACACGGCTGAGCCGCGGCGTACGCCTGCTGGCCCTCGGCACCCTGCTGTGGTCCACCTTCAGCCAGCGTCATGTGGCGGGCTGGGCGGCGGTCGCGGCTGTCGCCGGGGTGCTGCTCACCGGGTTTCTCGTCTGGTCCTTCTACCACACCACGCTGCGCAACGATCTCTGGCCGTCGGTCGGGACGCTCGTCGTGCTGATGGGCGGGGCGGTCGTCGCGCGGCACGGCGGGTTCGAGATCCCGGCCACCGTTCTCTGGTGCGGCTGCGCGGTCGTGGCGATGGAACGGCTGCCGCTCGTCGCCGCGCTGCCCACCACCCTCCTCGCCCTCGGCGGGTTCGCGGCGTACAACCAGGACAGCTGGCTCACCACCACGATCACCACCGCCGGGCTGCTCCTGGCCGGGTATGTACTGCGGCTCGACGCGGAGGCACGCGGCAACGCCCAGCGGCTGCTGGCCCAGGAACGCGCCGCCCTCGCCGCCGAGGCGGAGTCGGCCGCCCTCGTGGAACGCGCCAGGATCGCCCGGGACATCCATGACGTCCTGGCGCACAGCCTCTCGGCGCAGCTCGTCCATCTGGAGGCGGCGCGGCTGCGGATCGAGCGCGAGCCGCACAGCCCGTTCCGCGACCAGATCCTGGAACGGGTCGTCGCCGCCCGCTCCATGGCGCGCGAAGGGCTCGCCGAGACCCGTCAGGCGCTCTCCGCGCTGCGCGGCGACATGCCGCCCCTCGGCGACTATCTGCGTGAACTGGCCGCGATGGACGGCGCCGAGGTCGAGATCGGGGGCGAGCCCCGGCCGCTGCCCGCCGAGGCGTCCCAGACGGTGCGCCGGGTCGTGCAGGAGGCGCTGACCAACGTACGGAAACACGCCCCGGGCGCCCGCGTGCTGATCCGGCTCACATACGGCGCGGACGAGGTGACGCTGGATGTACGGGACTCCGGCGGGAACGGCGCGGCCCCGGCCGGACTGGGCGCCTCGGGCTCCGGGTACGGTCTGCTGGGGATGAGGGAGCGCGCCGAACTGCTCGGCGGCACTCTGGAGGCCGGTCCGGGAGGTCCGGAGGATCCGGGCGAGAAGGGTTTCACCGTGCGTTTGCGAGTGCCCGCGTGACGGCGAGGTTGATCGTCGCCGACGACCAGGCCGTGGTGCGCGAGGGGATCGTGATGCTGCTCGGGCTGCTGCCGGGCATCGAGGTCGTCGGCGCCGCGAGGGACGGCGATGAGGCCGTGGCGCTCGTCGCCGAACTCGCCCCCGATGTGGTCCTGATGGATCTGCGGATGCCGCGCTGCGACGGCGTGGAGGCCACCCGCCGTATCCGCGCGGAGCACCCGGGCACGCAGGTCGTGGTGCTCACGACGTATGCCGACGACGATTCGCTCTTCGCCGCGCTCCGGGCCGGTGCCCGCGGCTATCTCACCAAGGACGCGGGGGGCGAGGAGATCGTCCGGGCCGTCGACGACGTACTGGCGGGACAGGCCGGACTGGCGCCCGCCGTACAGCGCCGACTGCTGGAGCGGGTCACGGACCCGCCCGCCGATCCCGCCCCGGCGGAGCTGCCCGACGGGCTCACCGCCCGCGAGGCGGAGGTGCTCTCGCTGGTCGCCGAGGGGCTCTCCAACAAGGAGATCGCACAGCGGCTGCATATCGGGACGGCCACGGTGAAGACCCATATCAACAACCTCTTCGCCAAGACCGGTGTGCGTGATCGCGCACAGGCCGTGCGCTACGCCTATCAGCGCGGGCTCATCCCGCCACCCGGGACAACCATCACCTGATGGAGTGAAGCCCCGGGGGAGAGGAGTCCGGGACCTCCCCGCTCCGTCCACTCTTCTCGCACGCGGCCGACTGGTGCGGTACGGGCGGCTCAGGCCGGGGACACGGGCCGGGAAACGGACTCGTCAGCCGCTCGACGCCCAGGCGTAGCGGTGCTCCGGGCGCCCTGTCTCCCCGTACCGCAGCGTGAGCCGTACCCGCCCGGCCCGCTCCAGCAGCTTGAGATAGCGCTGCGCGGTCTGCCGGCTCATCCCCGCGCGCTCCGCGATCTCCTGCGCGGAGAGCGGTCCGTCGGCGCCCATCAGCACTTTGCGCACCACCTCGGCGGTGGTGGGGGAGTGGCCCTTGGGGAGGGCGGGGGCGCTCGCGGCGGAGAGGGCCCCGAACATCCGGTCCACCTCCGACTGTTCCGCCTCGCCGCCGCCCTCCAGGGTGCGGCGCAGCGTCGCGTACGCCTCCAGCTTGGCCCGTAGCCCGGCGAAGTTGAATGGTTTGACCAGGTACTGGAGCGCGCCGTGGCGCATCGCGGACTGGACGGTGGCGACATCGCGCGCCGCCGTCACCATGATCACGTCGGTCTGATGGCCGAGCCGCCGCAACTCCCGCACCACGGTGAGCCCGTTCTCGTCCGGGAGGTAGTGGTCGAGCAGGATGAGATCGACGGGGTGTTCGGCGATCCGGCCCAGCGCCTCGGCCGCGGTGTGGGCCTGGGCCACCACCCGGAAGCCCGCGACCTTGGCCACATAGGCCGTATTGATCTGCGCGACCCGGACGTCGTCGTCCACGACCAGTACGTCGATCATCGCGTCTCCCCTGCCGTGGCCTGCTCGCGGGCCGCTCCGGGTGACTCCCCGCCGCCGGTGGCCCCGTCGCGCTCCATGCTCCCGCCGGGTTCCGCCTCCGTCAGCGCCTCCGGCAGGACGACCGTGAACTGAGCGCCGCCGTGCGCCCCCGCGCCGACCCGCGCGCTTCCGCCCTGCCGCTCGGCGAGTCTGCGCACCAGGGCGAGCCCGAGGCCGCGTTTGCCGTGAGCCGGTGGTTCCTTGGTCGACCAGCCCTCGGAGAAGACCAGTTCACGCTGGTCGGACGAGACACCGGGGCCGCTGTCGGAGATCACGAGAACGACCGTACGGCCTTCGGCGCGCAGCTCCACCTCGATCCGCGGGTCCTCGGAGCCGGCCGCCGCGTCGAGCGCGTTGTCGACGAGGTTGCCGACGACCGTGACGAGACCCTGCGGATCGATCAGCCGGTCCGGCAGCAGCGTGCCGGGGGAGAGCCGCAGCGAGACGCCACGCTCCGCCGCGACCGTGGCCTTGCCGACCAGCAGCGCGGCCGGCAGCGGATCGTGGATCCGCTCGGTGATCTGCTCGGCGGTGGCCCGGTGCACTCCGACGACCTCGGTGACGAACTCCACCGCCTCCTCGTGCATCTCCAGCTCCAGCAACCCCAACAGCGTATGCATCCGGTTCGCGTGTTCGTGGTCCTGGGCGCGCAGGGCGTCGATCAGCCCCTTGGTGGCGTCCAGCTCCCGGCCGAGCCGCTCCAGCTCCGTTCGGTCGCGGAGGGTCACCACGGCGCCTCCGTCGTCGGTGGACATCCGGTTGGCGACCAGAACGCGGCTGCCCTGGACGGCCAGCAGATCCTCGCCCACCACCCGCCCCGCCAGCACCTCGGTGGTGCGTCCCGCACCGAGCACAACCTCCAGCGGCCGTCCGATGGCGTCGGGGCCGAGCCCCAGCAGCCGCTGCGCCTCGTCGTTGATCAGCCGGATCCTGCCGGTCCCGTCCAGCGCGACCACGCCTTCCCGCAGGCTGTGCAGCATGGCCTCGCGCTCGGTGAGCAGCGCCGAGATATCGGAGAAGGCCAGGTCATGGGTCTGCCGCTGGAGACGTCTGGAGATCAGATAGGCGGCGAGCGCCCCGGCGGCCAGCGCGCCGCCCGCGTACGCGAGCAGCCCGGGGATGGCGGCCAGGAACCGGTCGCGGACGCTGTCGTACGCGATTCCGACCGAGACGGCCCCGACGATCCGCCCGCTCTCGTCCCGCAGCGGCGCCTTGCCCCGCGCGGACCGGCCGAGCGTGCCGCTGTCCAGCTCCATGACCTCCTTGCCCGCGAGCGCGTCGCTGGGATCGGTGGAGACCACCCTGCCGATCTGGTCGAGGTCGGTGTGCGACCAGCGCACCCCGCGTGTGTCCATGACCACCACATATTCGGCGCCGGTGGACTGTCTGATGCGCTCGGCCTCGGCCTGTACGGGGCCACCGGCCGTGGGGTCGGTGGCCACGAGGTCGGCGGCCACCTCGGTGGAGGCCGTCGTCTCGGCGATCGCCAGCGCGCGGCGCATCGCCTGGTCGTCCAGTTCCGCGCTGAAGGGCGCGAGAAAGAGCCCCGTGGCCAGCACGGTGACGCCCGCGGCGATGGCGAGCTGCATCAACAGCACCTGCGAGAAGACCCGGCGTGGCCAGCCGAATCGCCGTCGTCTGCCCGCGGTGCTCAGTGCGGCGTTCATATGGACGAACGGTAGAGGGCCGGACGCTCTTTCCGAAACTTCCACATTGACGCAAATAGCTTGCAAGATTTGCGGTGTGCTTACGGTTACCTGCTGAGCGCCTGGAAACCGGTGTGGGTGACGCATTGGCGGCCAACCCGGCTGAGGAACCTGGGGATTTGGTTCTGTCCGGGCGGTGGACGACCTCGCATTTCTCTGCAACTCTCTGACCGCTAAACGCAAAAGACTCTGTTCAGCAGTGCAGAAACGCCTGTCCTACAGGTACGCAGCCAGAGCCGCGCCCTCGTCGCCCCCGCGCCGAGGCCGAAGATCGGGGATCCATGAGATCGCTACGCCGGAGATGGCGGGTCCTCTCCGCCGCCATAGCCACCAGTCTTTTGATGATCGGCTGGCCGTCGATGACCGCTGCGGCGGCCGATGGTCCCAATATCGCCGCGGGGCGGACCGCGGCGGCGAGCACGACATCGGGCGACGGGACCGCCCGGAACGTGACCGACGGGGATCAGTCCACGTACTGGGAGGGCGACGGCAAGAAGTTCCCCCAGTGGGTGCAGTCGGACCTGGGGTCGAGCAAGCGCGTCGACCAGGTGGTGCTGAAGCTCCCCGCGGGGTGGGAGTCCCGGAAGCAGACGCTCTCCCTCCAGGGCAGCGCGGACGGCACGAGCTTCTCGACGCTGAAGTCCTCCGCCACGTACACCTTCAGCAAGGGGGCGGGCAACAAGGTCACCGTGTCCTTCCCGGCCACCAAGGCACGCTTCGTACGGGCGAACATCACGGGCAACACGGCGGGGAAGAAGGCGCAGCTCTCCGAGCTTGAGGTGCACACCGCCGCCGCCGCGTCGGTCAATCTCGCCCTCGGCAGGACGCTCACCGCGAGCAGCTTCACCGAGGTCTACGCGCCGGGCAACGCCAATGACGGCAACAAGGCCAGCTACTGGGAGAGCAGGAACAACGCCTTCCCGCAGTGGATCCAGGCCGATCTCGGCTCCTCGGTCCGCGTCAACCAGGTCGTGCTGAAGCTGCCGGACGGCTGGGGCGCCAGGGACCAGACGCTGAAGATCCAGGGGAGCGAGAACAACTCCACCTTCTCGGATCTGACGGCGTCCAAGGCGTACACCTTCAACGCCGCGGGCGGCCAGGCGGTGACGATCCCCTTCGACGCCGTCACCACGCGCTATGTCCGCGTGCTGATCACCGCCAATACCGTCCAGCCCGGCGGTCAGCTCTCCGAGCTGGAGATCTACGGTCCCGAGACCGGTGACACGCAGGCGCCCACCGCGCCCACGGAGCTGGCCTACACCGAACCGGCCACCGGTCAGATCAAGCTGACCTGGAAGGCGTCCACCGACAACACGGGCGTGACCGGCTACGACATCTACGCCAACAACGAGCTGCGCACCAGCGTCGCCGGCGATGTCACGACGTTCACCGACACCCAGCCCACCGGTACGACCGTCGCGTACTACGTACGGGCCAAGGACGCGGCCGGAAATATCTCGGGCAACAGCAACACCGTCACCCGCCAGGGCGACACCGGTGACACCCAGGCGCCCACCGTCCCCGCCAACCTCGCCTTCACCGAGCCGTCCTCCGGTCAGGTCAAGCTGACCTGGGGCGCCTCGACGGACAACACGGGCGTGACGGGGTACGAGATCTACGCCAACAACGTGCTGCGCCAGACCGTGGCCGGCGATGTCACCACGTACACGGACACCCAGCCCGCGGGGACGACCGTCTCGTACTACGTACGGGCCAGGGACGCGGCGGGCAACCGGTCCGGCAACAGCAACACGGTCACCAGGAACGGCAGCAGCGGCTCGGCGTCGAACCTCGCCGTCGGCAAGCCCATCAGCGCGTCCTCGGTGATCCACACCTTCGTCGCGGAGAACGCCAACGACAACAGCGTCACCACCTACTGGGAGGGGGCGGGCGGCAGCTACCCCAACACGCTCACCGTGAAACTGGGCGCCAACGCCGACACCCAGAGCGTGGTCGTCAAGCTCAATCCGGACAGCAGCTGGGGACCGCGGACCCAGAACATCCAGGTACTGGGGCGTGAGCAGAGCGCGTCGGGCCTCACCAGCCTGGTGGCCGCCAAGGACTACGCGTTCAGCCCGGCGACCGGCAACGCGGTGACCATCCCGGTCAGCGCGCGCGTCGCCGACGTCCAGCTGAAGTTCACCTCCAACACCGGCGCGGGCGCGGGACAGGTGGCGGAGTTCCAGGTGCTCGGCGACCCGGCGCCCAACCCCGACCTCCAGGTCACGGCGGTCAGCGCGGCCCCCGCCGCGCCGGTCGAGTCCGACCCGATCACCCTGTCGGCGACCGTACGCAACGCCGGAGCGGTCGCCGCGCCGGCCAGCACGGTCGATTTCCAGCTCGGCGGGAGCAAGGCGGGCAGCGCTTCGGTGGGCGCCCTGGCGGCCGGAGCCTCGGCCACCGTCACGGCGAACATCGGCCCGCGTGACGCCGGTTCGTACCAGCTCGGCGCGGTCGCCGACCCGGCCAACGCGGTCATCGAGCAGAACGAGACCAACAACTCCTACACCAGCCCCACCGCGCTGGTGGTGAGGCCGGTCTCCAGCTCGGACCTGGTCGCCGCGACCGTCTCCACCTCACCGTCCTCGCCCTCGGCCGGGGACACCGTCACCTTCTCGGTGGCGATCAAGAACCAGGGCACGGTGGCCTCCGCGGCCGGCGCCCATGGCATCACGCTCTCCCTGCTCGACTCCAAGGGCGCCACGGTCAAGACCCTGACGGGCGCGTACAACGGCACCATCGCGGCCGGGGCGACCACCGCGCCGGTGGGCCTCGGCACCTGGGCCGCGGCCAACGGCTCGTACTCGGTGAAGGTGGTACTCGCCGACGACGCCAACGAACTGCCGGTCAAGCGCGCGAACAACACCAGCACCCAGCCGCTGTTCGTCGGGCGCGGCGCCAACATGCCGTACGACATGTACGAGGCGGAGGACGCCACCACGGGCGGCGGCGCCCAGGTCGTCGGCCCGAACAGGACCATCGGTGATGTGGCGGGCGAGGCGTCGGGCCGTAAGGCCGTCACGCTCAACAACACCGGCAACTATGTCGAGTTCACCACCAGGGCCAGCACGAACACGCTGGTCACGCGGTTCTCGATACCGGACTCGGCGGGGGGCGGTGGCATCGACTCCACCCTGAACGTCTATGTCGACGGCACGTTCCTCAAGGCGATCGACCTCACCTCGAAGTACGCGTGGCTGTACGGAGCGGAGGCCGGCCCCGGCAACTCGCCGGGCTCCGGCGCCCCCCGGCACATCTACGACGAGGCGAACCTGATGCTGGGCAAGACCGTCCCGGCGGGCAGCAAGATCAGGCTCCAGAAGGACGCGGCCAACACCACCACGTACGCGATCGACTTCATCAACCTGGAGCAGGTCACGCAGATCGCCAACCCGGATCCGGCCACGTACACCGTCCCGGCCGGATTCACCCACCAGGACGTGCAGAACGCCCTGGACCGGGTCCGGATGGACACCACGGGGAAGCTGGTCGGTGTCTATCTGCCGCCCGGTGACTACCAGACGTCCAGCAAGTTCCAGGTGTACGGGAAGCCGGTGAAGGTCGTCGGCGCGGGCCCCTGGTTCACCCGGTTCTACGCCCCGGCGACGCAGACGAACACCGATGTCGGCTTCCGCGCGGAAGCCGCGGCGAAGGGCTCGTCCTTCACCGGCTTCGCGTACTTCGGCAACTACACCTCGCGTATCGACGGTCCCGGCAAGGTGTTCGACTTCTCGAATGTCTCCGACATCGTGATCGACAACATCTGGAACGAGCACATGGTCTGCCTCTACTGGGGCGCCAACACGGACAGCATCACGATCAAGAACTCCCGGATCCGCAACATGTTCGCCGATGGCATCAACATGACCAACGGCAGCACGGACAACCATGTCGTCAACAACGACGCGCGGGCCACGGGCGACGACAGCTTCGCGCTGTTCTCGGCGATCGACGCCGGGGGCGCGGACATGAAGAACAACCTCTACGAGAACCTGACCTCGACCCTCACCTGGCGGGCCGCGGGGGTGGCCGTGTACGGCGGCTACAACAACACCTTCCGCAACATCCATATCGCGGACACGCTCGTGTACTCGGGCATCACGGTCAGCTCGCTGGACTTCGGCTATCCGATGAACGGCTTCGGGACCGATCCGACGACGATCGAGAACGTGTCGATCGTCCGGGCCGGCGGCCACTTCTGGGGAGCGCAGACCTTCCCGGGGATCTGGCTGTTCTCGGCGTCCAAGGTCTTCCAGGGGATCCGGATCAACAATGTCGACATCGTCGATCCGACCTACAGCGGGATCATGTTCCAGACCAACTATGTGGGGGGTCAGCCGCAGTTCCCGATCAAGGACACCATCCTCAGCGACATCTCGATCTCCGGGGCCCGCAAGAGCGGTGACGCGTTCGACGCCAAGTCCGGCTTCGGACTGTGGGCCAACGAGATGCCGGAGGCGGGTCAGGGTCCGGCCGTCGGTGAGGTCACCTTCAACGGTCTGACGCTCAACAACAACGCCGTGGACGTGAAGAACACCACGCCCAACTTCAAGATCAATATCAACCCGTAGGAGGGGTCTCGGGGCCCCGATGGGCCGTAGTGTGGTGCCGACCGGTCGCTTCCGGTCGGCACCTCGCTTACCGGCCCCTTTACGCTCGAATTACGCTCTCAAGCAAGTAGCTTGCATACCTTGCGATAGTCTTGCGTGTATGACGCGACGACTTGCTCAGGTGGCGAAGAAGGTTGGGGTCAGTGAGGCCACGGTCAGCCGGGTGCTCAATGGCAAGCCCGGGGTCTCGGAGGCCACGCGCCAGTCGGTGCTGACCGCGCTGGACGTCCTGGGTTACGAGCGGCCGACGCAGCTGCGCGGCGAGCGCGCCCGACTCGTCGGTCTGGTGCTTCCGGAGTTGCAGAACCCCATCTTCCCGGCGTTCGCGGAAGTGATCGGCGGAGCCCTGGCGCAGCAAGGTCTGACGCCGGTGCTCTGCACCCAGACCAAGGGCGGCGTCTCCGAGGCGGACTATGTGGAACTGCTGCTTCAGCAGCAGGTGTCCGGGGTGGTCTTCGCCGGCGGGCTGTTCGCGCAGGCCGACGCCCCGCACGACCACTACCGGCTGCTCGCCGAGCGCAAGATCCCGGTCGTCCTGATCAACGCGCCCATCGAGAACCTCGACTTCCCCTGTATCTCCTGCGACGACGCGGTGGCGGTCGAGCAGGCCTATCGCCATCTCGCCTCGCTCGGCCACGAGCGCATCGGTCTCGTACTCGGTCCGGCCGACCATGTGCCCTCCCGGCGCAAGCTCGCCGCGGCGCTGGCGGCGGCGAAGGCCGCCCGGGTGAAGCTGCCCGACGAGTGCGTCGAGCGGGCCATGTTCTCGCTGGAGGGCGGGCACGCGGCGGCGTCGCGGCTGCTGGACCGCGGTGTCACGGGCATCATCTGCGCGAGTGACCCGCTGGCGCTGGGCGCGGTACGGGCCGCCCGCAGGCGCGGTCTCGACGTACCGCGCGAGGTGTCCGTCGTCGGCTTCGACGACTCCGCTTTCATGAACTGCACCGAGCCTCCGCTGACCACCGTCCGGCAGCCCATCGAGGCCATGGGGCGGGCGGCCGTGGAAATGCTGAGCGCCCAGATCCAGGGCGGCGCGGTGCCGCCGGGTGAGCTCCTGTTCGAGCCGGAACTGGTGGTACGCGGTTCCACGGCGCAGGCCCCGCGCGGCTGACCGGCGAACACGCCTGGATCCGGGCCCCGCACGCGAACGGCGTGCGGGGCCCGCCGTGTTGCCGGGCCCTTCCGCATACAGATGACCGGACATGCGCACCAACTGTCAAGTATTTGCGAAATCGGGGCGACATATTGCGGACATCCGTAGTTGGTGGTTGAGTGAGCGCCGCCACACAGCGAGCAGCTGTGGGTTTCCCACGCGCCTGCCCAAGAGGGGTCCCACCGATGAGACGTTCCGGGTTCCGCCGCACCTGCACCGCAGCCATAGCCTCCGCGCTCGCCCTCACTGGTCTGGCCGCGTGCGGCTCGGACGGCGAGGACACCGCCAGTGGCAAGACGAGCATCACCGTGAACTGCATGCCGCCGAAGAGCGCCAAGATCGACCGGCAGAACTTCGAGGACGACATCAAGACGTTCGAGAAGGCGAACCCGGACATCGACGTCGTCGGGCGCGACGCCTTCCCCTGCCAGGACCCGAAGACCTTCGACGCGAAGCTCGCGGGCGGTCAGATGGAGGACGTCTTCTACACGTACTTCACGGACGCCAAGCACGTCGTGGACATCAACCAGGCGGCGGACATCACCTCGTACGTCAAGGAGATGAAGGGGTACAGCGACATCCAGCAGTCGCTGCGTGATGTCTACACCGTCGACGGCAAGGTCTACGGCGTCCCGCGCACGAACTACTCGATGGGCCTCCTCTACAACAAGAAGCTCTTCCAGCAGGCCGGTCTCGACCCCAACAAGCCGCCGGCCAGCTGGGAAGAGGTCCGCGCCGCCGCCAAGAAGATCGCGGAGCTCGGCGAGGGCTATGTGGGATACGCCGACTACAGCGCGCAGAACCAGGGCGGCTGGCACTTCACCGCCGAGATCTACTCGCAGGGCGGCGACGTCGTCACGACGGACGGCAAGAAGGGGAGCGTCGACACCCCCGAGGGCAAGGCCGTCCTGCAGAACCTCAAGGACATGCGCTGGACCGACAACTCCATGGGGACCAAGCAGCTCCTGATCCTCAACGACGTCCAGCAGATGATGGGCTCAGGCAAGCTCGGTATGTACATCTCCGCGCCGGACAACGTGCCGATCCTGGTCAAGGAGAAGGGCGGCAAGTACGAGGACCTCGCGCTCGCCCCGATGCCCGGCGGCAAGGGCACGCTCATCGGCGGCGACGGCTACATGTTCAACAAGAAGGCCTCCCCCGAGCAGATCAGGGCCGGCCTGAAGTGGCTGGAGTTCCAGACGAACGCCCCCGGCACCGGGCTCAACAACTGGAAGCGCGCGGCCGATCTGAAGGCCCCGGTCGGACTCCCCGAGCCCCGGCTGTGGAGCGGCGCCACGGACGCCAAGGACCAGGAGCTGAAGAAGCAGTACGCCAACGTCCCGGTCGAGAACTACCAGGCGTTCCTGGACGGCAGCCAGCAGCTCACCGCGAAGCTGGAGCCCCCGAAGGCCCAGCAGATCTACTCGGTCCTCGACGGAGCGGTCTCCTCGGTCCTCACCAAGAAGGACGCCGACATCGACGGTCTCCTCAAGGACGCGCAGTCCAAGATCGACGGAATCCTGGCGCGAGGCTGACGCGTCGATGAAGACTGCCCAGGCCCCCCACCGGTCCGCCGCCGCGCCGCCCGCCGCTCCGGGGCCGCGCCCGGCGGGCCGCGCCGCCGCGGGACACCTCCGCCGCAAGCTGTCCCATCAGGCGCGCGCCTACGCGTTCCTGATCGGCGGCCTCGTCTGCTTCGCGCTGTTCTCCTGGTACCCGGCGATCCGCGCGGTGATCATCGCCTTCCAGAAGTACACCCCCGGGTCGGCTCCGGAATGGGTGGGGACCGCCAACTTCACCCATGTCTTCGACGACCCCGAGTTCGGGGCGGCCTGGCGCAACACCCTCACCTTCACCCTGCTCGCCCTGCTGATCGGGTTCGCGGTCCCGTTCGTGATGGCGCTCGTCCTCAATGAACTGCGCCACGCCAAGGCGTTCTTCCGCGTGGTCGTCTATCTCCCGGTGATGATCCCGCCGGTGGTCAGCGCCCTGCTGTGGAAGTGGTTCTACGATCCGGGCGCGGGTCTCGCCAACGAGGCGCTGCGCTTTCTCCATCTGCCCACCTCGAACTGGACCAACGGCGCGGACACCGCGCTCCTCTCCCTCGTCATCGTCGCGACCTGGGCGAACATGGGCGGCACGGTCCTGATCTATCTCGCCGCGCTCCAGGGGATCCCGGGGGAGCTGTACGAGGCGGCCGAGCTGGACGGCGCCAACATCTGGCAGCGCGTGCGCCATGTGACCGTCCCGCAGACCCGCTTCATCATCCTGATGCTGATGCTGCTCCAGATCATCGCGACGATGCAGGTGTTCACGGAGCCCTTTGTGATCACCGGCGGCGGGCCGGAGAACTCCACCGTCACGATCCTCTATCTCATCTACAAGTACGCCTTTCTCTACAACGACTTCGGCGGGGCCTGCGCCCTGAGCGTGATGCTGCTGATCGTGCTCAGCCTCTTCTCCGCCCTCTATCTGCGGCTCACCCGCACCGACGACTGAGAGAGGAGCGCGGCGCATGATCCGACGTACCTCGGCCGTACGCACCCCCGCTGTACGCACCCCCGCTGTACGCACCCCGGCCGTACGCACCCTCGTCTCGCCCCTCGCGCTCGCGAGCACCCGCGGCAGGACGCTCTACTGGATCGTCTTCTGCGGGGTCGTCCTCGCGTTCGTCCTGGCCTTCCTGTTCCCGGTGTACTGGATGGCCTCCGGGGCCATGAAGTCGCCGGACGAACTGGTGCGCACGCCGCCGACGCTGATCCCCGACGCCTGGCATCTCAGCGCGTACACCGATGCCTGGGACATGATGCAGCTCCCCACGCATCTGTGGAACACCGTGGTCCAGGCCGCCGGAGCCTGGATCCTCCAGATCGTCTTCTGTACGGCGGCGGCCTACGCCCTGTCCAAGCTGAAGCCGGCGTTCGGGAAGGTGATCCTGGGCGGCATCCTCGCCACCCTGATGGTCCCCGCCCAGGCGCTGCTCGTACCGAAGTACCTGACCATCGCCGATCTGCCGCTGATCCACACCAGCCTGCTCAACGACCCGCTGGGGATCTGGCTGCCGGCTGTGGCCAACGCGTTCAACCTCTATCTGCTGAAGCGCTTCTTCGACCAGATCCCGCGCGACGTGCTGGAGGCGGCGGAGATCGACGGTGCGGGAAAGCTCCGTACCCTCTGGTCGATCCTGCTGCCCATGTCACGGCCGGTGCTCGGCGTGGTCTCCATCTTCGCGCTGGTCGCCGTGTGGCAGGACTTCCTCTGGCCGCTGATGGTCTTCTCGGACACCGACAAACAACCCATCAGCGTCGCGCTGGTCCAGCTGTCGCAGAACATCCCGCTGTCGGTACTCATCGCCGCCATGGTGATCGCCAGTATCCCGATGGTCCTGATGTTCCTGGTGTTCCAGCGCCACATCATCGCCGGTATCAGCACCGGCAGCACCAAGGGCTGACCAGGACCCCCAGGGCCCAACATCGTGAAAGGAAGTCGTATGGAAGGCAGCCCTCTGGTGCCCGCCGACACGAATTGGTGGCGCGACGCCGCCATTTACCAGATCTACGTACGCAGCTTCGCCGACGGTGACGCGGACGGCACCGGAGATCTCGCGGGCGTACGGGCGAGGCTGCCGTATCTCGTGCGACTCGGGGTGGACGCCATCTGGTTCACCCCCTGGTACCTCTCCCCGCTCGCCGACGGTGGCTACGACGTCGCGGACTACCGCTCCATCGACCCCGCCTTCGGCACCCTCGCCGAGGCCGAGAAGCTCATCGCCGAGGCCCGGGAACTGGGGATCCGTACGATCATCGACGTCGTCCCCAACCATGTCTCCGACCAGCACGCCTGGTTCAAGGCCGCGCTGGCCGCCGGCTCCGGCAGCCCCGAGCGCGAGCTGTTCCACTTCAGACCCGGGCGCGGCGCGAACGGTGAGATCCCGCCCAACGACTGGATCTCCGAATTCGGCGGCACCCCCTGGACCCGGCTGGACGACGGCGAGTGGTATCTGCATCTCTTCGCCTCCGAGCAGCCCGACCTCAACTGGGCCCATCCCGCGGTGCGCCGGGAGCACGAGGACGTGCTGCGCTTCTGGTTCGACCGGGGCGTCGCCGGCGTACGGATCGACTCGGCCGCGCTGCTCGCCAAGGACCCGGCGCTGCCTGACTTCACCGCGGGCCGCGACCCGCATCCCTATGTCGACCTCGACGAACTGCACGACATCTACCGCTCCTGGCGCTCCATCGCCGATGAGTACGACGCCGTCTTCGTCGGCGAGGTCTGGCTGCCCGACACCGAGCGGTTCGTGCGCTATCTGCGCCCGGACGAACTGCACACGGCGTTCAACTTCAACTTCCTGGCCTGCCCCTGGGACGCGGACCTGCTGCGGACCGCGATCGACGAGACCGTCGCCGAGCACGCGCCCGTCGGCGCCCCGGCCACCTGGGTGCTCTGCAACCACGATGTGACCCGCACGGTCACCCGGTACGGACGGGAGTCCAGCGGCTTCGACTTCGCGGCCAAGGCCTTCGGCACCCCGACGGACACCGAACTCGGCACCCGCAGGGCGCGCGCCGCCGCGCTGCTCTCGCTGGCGCTCCCCGGCGCCGTCTATCTCTACCAGGGCGAGGAACTGGGGCTGCCCGAGGTGGAGATCCCGCGCGACCGGATCCAGGACCCGATGCACTTCCGCTCCGGCGGCACGGACCCGGGGCGCGACGGCTGCCGGGTACCGCTGCCCTGGACGGCGGACGCGCCCTACGCGGGGTTCGGCTCGGAGACCGAACCATGGCTGCCGCAGCCGGAGTCATGGGGCTCGTACGCCGCGGATCTCCAGGGGGCCGATCCGGCGTCGATGCTCACCCTCTACCGCGAGGCTCTGCGGCTGCGCCGTACGGAACCGGGCTTCGGGGACGGGCCGATGAGCTGGCTGGAGGCCGACGCCGGGGTGCTGTCCTTCGCCCGCACCGACGGTCTGGTCTGTGTCGTCAACCTCGCGGAGGAACCGGCGGAACTCCCCGCCCACACACGTGTCCTGCTCACCAGCGGCCCGCTGGACGGCGGGCGCCTCCCGCGGGACACGGCGGCCTGGCTGCGGAGCTGAGCCACCGGACGGGCAGGTCCGCGACGGGACCGCGGACCTGCCCGTCCGGGCAACCGCGACGGCCATGCCGTACGGCCCTCGTCCGCCCGGCCCGGATCCGCCCCGCTCAGGTCAGGTCCCGGGGCGGACGGGGGCCGTCGTACCGGCCGCTCGGCCGCATCCGCAGCGGCCGTTCGCCGTACTCCTCGATGGCGTGCGCGATCCACCCCGCCGTACGGGCCACCGCGAAGACCGTCTCGCCCGCCTCGGCCGGCATCCCGGCGCTCACCGACAGCGCCGCCAGCGCCAGATCGACATTGGCGTGCGGAATGACATGACGGGCGGTGGTCGCCTCCACCTCGCGCGCCGCCGCCAGCACGGGGCCCGCGCCCGGCAGTTCGGCCACGACGGTGAACAGCGCCTCGGCGCGCGGATCCCGCCCCGGATAGAGGCGGTGGCCCAGCCCCGGCACCCGGCGGCCGACCCGTAGATGGTCCGCCACCACGGCCGCCGCGCTGCCCCGCTCCAGCACGTCGGTCAGCATCCGGTGGGCGAGGCCGCTGGCCGCGCCGTGCAGCGGTCCCTCCAGCGCGCCGAGACCCGCCGACACCACGGCATACGGATGCGCGCGGGCGGACGCGGCGACCCGGACGGCGAGCGTGGAAGCCGCCAGATCATGGTCGATGAGCAGCGAAAGCGCCATGTCCAGGGCGCGTACACCCGCTTCACCCGGCTCGCGCGCGGTCAGCCGCGACCACAGCCGACGGGCCAGCAGACCGTCACCGTCCCGGGGCGGGCCGACCGGGGGAAGCGCGTCCACGAGCGTGGGGATGAGCGTACGGGCGGTGGCCAGCACCGCGTCCCGCGAGAGGTCGAAGCGCAGCGGATCGGCGATCGAGGCCGCGATGGCGGCCACGCGCAGGCGGTCCGTCGGGCCGCTGTGCGCGGGCAGGGCCCCGACCGCGCGCCGGGCGGCGGCAAGGGCCTCGGCGGGGGCGGTGAACCGTACCCCCGTCCGCATCGTGTCCGTCCAGAGCCAGTCGGCGATCTCCTCGTAGTGGAAGCGCCGCGCCAGCTCCGTCGCGTCCACCCCCCGGAAGTAGTAGCGGTCCGTGTCGATGAGCGTGATGCCGGTACGGATCTGGAAGGCGTCGCTGCCCGCCGACGGCTCGCGTCTGCCCTTGCGGACGAGCGCGTCGACCTCTCTGGCGTCGAAGGTGCTGCCGCGTCCCGCCGGGTCACGGCGGCTGGAGAGCTGGCCCCGACTGACATACGCGTAGACCGTCTCCGGCTTCACCCCGAGCCGCTCGGCCGCTTCCCGGGTGGTCAGCCGCTGTTCCTCGTCGTCCATGTCCTCACCGTACATGTGTTGATTCAATCAATATTGACACTGATTGAGTAAAGCATGGACAGTCGAATCAAGCCCAAGGAGGAACCATGCCGACCACCGGGACCACCGGGACCACCGGGACCACCGGGACCACGGGAACCACCACCCCCGCCACCACGCCTGCCCTCACCCCGGCCCAAGCTCCGGCACCCGCCGCCGTACCGCGCGGACTCGCCGGCGTCGTCGTCACCGACACCGCGCTCGGGGATGTCAGAGGAGCCGAGGGCTTCTACCACTACCGCCAGTACTCCGCCGTCGAGCTGGCGCGCAAGCGGGGCTTCGAGGACGTCTGGTACCTGATGTCCCACGGCGAACTGCCGGACGCCGCCGGGCGTGCGGAGTTCACCGAGCGGACCGCCCGTCTGCGTCGGCTGCCCGAGGACATCGAAGCGGCACTGCCCGTCATCGCCCGGGCCTCCGCCCGGTCAGGACCGCTCGCCGGGCTGCGCACCGCCCTCTCGCTCTTCGGCGCACGCGCCGGGATGCGCCCGCTGTACGACATCGACGCCGACGCGCGCCGTGCGGACGCCCTCGTGGCCTGTGCCGCCGTACCGACGATGCTGACGGCCCTCTACCGGCTCGGCCAGGGCCTGGAACCGGTCGAACCACGCGATGATCTGCCCCACGCCGCCAACTACCTCTACATGCTGACCGGTTCGGAACCGAACCCCGATCGGGCGCGGGCGATCGAGCGCTATCTGATCTCCACCATCGACCACGGTTTCAACGCCTCCACCTTCACCGCCCGGGTCATCGCCTCCACAGGGGCCGATCTGGCCGCCGCTCTGGTGGGCGCCGTGGGGGCGCTCTCGGGGCCGCTGCACGGCGGAGCGCCGAGCCGGGCACTCGACACCCTCGACGCCATCGGGACCGTGGACCGTATCGACACCTGGATCAGGGAACGCGTCGGCGCCGGGGGCCGGATCATGGGCTTCGGCCACCCCGTCTACCGCACCGAGGACCCCCGCTCCCGCATGCTGCGCGAGATCGCCGAGAGCTTCGGCGGCCCGTCGGCCGACTTCGCCGTCCAGGTCGAGTCACGGGTCGAGGCGATCCTCGCCGAACTCAAGCCCGGCCGAGAGCTGCACACCAATGTGGAGTTCTACGCGGGTGTGGTCATGGAGCTGTGCGGCCTGCCGCGTGCGATGTTCACGCCGACCTTCGCCGCCGCGCGGGTGGTCGGCTGGAGCGCCAATATCCTGGAGCAGGCGGCGGACTCCAAGATCATTCGCCCGGCGGCCCGCTATGTGGGACCGCCCCCGCCCCAGCCGGTGCCGGCCGGCTGAGCGGGACGGAACCCGACCCGGCACGGAGGCGCGCGCGTGAGCAGGAAGCAGATCCCGGTGGTCGTTCTCACCGGCTTTCTGGGATCGGGCAAGACGACCTTGCTCAACCATCTGCTGCGCCGCCGCGCCGGCAACAGGATCGCGGTGGTCGTCAATGACTTCGGCGCCGTCGAGATCGACGCCATGACGGTCGCGGGACAGGTCGGCTCGACGGTCTCGCTCGGCAACGGCTGTCTGTGCTGCGCCGTGGACGCGAGCGAACTCGACGGCTATCTGGAGCGGCTGACCCGGCCGTCCGCCCGGATCGACATCGTCGTCATCGAGGCCAGCGGGCTGGCGGAACCGCAGGAACTCGTCCGGATGATCCTCACCGGCGACCATCCGCACGCCGTGTACGGGGGACTGGTCCAGGTCGTCGACGCCGCCGAGTTCGACGCCACCCGGGCGCGCCATCCCGAGATCGACCGGCATGTCTCCATCGCCGATCTCGTGGTGCTCAACAAGACCGACCGGGTGGCGGAGACGGAACAGCGGCGCGTCCTCGCCACCCTGGAGCGACTGGGGCCGGGGACGCCGGTGGTCTCCGCCTCGTACGGGCGGATCGACCCGGAACTGCTCTTCGACCCGGCGGTCCGGCCCGACGAGGAGGAGAAGGCGCGTCAGCTCTCCTTCGAGGACCTGTACGAGGACACGCACGGCGACGACACGCACGGCGACGACACGCACGGCGAGGACACGCACGGCGAGGACACGCACGGCTCCCATGACGATCACCCGTCCCACGACGGGCATCTCCACGCGGCCTACGAGAGCGTGTCCTTCACCGCCGGGGCACCCATGAACCCGCGGCGGCTGATGGCCTTCCTCGACTCCCGGCCCCCGGGGCTCTACCGGATCAAGGGATTCGTCGACTTCGGGTCGGCCGACCCGGCCAACCGCTACGCCCTGCACGCGGTCGGCCGGTCGCTGCGCTTCCACCCGGCGCCCTGGGGCCGCGGCGAGGAACGCCTCACCCAACTGGTGCTGATCGGCTCGGGAATCGACCGGGAGGCCCTGCTCAAGGAGCTGGACGCCTGCCAGGAGACGGAACCGCGGGACGCCTCCGCCGTCGACCGGAGCGGCATGTGGGGCGTCCTGCGCTACGTACCCGACCTGACCGAGTCTGAAGCCGAGCCCGGGTCCGGGTCCGGGACCGGGTCTGAGCCCGAAAGCCCGGACCCGGACCCGGATCTGGACCCGTACCCCTACTCGTAGCCGTAGTCGGACCCGTACCCATACCCGTACCCGGACGTGCCGTGAACGGACCGCCCGTCAGTGCGCGGGGCCGGCCAGTGTCTCGACCGCCTTCGTGAACGGCGTGCCCGAACCGTCCCGGCGCGGATCGGGCGCCGGCAGCTCCACCGGAGTCCCGGTCTTCGTGGCCGCCCGAGCCGGACTCGCCCCCGCCCAGGCCAGAACCAGCATGTCCTCGCCCTTCAGGAAGCGGTGACAGCGCACACCGCCCGTGGCCCGCCCCTTGCGCGGGTACTGGTCGAACGGGGTGAGCTTGGCCGTACGCGCCGAATCGTCCAGCGTGCCGTGTGAGCCGGTGAGCGTGAAGACCACGCCGTCCACCGCCGGATCCACCGCGGTGAAGGAGATCACCGAGGCGCCCTCGGCGAGCTTGACGCCCGCCATACCGCCCGCGGGCCGGCCCTGCGGCCGTACCTGCGAGGCCGGATAGCGCAGCAGTTGGGCGTCGGAGGTGATGAACACCAGATCCTCCTCGCCGGTCCGCAGCTCCGCGCCGCCGACGATCCGGTCGCCCTCCTTGAGGCTGATGACCTCCAACTCGTCCTTGTTGGACGGATAGTCGGGCACCACCCGCTTGACCACACCCTGGAGCGTGCCCAGCGCGAGCCCCGGGGACGACTCGTCCAGCGTGGTCAGACAGACCACCTCCTCGTCACCCTCCAGTGAGAGGAACTCCGAGACGGGCGCCCCGCCGGACAGACTCGGCGCCGAGGCCGTGTCCGGCAGCTGGGGCAGGTCGATCACCGCGATCCGCAGCAGCCGTCCGGTGGAGGTCACCGCGCCGATGTCGCCGCGCGCCGTCGCGGGCACGGCCGAGACGATCACATCGTGCTTGACGCGCTTGCCGTCACCGCCCTCCAACGGCTCGCCATTGACCGTACGGGCCAGCAGACCGGTGGACGAGAGCAGCACCCGGCACGGGTCGTCCGCGACCTCCAGCGGCACCGACGCGACGGACGAACTCGCCGACTCCAGCAGCACCGTGCGCCGCGGGGTGCCGAACTTCTTGGACACCGCGGCCAGTTCGGACGAGACCAGCTTGCGCAGCTCGGCGTCCGACTCCAGGATTCCGGTCAGCTCGTCGATCTCGCCGTTGAGCCGGTCGCGCTCGCTCTCCAACTCGATCCGGTCGAACCGGGTGAGCCGGCGCAGCGGCGTGTCCAGGATGTACTGCGTCTGGATGTCGCTGAGCGAGAAGCGCTCGATCAGCCGCTCCTTGGCCTGCGCGGAATTGTCGCTGGACCGGATGAGCCGGATGACCTCGTCGATGTCGATGAGCGCGACGAGCAGTCCCTCGACCAGGTGAAGCCGGTCGCGCCGCTTCGTCCGCCGGAACTCGCTGCGCCTGCGCACCACCGTGAAGCGGTGGTCCAGATAGACCTCAAGCAGTTCCTTCAGGCCCAGCGTCAGCGGCTGGCCGTCGACCAGCGCCACATTGTTGATCCCGAAGGTCTCCTCCATGGGCGTGAGCCTGTAGAGCTGCTCAAGCACCGCCTCGGGCACGAAACCGTTCTTGACCTCGATGACCAGACGCAGTCCGTGCGCCCGGTCCGTGAGGTCCTTGACGTCCGCGATGCCCTGGAGCTTCTTGGCCGAGACCAGATCCTTGATCTTCGCGATCACCTTCTCGGGACCGACCGCGAACGGCAGTTCCGTGACGACCAGGCCCTTGCGGCGCGCGGAGACATCCTCGACCGTCGCGGTGGACCGGATCTTGAACGTCCCCCGGCCCTTCTCGTAGGCGTCCTTGATGCCGGCCAGCCCGACGATCCGGCCACCGGTGGGCAGATCGGGACCCGGCACGAAACGCATCAGCGTGTCCAGGTCGGCGCCCGGGTGCCTGATCAGATGGCGTGCGGCCGCCACGACCTCCCCCAGGTTGTGCGGCGGCATGTTCGTCGCCATCCCGACCGCGATCCCGGAGGCGCCATTGACCAGCAGATTCGGATACGCGGCCGGAAGCGTGACCGGTTCCTGCTCCTGGCCGTCGTAATTCGACTCGAAATCGACGGTGTCCTCGTCGATCGACTCCGTCATCAGTGACGTGGCGTCGGCCATCCGGCACTCGGTGTAACGCATGGCGGCCGGCGGGTCGTCGTTGCCGAGCGAACCGAAGTTGCCATGGCCGTCCACCAGCGGCAGCCGCATGGAGAACGGCTGTGCCATGCGGACCATGGCGTCATAGATCGACGCGTCTCCGTGCGGATGGAGCTTGCCCATCACCTCACCCACGACGCGCGCGCACTTCACATAGCCGCGGTCGGGGCGCAGGCCCATCTCGTTCATCTGGTACACGATGCGGCGGTGTACGGGCTTCATACCGTCGCGGGCGTCCGGCAGGGCCCGGGAGTAGATCACCGAATAGGCGTACTCAAGGAAGGAGCCCTGCATTTCATCGACCACGTCGATGTCGAGGATCTTCTCCTCGAAGTCCTCCGGCGGCGGGGTCTTCGTGCTGCGGCGGGCCATCGCGGCTGCGGCTCCTTCACAGTTCTGAACGGCAACTTCTCTGACTGACGCGGACCATTGTGGACCGCGCCGCTGACAACCCCGACCTCGACCCGTCGTTGAGCACGCGTCGGGGGGTGCCCGGCACCGGGAACTTCGCCAGGTGCGAGCACGCTTGCATACAGTGGCAGGACTTCTCCATATCGCGATCGAAGGGACGTACATGCCCATGGGTCACACGGCCACAGCGCAGGCCGGTTCCGGCGGCCTGACAGCGACCGAGCACCGCCTGGCCAACGGCCTGCGCGTGGTGCTCTCCGAGGACCACCTGACCCCGGTCGCCGCGGTGTGCCTCTGGTACGACGTCGGCTCACGCCACGAGGTCAAGGGCCGTACGGGACTCGCCCACCTCTTCGAGCACCTGATGTTCCAGGGCTCGGCACAGGTGAAGGGGAACGGCCACTTCGAGCTGGTGCAGGGGGCGGGCGGCTCCCTGAACGGCACCACCAGCTTCGAGCGCACCAACTATTTCGAGACGATGCCCACCCACCAGCTGGAGCTGGCGCTCTGGCTGGAAGCCGACCGGATGGGCTCACTGCTCGCCGCGCTCGACGACGAGTCCATGGAGAACCAGCGGGACGTCGTCAAGAACGAGCGCCGCCAGCGGTACGACAATGTGCCCTACGGTACGGCCTTCGAGCGGCTGACCGCGCTCGCGTACCCCGAGGGCCACCCGTACCACCACACCCCGATCGGCTCGATGGCCGACCTGGACGCGGCGACCCTGGAGGACGCCCGCGCCTTCTTCCGTACGAACTACGCGCCCAACAACGCGGTGCTCTCGGTCGTCGGCGACATCGACCCCGAGCGGACACTCGCCTGGATCGAGAAGTACTTCGGCTCGATCCCGTCCCACGACGGCAAGCAGCCGCCGCGCGACGGCTCGCTCCCCGACACCATCGGTGAGCAGCTGCGCGAGGAGGTCCACGAGGAGGTCCCGGCGCGCGCGCTGATGGCCGCCTACCGGCTGCCGCACGACGGCACCCGCGAGTGCGACGCCGCGGATCTGGCGCTGACCGTCCTCGGTGGTGGCGAGTCCTCCCGGCTCCACAACCGGCTGGTGCGCCGTGACCGGACCGCGGTCGCGGCGGGCTTCGGGCTGCTGCGCCTGGCGGGCGCCCCCTCCCTCGGCTGGCTGGACGTGAAGACGTCCGGCGGTGTCGAGGTCCCGGAGATCGAGGCCGCGGTCGACGAGGAGCTGGCACGCTTCGCCGCCGAGGGCCCCACCGCGGAGGAGATGGAGCGGGCCCAGGCCCAGCTGGAGCGCGAGTGGCTGGACCGGCTCGGTACGGTCGCCGGCCGCGCCGACGAGCTGTGCCGGTTCGCCGTGCTCTTCGGCGACCCGCAGCTGGCGCTGACCGCCGTGACCCGCGTGCTGGACGTCACCGCCGAAGAGGTACGCGCCGTCGCCGCGGCGCGGCTGCGCCCCGACAACCGCGCGGTGCTGGTCTACGAGCCGGTCACCGCCGACGGCGACGACGCCTCCGCCGATGAAGACGAGACCGACGAGCACGAGGGGGCGGACCAGTGACCGACGCTGCCGTGACCATGGAATTCCACCCGCGCCCGACGGCGGGCGAGGCTCGCCCCTGGGCCTTCCCCGCCCCCGGGCGCGGCGCTCTCGACAATGGCCTGACGGTGCTGCGCTGCGACCGTCCCGGGCAGCAGGTGGTGGCGGTCGAGATCAGTCTCGACGCCCCGCTGGACGCCGAGCCCGACGGGCTCGACGGCATCGCCACGATCATGGCGCGGGCGTTCTCCGAGGGCACCGACAAGCACAGTGCCGAGGAGTTCGCCGCCGAGCTGGAGCGCTGCGGCGCCACGCTCGACTCGCACGCCGACCACCCGGGCGTACGGCTCTCCCTGGAGGTGCCGGTCTCCCGGCTGCCCAAGGCGCTCGGCCTGCTCGCCGAGGCGCTGCGGGCCCCCGCCTTCGCGGACAGCGAGATCGAGCGGCTCGTACGCAACCGCCTCGACGAGATCCCGCACGAGACCGCCAACCCGGCCCGCCGTGCCGCCAAGCAGCTCGCCAAGGAGCTGTTCCCCGCGTCCTCGCGCATGTCACGGCCGCGCCAGGGCACCGAGGAGACGGTGGAGCGCATCGACTCCGCGGGCGTGCGCGCCTTCTACGAGGCGCATGTACGCCCGGCCACCGCCACCGCCGTGATCGTCGGTGATCTCACCGGAGTCGATCTGGACGAGGTCCTCGCCGACACTCTCGGCGCCTGGACGGGCGACACCGTCGCACCCCGTCCCGTACCGCCCGTGACCGCCGACGACACGGGCCGCGTGGTGATCGTGGACCGGCCGGGCGCCGTGCAGACCCAGCTGCTGATCGGCCGCGTCGGCGCCGACCGGCACGACCGGGTCTGGCCCGCCCAGGTCCTCGGCACGTACTGCCTGGGCGGCACGCTCACCTCCCGGCTCGACCGCGTGCTGCGCGAGGAGAAGGGCTACACCTACGGTGTCCGGGCCTTCGGCCAGGTGCTGCGCTCCTCCGCGCCCGACGCCCCGGGCGGCGCGACCGGCGCGGCGATGCTCGCCATCAGCGGCTCCGTCGACACCGCGTCCACCGGCCCCGCGCTGGACGACCTCTGGACGGTGCTGCGCACCCTCGCGGCCGAGGGGCTGACCGACGCCGAGCGCGATGTGGCCGTCCAGAACCTGGTGGGGGTGGCCCCGCTGAAGTACGAGACGGCGGCCTCCGTGGCGGGCACGCTGGCCGACCAGGTCGAGCAGTTCCTCCCGGACGACTTCCAGGCGCGGCTGTACGCGCGGCTGGCCGAGACCGGCACCGTCGAGGCGACGGCCGCGGCCGTCAACGCCTTCCCGGTGGACCGGCTCGTCACCGTGCTCGTCGGTGACGCCGCCCAGATCAAGGAGCCGGTCACGGCCCTGGGGATCGGTGAAGTGACGGTCGTCACCGGCTGATCCGGCCTCTCCAGGGAACCCCGGCGGCTTCGGCCGCCGGGGTTTCCCTTTATGTCCCTCTTTGTTGGTGAGAATGGCTGTCTGCCCTGTGGTGTGCGCTACAAAGGGGCCTGTCTGTTTGGTGATTGAAAGACGACCCGCTTAACGTCGGTCCGGCTGTTCGCCAGTTACGCCGCGTCCGCGGCATCGGACAGTCATCGCCGAGTCCCCGTCAGGCGCGAGCCCGGGGAGCCGGGGACCCATGAAGTCCCTGGGGTGAATCGGACGGCCTTCGCGGCTCGATCACGCGGAGGGGTCCGTAGGAGACCTTCCTGCTCCGAACCCGTCAGCTAACCCGGTAGGCGAGAAGGAAGGAAAGGACCAGCCATTCCATGGCGTTCACCCGTGCCACCGGGAAGCATCGTGCCCGCGGCCGTACGATCCGCAGGAGCGCGCACGTCGCGGGCGCCGCGACTCTCACCGCCACCGGCGTCATCGGCACCCTCGCCGCTTCCCCGGCGCTCGCCGCCGACACCGACGTGGCCGCCGCCCGGGGGACCGGACTGGCGCAGGCCCTGGTCATCAACGACTCCCTCGCCGGCGTCATCGACGCCCAGGCCGACGCGCAGGCCCGGGCCGCCGCCGAGGCCGAGGCGGAAGCCGCGGCGAAGGCGAAGGCGGCACGCGAGGCGGAGGCCCGCGCCAAGGAGATCCGTGCCGAGAAGGAGCGCGCGGCGCGGGCCGCGGAGCGCGAACGCCTCAACGCCTTCCAGCTCCCCATCGCCGGCTCGTACGTCACCACCGGATACCGGGCGGGCGGCTCGCTCTGGTCCTCCGGCAGCCACTCGGGCGTCGACTTCCGCGCGGCCTCCGGCACGCCTGTCGTCGCCGTGGGGACGGGCACCGTGGTCGAGGCGGGCTGGGGCGGCTCCTACGGCAACAACATCGTGCTGCGGATGAGCGACGGCACGTACACCCAGTACGGCCACCTCTCGTCGATCGGTGTCGCCGTCGGCCAGAGCGTCACCCCGGGCCGGCTGATCGGCCTCTCCGGCGCGACCGGCAACGCCACCGGGCCGCACCTCCACTTCGAGGCCAGGACGGGCCCCGACTACGGCTCGGACATCGACCCCGTCGCGTATCTGCGCGCGCACGGCGTGAACGTCTGACCACTCCGCCACCCGAAGGCCCCGGCGCACGCCGGGGCCTTCGGTGTTCCACCCGTGTCCGCCGCCCTCCGCTGGCCAAAAGATATCCATGGATTACGGGCACCCATCGGAAATTCTCGATGATTGCAATAGAGTCACGGAACAGGCGTCGATCGGCTGCGTTTCGCGCGTATTAAGGCGGAGGTTCGGACATGCGCATTCCCGCGCACTCGGTATGCACGGCGATTCGCGACGACATCGTCTCCGGCGTATTCGAACGTGGCGGCCGGCTCACGGAGGAGCAGCTGGCGCGGCGCTACGGCGTCTCCCGCGTCCCGGTGCGCGAGGCCCTGCGCACCCTGGAGTCCGAGGGCTTCGTGACCACCCGCCGCCATGTCGGCGCCTGTGTGGCCGAGCCCACGGAGCAGGAGGCGGCGGACCTTCTTGAGGTGCGGCTGCTGCTGGAGCCGCTGGGCGCCGCGCGCGCCGCCCAGCGCCGTACGGAAGCCCATCTCAAGGTCCTGCGCGGCCTGGTCAGACTGGGGCAGGAGCGGGCCCGCAGAGGCCAGGGCGAGGATCTGCGCTCGCTCGGCGGCTGGTTCCACGAGACGCTCGCCCAGGCGTCGGGCAGTCCGGCGCTCACCGCCCCGCTCACCCAGCTCCGGCACAAAATCGCCTGGATGTATGTGGTCGACCGGCCCGCCAGCCCCGTGGAGTCCTGGGCGGAGCACGGCGCGATCGTGGACGCGGTGGCGCGCGGCGACGCGGAGCGGGCGCGGGCACTGACGGCGCTGCACGCGGAGCGCACCGCGGCGGTCCACCGCTTGAAGCGGCCGGAGCGCGGCCGGGAAAAGGTGAGGGCTTCGCAACATACCGTAAACACCGCGGGTGTCCGCGATTAACATTCACGCCGTATACAAAGAAGAGAAAAGGGTGGGGCGCCTTTTTTGGTGCCCGCACGAAAAACGGAACCGCGGTCCGCTGAATTCAGCGAACCGCGGCTCCGTCGTGGAAATACACTCCGGCGTCCGGGAAGTCGGGGATCGTCCCCGGCAGTGCTCAGACCGTCTCGGGCAGCTCGTCGAGTCCTTCGGCGACCAGCTTCGCCAGCCGGTCCAGCGCGGCGTCGGCGCCCTCCGCCTCGGAAGCGAGCACGACCTCCTCGCCACCCTGCGCGCCCAGACCGAGCACCGCGAGCATCGACGCGGCGTTGACGGGGCTGCCGTCGGCCTTCGCGATCGTCACCGGGACGCCGGCGGCCGTGGCGGCGCGGACGAAGATGGAGGCGGGACGGGCGTGCAGGCCCTCGGCCCAGCCGACATTGACGCGGCGCTCAGCCATGGTGTTGCCCTTCAAGTCTCAAAAACGATGTCTAGACCAGCGTCTCATGTGCCACGAATTGCTCCGGTGCCGACCCCGGACGGACCTTGGACAGACCTTGGACGGACCTCGGATCCGCCCCCGTCACCGCCCCCGGAGCCCGGGCCGTGGAGCGGCCCGCACCGTAGGCTTTGCCCATGGAGACGCCGTCGGACCACGCGTACCCCGATCACTGGGAAGCGGACGTGGTGCTGCGCGACGGAGGCACCGCGCGGATCAGGCCCATCACCACCGCGGACGCGCAACGGCTGGTCAGCTTCTACGAACAGGTCTCCGACGAGTCGAAGTACTACCGGTTCTTCGCCCCCTACCCACGCCTCTCCGACCGGGACGTGCACCGCTTCACCCACCACGACTACGTGGACCGGGTGGGGCTCGCCGTGACGGTGGGCGGCGAGTTCATCGCGACCGTACGGTACGACCGCATCGACGAGCGGGGGCTCCCGGCGAGCGCGCCCGCCGACGAGGCCGAGGTCGCCTTCCTCGTCCAGGACGCGCATCAGGGGCGCGGTGTCGCCTCGGCCCTGCTGGAACACATCGCGGCGGTCGCCCGCGAACGGGGCATCCGGCGCTTCGCCGCGGAGGTGCTCCCCGCCAACAGCAAGATGATCAAGGTGTTCCGGGACGCCGGATACACGCAGAAGCGCAGCTTCGAGGACGGCTCCGTACGCCTCACCCTGGACCTCGAACCCACCGCCGAATCCCTCGCCGTGCAGCGCGGCCGTGAGCAGCGCGCCGAGGCACGCTCGGTGCAGCGCCTGCTCACGCCGGGCTCGGTCGCCGTCGTCGGCACCGGACGCGCGCCCGGCGGCGTCGGCCGAACCGTCCTGCGCAATCTGCTCGGAGCGGGCTTCACCGGACGCGCGTACGCGGTGAACCACGCCTTCGCCGAGGACCTGCGCGAGCTGGACGGCGTCCCCGCCTTCCGGTCCGTCGCGGCGATCGGTGACCCGGTCGACCTCGCGGTCCTCGCCGTACCGGCGGTCCGGGTGCCGGAAGCGGTCGCAGACTGCGGCCGGCACGGCGTCCGGGGCCTGGTGGTCCTCTCCGCCGGTTACGCGGAGAGCGGCGCCGAGGGCCTGGAGCGCCAGCGCGAACTGGTGCGGCACGCCCGCTCGTACGGGATGCGCATCATCGGCCCCAACGCGTTCGGGATCATCAACACCGCCGACGCCGTCCGGCTGAACGCCTCGCTCGCGCCCGAGCCGCCCCAACGGGGCCGAATCGGACTGTTCACCCAGTCGGGAGCCATCGGCATCGCCCTGCTCTCCGGGCTCCACCGGCGCGGCGCGGGCCTGTCGTCCTTCATCTCCGCGGGCAACCGCGCGGACGTCTCAGGCAACGACATCCTCCAGTACTGGTACGAGGACCCGGACACCGATGTCGCCCTCCTCTACCTCGAATCCATCGGCAATCCGCGGAAGTTCACCCGGCTCGCCCGGCGTACGGCGGCGCTGAAGCCGGTCGTGGTCGTCAAGGGGGCGCGCCACAGCGGCAGCGCGCCCCCCGGACACGCGGTCCCGGTCACTCGTATCCCCGACGCGACGGTCTCGGCGCTGCTGCGGCAGGCCGGGGTGATCCGGGTCGACACGGTCACCGAACTGGTCGACGCCGGACTCCTGCTCGCCTCCCAGCCCCTGCCGGCCGGACCGCGCGTCGCGATCCTCGGCAACTCCGAATCCCTCGGCCTGCTCACGTATGACGCCTGTCTGACGGAGGGCCTGCGCCCCTCGCCGCCACGCGACCTCACCACCGCCGCGACCCCGGAGGACTTCCGCGCCGCCCTCACGACAGCCCTGTCGGACCCGGCCTTCGACGCGGTCGTGGTGACCGCGATCCCGCACGTGGGGGAGACGGGCACGGCGGATCCCGCCAATGGCGGCGCCGTGGGCACCGCGCTGCGCGAGGCCGTGGCGAGCGCGCCGGGGAAGCCGGTCGCGGTGGTCCATGTGGAGATCGGCGGTCTGGCGGAGGCGCTGGCGGCGGTGGAGGGCAGCGCGCGAGGCCCGGCCGCGGACGCCCCCGGGACGACGATCCCCAGCACGCGAACGGCGGACGAAGCCGACGAAGCCGCCGCACCCGTCACACCCACCGGACCGCCCGCCCCCACGCCCGAAACCGCCGCCCCCACCGAACCGCCCGCCCCCGCACCCACCGCCTCCGGCCGGATCCCCGCCTACCCCGCCGCGGAACGCGCCGTCCGCGCGCTCGCCGAAGCCGTCCGCTACGCGCAGTGGCGACGGCAGAGCGCCGAGCCCGGCAAGGTGCCGGAATCCCTCGACGAGACCATCGACCAGAGCGCGGCCGCCCTCCTCATCGAGCGGCTGCTCGGTGAGACCCCCGACCGCCACGGCGTATCGCTCGACGCCGCCGACACAGGGGAACTGCTCGGGCTGTACGGCATCCCGGTACGCCCCACCCTCCCCGCGCCCGGCCCCGACGACGCCGTCGCCGCGGCGGACAGGCTCGGCTACCCCGTCGCGCTGAAGACCACCGCACCCCATCTGCGCCACCGCTCCGACCTCGGGGGCGTCCGGCTCGACCTCGCCGACGAGGCACAACTGCGCCTCGCCCACCGCGAGCTGACCGAGACGCTCGGCGGCCCCGCCGAGCTGAGGCCCGTCGTCCAGGCCATGGCCCCGCGCGGCGTGGACACCGTCGTACGGGCCGCCATCGACGCCGCCGCCGGAGCCGTGCTCTCCTTCGGGCTCGCCGGAGCGCCCTCCGAACTGCTCGGCGATCTCGCCCACCGGCTCGTACCGGCCACCGACCGCGATGTCGCCGAACAGATCAGATCCATCCGCTCGGCGCCCCTCCTGTTCGGCTGGCGCGGCTCCACACCGGTCGACACCCCGGCCCTGGAAGAACTGCTTCTGCGAGTCTCCCGGCTGGTCGACGACCACCCCGAGATCGTCTCCGTCACCCTGGAGCCCGTGGTCGTCGCCACCCGGGGACTCACCGTTCTCGGCGCGAACGTCCGGCTCGCACCGCCGCCCGCCCGCGACGACCTCGGCCCGCGCCGGCTCCCCAGCTACTGATCGGCCGCCGGTCGAAACCTGGAGGTTCCGGCCGGATGAGGCCGGTACGGAGCGTCTCCGGCAGCCATCCGGCCACCGTAGGATGGAGCCCATGGCGAAGACCGGTACGACGACCCAGGGGCTGCGCACGGCGATCGAGCGCAGCGGCTACTACCCGGCTCTCGTGGCCGAGGCGGTGGAGGCCGCCGTCGGTGGCGAGCCGATCGCGTCGTACGTGGTGCATCAGGAGACCACCTTCGACGCCAATGAGGTACGCAGGCATGTCACCGTCCTCGTCCTGACCGCCCACCGCTTCATCGTGAGCCACACCGACGAGCAGACCGCCGACGCAGGCTCCCCGACCCCGTACGCCACCACCTCCACCGAGTCGGTCAAGCTCGACCGCATCTCGTCGGTCGTGGTCAGCCGCGTCGTCGCCAACCCGGAGTCGTACACCCCCGGCACCCCGCCGCGTGAAGTGGTCCTCACCATCGGCTGGGGCGCCGTCTCCCGGATCGATCTGGAGCCCGCCGCCTGCGGCGACCCCAACTGCGAGGCGGACCACGGCTACACGGGCAGCTCCACGGCCGACGATCTGAGCCTGCGCGTCAGCGAGGCCGGGGACGGCCCGGACACCGTGCGCCAGACGCTCGCGTTCGCCCAGGCCCTCTCCGAAGCCACCGCCGCCGGCACGGCGCCCGGCCGCTGATGGCCGCCGAAGCCCTCTGGCAGGACCCCGTTCCGCTCGCGCTCGACTCCGCGCCGCTGCCCGAGTACGGCAGCGGCTCGCTCGCCGATCTGCTGCCCACGCTCGCGGCCGGCCAGGGCGTACCGAACCTGACCGCGGCCATCTCCGAACTGACCCCCGCCGACCGGAACTGCGTCTTTCTGATCGATGGCCTTGGCTGGGAACAGATCACGGCACATCCGGACGAAGCGCCCTATCTCGCCTCGCTGCTCGGCAGCTCGCGCGGCAACACGGGGCGCCCGCTCACCGCGGGCTTCCCGGCCACCACCGCGACCTCTCTCGCCTCCGTCGGTACGGGTCTGCCGCCCGCCGTCCACGGCCTGCCCGGCTACACGGTCCGCGACCCCGCGACCGGCGCGCTGATGAACCAGCTCCGCTGGAAGCCCTGGACGGATCCGTATGTCTGGCAGCCGTATCCCACCGTCTTCCAGCTCGCCGACGCCGCCGGCGTCCACACCGCCCAGGTGTCGTCGCCGACCTTCGCCCACACCCCGCTCACCAAGGTCGCGCTCAGCGGCGGGACCTTCCTCGGCCGGCTCTCCGGCGAGGAGCGGATGGATCTGGCCGCCGAGCAACTCGCCGCGGGGGACCGCTCGCTGGTCTACACGTACTACAGCGAGGTCGACGGCAAGGGGCACCGCTTCGGCGTCGACTCCGACGCCTGGCGCGGCCAGTTGATGTATGTCGACCGGCTCGTCCAGCGTCTCGCCGAGCAACTGCCGCCCCGGGCCGCCCTCTATGTGACCGCCGACCACGGCATGATCGACATCCCCTTCGACGAGGAGTCGCGCATCGACTTCGACGAGGACTGGGAGCTGCGCGCCGGAGTCGCGCTGCTCGGCGGCGAGGGCCGGGCCCGCCATGTCTACGCCGTACCGGGCGCCGAGACCGATGTGCTCACCGTCTGGCGCGAAGTTCTCGGCGATCGCTTCTGGGTGGCGAGCCGGGACGAGGCGATCGCGGCGGGCTGGTTCGGACCTCCCGGCGCGATGGACGAGCGGGTGCACGGCCGGATCGGCGATGTCGTCGCGGCGGCTCACGACGATGTGGTGATCACCGCCTCCGTACAGGAGCCGCACGAGTCGGCGATGGTCGGGATGCACGGTTCCATGACCCCCGTCGAGCAGCTCGTCCCGCTCCTCGAAGTACGCTCTTAGCGCCTGAAGGACCGCTCCCCGTCGCTTCCGGGCCCTCCTCCTGTCACCGAAAGGCCGTCACCCCCTCATGCCAGAGCTGGTGTTCTTCTCCGGAACGATGGACTGCGGAAAGAGCACCCTCGCTCTTCAGATCGAGCACAACCGTTCCGCGCGCGGGCTCCAGGGCATGATCTTCACCCGAGACGACCGCGCGGGCGAGGGCAAGCTCTCCTCCCGGCTGGGCCTGGTGACCGACGCCGTCGAGGCCGCCGAGGGCTTCGACTTCTACGCGTATCTGGTGGACCGGCTCTCCAGGGGCGGCCGGTGCGACTATGTCATCGCCGACGAGGCCCAGTTCCTCGCCCCCGAGCAGGTCGACCAGCTCGCGCGCGTGGTGGACGATCTGGAACTGGACGTCTTCGCCTTCGGCATCACCACCGACTTCCGCTCCAAGCTCTTCCCCGGATCACAGCGGCTGGTGGAGCTGGCCGACCGGGTCGAGGTCCTTCAGGTCGAGGCGCTCTGCTGGTGCGGCGCGCGGGCCACGCACAACGCGCGGACGGTCGGCGGCGCCATGGTCGTCGAGGGAGCGCAGGTGGTGGTCGGGGATGTCCACCAGAACGGGAACGAGGTGGGGTACGAGGTGCTGTGCCGGCGCCATCACCGCCGCCGGATGACCGCGGCCACCGCGCGGGCGGCCGCCCTCTCCCCGGACGTACTGCCGGTCTGACCCCGGACGTACTCCCGGTCTGACCCCGGACGTAATCCGGTTCGAGCCGCCGCTTGGGTGCCCGGCCGCTCACGTCATCGGGAGCCGCCGGTACACACGGGTCAGTGCCTGGCCGACCGCACGATCGTGAAGACCGCGCCCTCCGGGTCCGCGACCGTCGCGAGCCGCCCGTACTCGCTCTCGCGTGGTGGCGTGATCACCCGCCCGCCCAGTTCGGTCACCAGCCCCGCCGCGGCGTCCGTGTCGTCCACCTCGAAGTACGTCATCCAGTGCGAGCCCAGAACGCGGCTGAGCGACCGGCCGACGCCGTGCAGCGAGGCGACGGGCCTGCCCTCCAGACGCAGCGTCAGGAAGTCGAAGTCGGCCGAGACGACCGACTCGACGTCATAAGCGAAGAGTGCTTCGTAGAACTTTCCGACCGTGGATGTCTCACGCGTGATCAGTTCGTTCCAGATCGGTGTGCCATGGGCCCCCGCGACGGCCGTGCCGATATGCGCCGCCGCCTGCCAGATCCCGAAGACCGCCCCCGACGGGTCCGCGGCTATGGCCATCCGGCCGGCCTCGGCCGCGTCCAGCGGCCCGACGCCGACGGTGCCGCCGCAGCTCCTGATCGTCTCGGCCGTCAGATCGGCGTCGTCCGTGGCCAGATAGGTCATCCAGGCGATGGGCAGCTGCCGGTCCGGCGGGAGCTGGCCGATGCCCGCGATCTCCTTGCCGTCGAGCAGTCCGCGGACATACGGTCCGAGCTGCTGCGGTCCCGGCTGGAACTCCCAGCCGAACAGCGCTCCGTAGAACTCCTCGGTCGCGGCAAGGCCGTGCACCATCAGACTCACCCAGCAGGGCGTGCCGGGTGTGCGCCGGATCGCTGCCTCGGTCATCGTCACTCTCTCCTCGGACCTTCGTGGTGGCGGCCCCGTGCCGAACGCGAGCCGCCGTGTCATGGCCGTACGGCCGTGGAGATGCTGTCACCCAGCCGCATCCCGCGCCGGATGACCGCGCCGCATTTGGCGGGATCTCGATTCGCTGTTTACCCCCCGTTTCTGCACCGTTACGAGCGGCCCGAATCGTGCGGGAGGATGGCGCCCATGACAGCCATCATCACCGCAGCAGAACTCGCCTGCGAGTCGGCCGGGCCGCGCCCGCCCGTCCTGCTCGACGCCCGCTGGCAGCTCGGCGGTCCGCCCGGCCGCGCGCAGTACGAGGCCGGCCATCTGCCCGGCGCCGTCTATGTCGACCTCGACCAGGAGCTGGCGGGCCCGCCCGGCGCGGCCGGCCGGCACCCGCTGCCCGAGGCGGCGGCCTTCGGCGCGGCGATGCGCCGGGCCGGAGTCTCGCAGGACAGGCCGGTCGTCGTGTACGACGGCGGGCAGTCCTGGGCGGCGGCCCGCGCCTGGTGGCTGCTGCGCTGGGCGGGCCACCCGGACGTCCGCGTCCTGGACGGCGGACTGGCCGGCTGGACCGGTCCCGTCACCACCGAGATCCCGGCACCGGAGGAGGGCGACTTCATCCCGGCGCCCGGCGCGCTCGGACTGCTGGACGCGGACGGCGCGGCGGCCCTGGCCCGTGAGGGGCTGCTGCTGGACGCGCGGGCGGCCGAGCGCTACCGCGGCGACGTCGAGCCGATCGACCGCGTCGGCGGCCATATCCCCGGCGCGCTGTCGGCGCCGACCACTGAGAATGTGGCTGAAAACGGTGGGTTTCTCCCGGCCGAGGACCTCGCGGCGCGCTTCGCGGCACTGGGGGTCACCGGCGATTCGAAGGTAGGTGTCTACTGCGGCTCGGGTGTTTCGGCCGCCCATGAGGTGCTGGCCCTGGAGATCGCGGGTATCCCCGCGGCGCTGTACGCGGGTTCCTGGTCCGAGTGGTCCAGCGACGCGTCGCGTCCGGTCGCCAAGGGGCCGGATCCCCAGTAGGCGGATCCCCTGGGCACCCCGGCAGATCCCGAGCGCGCCGAAGGGGTCGGTGCTCACCAGTCGTGGTGAGCACCGACCCCTTCCGCTTCATGCGTACGTCCTTGCTAATCCTGCTTCTTGCGGCGCGTACCGAACACGATCTCGTCCCAGCTCGGCACCGCGGCCCGCCGGCCCGGACGTACGCCGTCCGCCTCCGCCTGGCGGTCCGTCGTACCCGTGAGCCGGTCCCGGTGACCGGCCACCGAACGCGGCATCAGCACATCCGCGTACGCCGATCCGGCACCGGCGGAGGCGGCGGGCGCCACCGGCTCCTCGGCGTCCGGCTCTTCCTCCTGGTCGGCGGCCGGGCCCACGGGCTGCTCGGGCACCACCATGTCGCCGCGGAAGCTCGGCACCGCCTCCAGCAGACTGGTCAGCGAGTCGCGTTCACTCGTGTCGTCCGGCTCGGGCGCGACCGGCCGCTCCAGCTGCCGATCGAGGGAACGATCCAGCGGCCGATCGCGCGGCAGCCGCGCGATCCGGGGCACGAACGGGAAGCTCGGCTCCTTCGCGGCGACCGTGTCGTCGGTGTCACCGATCAGCGCCCGAGCCTCGTCGTCCACGGCCTGCACGAGCCGCCGGGGCGGGTCGTACGTCCAGCTCGCGGAGTGCGGCTCGCCCGCGACCAGATAGACCAGCAGGACTTCCCAGGTGCCGTCGTCGCGGCGCCAGGAGTCCCACTGCACGGTCTCCTTGTCGGCGCCGCGCAGCGTCAGCCGCTCCTGCACGGCCTCACCGAGCTGGGGCCCGGTGTTCTCGCCGGGCCGGCGCACGGCCGTCTTCCTGGCCCGCTCCGCCATGAAGGCGCGCTCGGCGAGCACCGGGCCCTCGAAGCGGCGGACCCGGTCCACCGGGATTCCGGCGTGCTGCGCGACCTCCTCGGCGGAGGCACCGGCTCGTATCCGGGCCTGGATGTCACGCGGTCTGAGGTGGCTCTCCACCTCGATCTCGATCTGGCCGAGACGGGCGCGGTCATTGCGCACGGCGGCGCGTAGCCGCTCGTCAATCGGAAGCGTGTATTCCGTGCTGTCGGCAGCTTTGAGCACCAGTCGTGTGCCGTCGTTGGAGACGGCCACGACACGCAGTTCGGGCATGGGGACCTCCCGGGTGGTGCCTGCCGACGTCACGTGCGTCGCTGCTTCCGCTAGTCGAGTGTGGCCTGCCCGGGTGCAGCCTGCCACAACCTTTCCGTGCTGCTGCCCGGCGTGTCGGGCATGGGTCCTGGATCGCCGATGGCACGGTTACCTGTTTGCGACGCAGAGTGACGGACTCGGTCACTCTCTGCAGCAGGTGCCCGTACGGTGCCAAGGCTCCGCCGGATCGAGTGCCACCTTCGGCCCCCTTCCCGTAGGTCCCGGACGCCCATGAGGGAGTCCGGCCCCAGGGCTCGCCACAGTACTCCATTCGGGCCACGGGGGTGGACCGGCGCGCCGCCCAAGTTCTCCCAGGGTAGGGGAGTTGGGTCCCGGTGACGATCCCGAACGGGTGTCCTGCTTCACAGAATCCCCGAAATCGGAACTATCCGTTTCGCCCAGTTGTCCTTTCCTGGTGCAAGGTGGGACAGATGGGCGATCAGGGACGGTAGATGGATCAGCGGTCGGGCAGCGGTACGCGGCGGGGCGGGAGCGAGGTATCCGGGAACGGGCGGGAACAGCGGCTCGATCTGAGCGTCGCGCAGGTCGCCGGCAGCACGCTCGCGACGGTCGCGGCGGCCGTGCTCGCCTCCCGGCTCGGCGTGTACGGGACGATCGTCGGCGCCGGTGTGGTCAGCCTGGTCGCCACCTGCGGCGGCCCGGTCTTCCAGCATCTGTTCCGGCGCACCGGTGAGCAGATACGCGAGGTCACCGTCCAGGCGAAGCCGGGGGGCCGGCAGGTGCCGGTACGGAACGATTCCGGCAATCCGCCTGTGCCGGACGGGGAGTTCGGGGAGGCCACGACCCATGGCACCCGGGTACGGGGCTGGAAGCGCCCGCTCCGCGCGGCCGTTGTCGTCTTCGTGGTGGCGATGGTCGGCATCACCGGGTTCGAACTCGCCGCCGGGCGGGATCTGAACGGAGGCAAGGGGACGACCGTCGGATACGTCGTACGCGGCGGTGGCGGCGATACCACCCCGTCGAAGGACCCCGCCAACTCCCCCGGCCCCAGCGGGGATCCGAGCGGGGCACCGGACGGGCGGTCGTCGGGCGGCACCGGAGGTACGGACCCGAGCGGCCCGCCCGGCACCGGACCGAGCGCGGGTTCGGGTACGGGTACGGACAGCGGACAGGGCGGCAGTACGGATCCATCGCCCGCCCCGTCCACCACGCCCTCCACCACTCCCTCCGGTTCCGGCGGATCCAGTCCGGCGCCAACTCCCTCCAACGGCACCGGCGGCACCGGAACGAGTGACACCGGAACGGCCGACTCCAGCACGTCGCGGGACACGCCCTGAGGGACAGCCCTCAGTCCCCGAGAACCCGCCGCAGATAGTCGTTGCCGAACCGCCGGTCCGGATCCAGCCGGTCCCGTACCGCCGTGAACTCGTCGAAGCGCGGATATATCCCGGACAGATAGGCCGCGTCCCTGGTGTGGATCTTCCCCCAGTGCGGCCGGCCGCCGTGCCCGGTCATGATCCGTTCCACCGCGGTGAAGTAGGAGCGGTACGGCGTGCCCCGGTACAGATGCACCGCGATGTACGCGCTCTCCCGGCCCGACGCCGTCGAGAGCGTGATGTCGTCCGCCGGAGCCGTCCGTATCTCCACCGGGAAACTCACCCGCAGCGGGGAACGTTCGATCATCGCCTTGACCTCGCGCAGCGCTCCGATCGCCGCTTCGCGCGGCAGCGCGTACTCCATCTCCACGAAGCGCACCCGGCGCGGGGAAGTGAAGACCTTGTAAGGGATGTCCGTGTACATACGGGCGGAGAGAGCGCGGCTGGAGATCTTGGCGAGGGCGGGGATGGTCGCGGGTACCGCGCGGCCGAGCGAACAGGCCACCTGGAACGCCCCGTTGGAGAGGAGTTCGTCGTCGATCCAGCCGCTGAGCCGGCCGGGCGGCGCCGGGTGACCCGCGCTCCGGTTGTTGCGCTTGGTGTTGCAGTTGCCGGTGTGCGGGAACCAATAGAACTCGAAGTGCTCGTTCTCCGCGACATGCCGGTCGAACTCGGCCGTGACCCGGTCGAAGGTCATCGGCTCCTCACGGGCCGTCAGCAGGAAGACCGGCTCCACCGCCAGGGTGACCGCGGTGACCACACCCAGCGCGCCGAGCCCGATCCGGGCGGCGGCGAAGACCTCCGGGTTCTCGTCGGCCGAGCAGCGCAGCAGCGAGCCGTCGGCCGTGACGAGTTCCAGGGCCCGGATCTGGGTGGCTAGGGAGGCCGAGTCGCGGCCGGTGCCATGGGTGCCGGTGGAGGTCGCGCCGGCGACGGTCTGCTCCATGATGTCGCCCATATTGGTGAGCGACAGTCCCTCCCTGGCCAGCGCCGTGTTGAGCCGTTTCAGCGGGGTGCCCGCCGCCACGGTGACGGTGCCCGCCGTCCGGTCGATCTCCCGGATGCCGGTGAGCAGATCGGGGCGGATCAGCACGCCGTCGGTGGCGGCGGCCGCGGTGAAGGAGTGGCCCGTACCGACGGCCTTGACCCTGAGCCCTTCCGCCGCCGCCCGGCGTACGGCCCCGGTCAGCTCCTCGACGGAGGCCGGGGTCACCACACGGGCCGGACGGGCCGTAACGGTCCCCGCCCAGTTACGCCACACTCTTGTGGCCGTCGTACGGTTCCTGGTCATCCGCCCCGCGCCCTCCCCGACTCGGCACCGGCCCGCGCAGCCGGCGATACCCCAGAAACGCCACCACGGCCGCGGCCGCGCCCGCCGCGACGGGCACCCCGTACCCCGCCTCGGCCCCGGCCGCGTCGACCACCCAGCCGGCGGCCGACGAGCCGAGCGCCACGCCGACCGCGAGCCCGGTGCTGGTCCAGGTCATGCCCTCGGTCAGTTTGGCGCGCGGTACGTGTGCTTCGACGAGGGCCATGGTCGTCACCATCGTCGGTGCGACGGAGAGGCCCGCGACAAAGAGCGCCACGGCCAGAAACGGCAGGTTCCCGGCCAGTTGGAGGGGGATCATACTCACGGCCATCACACAGATACCCACCAGCCACCTCCGCGCGGGGGGACCGGTGAGATGCAGCAGCCCGAACACCACCCCGGCGAGACAGGATCCGAGCGCGTACACGGCCAGCACCAGACTCGCGGCCGACTTGTGGCCCCGCTCCTCCGCGAAGGCGACCGTCACCACATCGACCGCGCCGAAGATCGCGCCGGTCGCGACGAAGGTCGCCACCAGGACGCGCAGCCCGGGGGAGCGGAGCGCCGAACCCCCGGTGTGCTGCTCGCGCGGCCCCGGTACGGGCTCGGTGGCGCGCTGCGCGGTCAGCCAGACGACACCGACGACCAGGAAGACGGCCGCGAGCAGCGGGCCCGCCTCCGGGAACCAGGCGGTGGAGAGCCCGATCGAGACGATCGGCCCGAAGATGAAGCAGACCTCGTCGATGATCGACTCCCACGCGTACGCGGTGTGCAGCTCGCGCGGTGAGCCCCGGTAGATCGCGGCCCAGCGCGCCCGCACCATCGCGCCGAGGCTCGGCACACACCCGGCGCCCGCGGCGAAGACGAACAAGGTCCAGTCGGGGGCGGACTGCTGGGCGCAGACCAGCAGCCCCGCCACGGACGTGACCGCGACCAGGGTGGCCGGCCGCAGGATCCGCGCCTGGCCGTGCCGGTCGACGAGCCGGGAGATCTGTGGACCGAGCAGCGCGGCGGACATCGCCAGCGTCGCGGAGAGCGCCCCGGCCAGCCCGTAACGCCCCGTGAGCTGGGAGACCATCGTCACGATGCCGATGCCCATCATGGCGAGCGGCATTCTGCCGATCAGACCGGCCGCACTGAATCCCTTGGTACCGGGAGCGGCGAATATCGCGTGGTAGGAACTGGGCAACGGACGCTCCGGTAAGCAATGAATCTGGCGATACAGCTTACGGTCGCGGGTCCCTCGTACGCGCCCCGATTTTCGGACCGGGTGGTACGGAGCGCCCTCGGCCGACACCGGGCGGGGCGCGGTTGCCGGGCCCGGAGAGCCGGGTGGGAGGATCGGACCCATGCCAGAACAGCTCGCGACTTCCCCCTACGACGCTCTGCTTCTGCTGTCCTTCGGCGGTCCCGAGGGCCCGGACGATGTGGTTCCGTTCCTGGCGAACGTGACCCGGGGCCGTGGCATCCCCGAGGAACGGCTGAAGGAAGTGGGCAAGCACTACTTCCTGTTCGGCGGGGTCAGCCCGATCAATGAACAGAACCGCGCCCTGCTGGACGCCCTGCGCAAGGACTTCGCCGAGCACGGCGTGAACGTGCCGGTCTACTGGGGCAACCGCAACTGGGCGCCGTATCTGACCGACACCCTGCGCGACATGGTCGCGGACGGCCGGCGCCGTATCGCCGTCCTCGCCACGAGCGCGTACGCCTCGTACTCGGGCTGCCGCCAGTACCGCGAGAACCTCGCGGACGCGCTCGCCACCCTGGCCGACGAGGGGCTCGCGGTGCCCCGGGTGGACAAACTCCGCCACTACTTCAACCACCCCGGCTTCGTACGCCCCATGGTCGACGGCGTGCTCGCCTCACTCGCGGATCTGCCCGAGGACGTACGCGCGGGCGCGCATCTCGCCTTCACCACCCACTCCATCCCCGACGCCGCCGCCGACACCTCGGGGCCCGTCGAGGCACACGGCGAGGGCGGCGCCTATGTGGCGGAGCATCTCGATGTCGCCCGGCTGATCGCGGCCGCGGTCCGCGAGGAGACCGGCGTCGAGCACCCCTGGCGGCTCGTCTACCAGTCGCGCAGCGGCGCCCCCCACATCCCGTGGCTGGAGCCGGACATCTGCGACCACCTGGAGACCCTGCACGGCGAGGGCGTCCCGGCCGTCGTGATGGCCCCCATCGGCTTCGTCTCCGACCACATGGAGGTCCTGTACGACCTCGACACCGAGGCCACCGCCAAGGCCGCCGAGCTGGGGCTTCCGGTACGCCGCTCGGCGACGGTGGGGGCGGATCCGCGCTTCGCCGCGGCCGTACGCGATCTTCTCCTGGAACGCGCGGCCGCCGAGCGGGGAAGCGCGGTCGAACGCTGCTCCCTGGGCGCGCTCGGTCCGAGCCATGACCTCTGCCCGGTCGGCTGCTGCCCCGCCCGTGCCCCCAGGCCCGCCGCGGCGGGCGCCGACAGCCCTTACGCCTGAAGGAGCCCGCTGTGACCGACGCCCCGAACGAGGACGCCCTGACCGGGGAACTGCTCGCACTCGCACTGGAGGCGGCGAGCCGGGCCGGTGCGCTGCTGCGTGACGGCCGCCCCGACGACCTGGCCGTCGCCGCCACCAAGTCCAGCCCCATCGACGTGGTCACCGAGATGGACATCGCGGCCGAGAAACTGATCACCGGCTATCTCTCAGAACACCGCCCCGACGACGGCTTCCTCGGCGAGGAAGGCGCCAGTTCGGCGGGCAGCAGCGGGGTCCGCTGGGTCATCGATCCGCTGGACGGCACGGTCAACTACCTTTACGGGCTGCCCACCTGGGCCGTCTCCATCGCCGCCGAACGCGACGGCGAGACGCTGGCCGGAGTCGTCGCGATCCCGCTGCGCCGCGAGATCTTCCGCGCCGTGCGCGGCGGTGGAGCGTTCCTCAATGACCGCCCGATCGGCTGCCGTCCCGCTCCGCCGTTGGAGCGTGCCCTGGTGTCGACCGGCTTCAACTACGTCACCGCCGTCCGCGCCCATCAGGCGGAGATCGCGCGGCGGCTGATCCCCCAGCTGCGCGACATCCGCCGGGGCGGCTCGGCGGCCTCCGACCTCTGCGATGTCGCGGCGGGGCGGCTCGACGGCTACTACGAGCGCGGACTGCACCCCTGGGACCTGGCGGCCGGCGATCTCATCGCCCGCGAGGCGGGCGCCCTCACGGGCGGCCGTCCCGGCACCCGGCCGGGCTATGACCTGACGGTGGCCGCCACCCCGGGTGTCTTCGAGCCCCTTCAGGCGCTGCTCGACGAGTACGGCGCCTGGCACGACTAGGTCCCCAGGTCCGGACAGCGGGCACACGGAAGGGCCCCGGCACCGTTCCCCTCGGCGCCGGGGCCCTTCTCTGTAGGTATCTACGGCTCTGTAAGTGTCGTGAATCAGTATGTCTGTACGGCTATGGCTGTACGACCGGTGTCTGTGCGACCGCGGTGCAGGTCAGACGCCACTGGGGGCGCCGACCTCCACATCCACGCCGTGCTCGGCGGCAAGCCGGCGAAGGTCGTCCAGCTCTTCCTGTTCGACATCCGCGAGGAAGTCGTCGCCCGTTTCACGGGCATGGGTGAGATCCGTTTCCGTGGCCTTTATACGCTGGAGAAGCCCGGCGGTGAACGCGTCCATTGCGCCCCCTCGTCGTGGGTCAGTGGCACGGGGGTGTGCCGACGTGGTCGGTGGCACGGGGGTGTGCCGACGGCGGGAAGATCACGCACCCACTGCCTCTGGATGACAGATAAGGGTGTGGCATGCCACAAACAGGGCGTGATCTCGGGTGTGAAATCGTCTTCCCCACGGTCCGCCGCCGAGAAACCTCAACGCATCAACGAATCCCGTCCATTCCCGGATGTGCCAGGTCATCCGGCATCGTCTTACCGCCGGTTTACGGCCGTTAAAGGCAGGATGGGCCCGCACAGCCAGTGATACAACCTGCCCTGATCACGGGTGATGGGCCCAGAGGAAGGAACAGCGACGTGCGCGTACTCGTCGTCGAGGACGAGCAACTGCTCGCCGATGCGGTGGCCACCGGACTGCGCCGGGAGGCCATGGCCGTCGACGTCGTGTACGACGGAGCGGCGGCCCTGGAGCGCATCGGGGTGAACGACTACGACGTGGTGGTGCTCGACCGTGACCTGCCGGTCGTCCACGGCGACGACGTGTGCCGCAAGATCGTCGAGCTGGGCATGCCCACCCGGGTCCTCATGCTCACGGCCTCGGGCGATGTCAGCGACCGGGTCGAGGGGCTGGAGCTGGGCGCGGACGACTATCTGCCCAAGCCCTTCGCGTTCAGCGAGCTGACCGCGCGGGTACGGGCGCTGGGCCGCCGTACGACCGTACCGCTGCCGCCCGTGCTGGAGCGCTCCGGGATCAAGCTCGACCCCAACCGCCGCGAGGTCTTCCGCGACGGCCGGGAGATCCAGCTCGCCCCCAAGGAGTTCGCGGTGCTCGAAGTCCTCATGCGCAGCGAGGGCGCGGTCGTCTCGGCCGAACAACTGCTGGAGAAGGCGTGGGACGAGAACACCGACCCGTTCACCAATGTCGTGCGCGTGACCGTCATGACGCTGCGCCGCAAGCTCGGTGAGCCGCCCGTGATCGTCACGGTGCCCGGCTCCGGTTACCGGATCTGATGTCCGTGACCAGCACACCCGCGCCCTCCGCGCCGCCCCCGGCGCCGCCGAAACCGACCTGGGACCCCAGGCGCCCGGACCAGTCGCTGCCCTGGGTGCGCCCGACCATCCGGATACGGCTCACGCTGCTCTACGGCGGAATGTTCCTGATCGCCGGCATCCTGCTGCTCTCGATCATCTATCTGCTGGCCGCACAGGCCCTGCATGTGGGCAGCGAGCTGCCGTTCAAGATCGTGTCGGGCAAGGTGAGCAGCGACGTCTGCAACTTCCCGGACCAGGCGCCCCCGGAGGAGTTCAACGCGGCGATGAACAGCTGCGTCAACCACCAGCGCCAGCAGGCGCTCGACGATCTGCTCAGCCGCTCGCTCTTCGCGCTGGTCGGCCTCAGCGTCATCGCGTTCGCCTTCGGATACGCGATGGCCGGCCGGGTCCTCTCGCCGCTGGGCCGGATCACCCGTACCGCGCGTCGCGTGGTCGGCTCCGACCTGTCCCGGCGCATCGAGCTGGACGGTCCCGACGACGAGCTCAAGGAGCTGGCCGACACCTTCGACGAGATGCTGGACCGGCTGGAGCGGGCGTTCAGTGCGCAGCAGCGGTTCGTCGCGAACGCCTCGCACGAGCTGCGGACACCGCTCGCGATCAACCGCACCCTGCTGGAGGTCCATCTCTCCGATCCGGGGGCGCCCGTGGAGCTCCAGCAGCTCGGCAGAACCCTGCTGGCCACCAACGAGCGCAGCGAGCAGCTGGTGGAGGGGCTGCTGCTGCTCGCCCGCAGCGACAACGAGATCGTGGAGCGAAAACCGGTCGATCTTGGTGAGGTCGCGACCCGTGCGGTGGATCAGACGCTCTCCGAGGCGGAGACGAAGGGGGTGGAGATCCGTGGTGAACGTGTGCCCGCCGTCGTGCAGGGGAACGGTGTCCTGCTCGAAAGGATCGCGCTGAATCTGGTGCAGAACGCCGTCCGGTACAACATCCCGCAGGGCGGCTGGGTAGAGGTCACCACCGCGATCGAGCAGGGACAGGCGGTCCTGGTGGTATCGAACACCGGTCCCGTGGTTCCCGCGTACGAGATCGACAATCTCTTCGAACCATTCCGGCGGCTGCGGACGGAGCGCACCGGCAGTGACAAGGGTGTTGGCCTCGGTCTTTCGATCGCGAGATCCGTCGCGCGCGCTCACGGCGGACGAATTCACGCCGAACCTCGTGAAGGCGGTGGGCTCGTGATGCGTGTCACTCTCCCGGTCTGAGAGACTGCGCGGAGTGTTCAGGCGGAAGATTGCTTTGTTCGCTTTGCGCGGAATTCTCGGCGTCAGTTCCCGGCGGACCCATGTGTGATCGATCACAGGGTCGAATTCCCGCCCATCCACTCTGCGTGATCAAGCCCTCAATGGAAAGCCGGTAAAGTCCGGGTTTCCAGGGGTCGGGATCACGGGAAGTACACGGGGTGGCGCCCGTGAAGTACGACATTGGGACCGTGTACGGTCCCCTTCGCACCCGAAGCCGATCACTCCACGTGAGTCCGGTTGGGTGTCGATTGAGTAACAGACCTTGATGTGAGGCAAAATCTCCGCCTCAGGTCGGGCACAAGTCCGGCCTCTCACGCGTTACCCGCGCTGAGACACCACAGACACCCAGAGGGGGAGAGCGACATGGCAACGGATTACGACACCCCACGCAAGACCGATGACGACGTCGATCAGGACAGCCTTGAAGAGCTGAAGGCCCGTCGGAACGACAAGTCCACGTCAGCGGTCGACGTCGACGAGTTCGAGCAGGCCGAGGGCCTGGAACTGCCCGGCGCGGATCTCTCCAACGAGGAGCTGTCCGTCCGGGTGCTGCCCAGGCAGGCGGATGAGTTCACCTGCATGAGCTGCTTCCTGGTGCACCACCGCTCCCAGCTCGCCAGGGAGAAGAACGGTCAGCCCATCTGCCGCGACTGCGACTGAGGTCAGGCCGGCCGTGGCAGGCGACACACCGTTCCGGAAACGGCGCTTCCGGCGTAAGGGTTCACCGGAGGTGTACGAGGGCGGCACAGGCCCGGCGGAAGGCGTTCAGCCCGCTGCCGAGCACTCCGCCCTCTCGCTCCGTTACGGCACGGGAGACGACGAGCGAGGCCTGCCGGCCTCGCTCGAAGCGGACCGGGTGGACCACGGCGGCCCCAAGACCAGGGGCCGGCGGCTGGACACCGTAAAACGGGGTGTACGGAGGGGCGGCGACAGCGCCAAGGCGGCGCTGGCCCATCTCGCCGACCGGATCATCGAGAACGCTCCTCGGGTCCCGGTCCGCGATCTCGCCACCCTCCGCAAGCAGTTCCCGGGCCTGGGCCCGGAGGAGCTGGCGGACAAGCTGGTCGCGGGCGCCGCGAACAGCACCTCCACCGTCGGCGCGGGTATCGGCGCGGCCGCGATGCTGCCCGTACCGCCCGCGATGCCGGCCGAGCTGGCGGCCGAGATCACCGCCGTCGCCGCGATCGAGCTGAAGCTCATCGCGGAGCTGCACGAGGTCTACGGACTGCGCCCGTCCGGCACGCTCAGGGAGCGCAGCGCCGCGTATCTGGCGTCCTGGACGGAGGAGCGCGGGGTCGACATCACCAGACCGTCGACCTTCAACGGCGCGCTCAGCGGCCGGATGAAGCGTGAGCTGCGGCAGCAGATCATGAAGCGTACGGTCCGCAGCCTGCCGAATCTCGTTCCGTTCATGATCGGGGCGGCCGTCGGCGCGATGATGAACAGGCGCGACACCAAGAAGGTCGCCGAGCGCATCCGCAAGGACCTGCGGGCCCGCCAGATCCCCTGGCACGCGCTGCCCGCGCTGCCCCCGCTGGAGCGGCCCGTCGAGCTTCCCGTCGAGCTGCCGAAGGAACTGGGCCACTAAGGGCTGCCCCTGGCCCCCAGGCGGGCTCTCAGGCGGCCCGTACCGCCTTCAACGCCGCCGCCAGCGCCTTCGGGTCCCGCGTCGACACATAGACGTATGGCGTCGGGTCCTCCGGGTCCGTGATCTCCACACGCAGCGCCGTGGGCACATAGCTGCGCAGCAGCATGAAGGCGCGCGGGTCGGCCTTGTGCAGCCGCCAGGCCCGCGCCTCCTCGGCGTCCAGCACCCGCGCCTCACCGAGCGCCGCGACCGGGATCCTCGCCGTGCCCGCGACCAGCGAGTCCGCCACCACCCGGATCCGCGCCGAGCCGTACGCACTCACCCCCGCCGCCGCCAGCGCGCCCGCGCCGATCACCCCGCCGAGCATCGGCAGCACCCCCATCGGCAGCGTGATCAGACCTCCCGCGACGGCGATCAGGGCGGCGATCCCCCACCAGGACGGGGGGGCGGTCAGGCGTTCGTCGTAGCGCGCGGCGGAAGGCTCCATGGAGCCAAGCTTGGCACGGTGCGGTTCCCGGGCGACCGCGCGGGTAAGGTCTGCGCCTGTGAGTAACGTGCCATCCCGGGGAACGCCCCCCGGATCCCCTGCGGGGCCGGGGCCCCTGACACCGCCGGCCGGTGCCGTACCGCCGGTACGGCACCCCGACGCCCCCGCTCCCGGTGAGCCGCTGGGGGCGCACTACGAACATTGTTTCGGTTGCGGCGAGGCACAGCCCCACGGACTCCAGTTGCTGGCACGTGCCGGTGAGGGCGTCCGCGTCATCGCCGAGTTCACGGTCAAGCCCGCCCACCAGGGCGCCCCGGGGCTCGCGCACGGCGGTGTGCTGGCCACCGCGCTGGACGAGACGCTCGGCTCGCTGAATTGGCTGCTGCGCGTGGTCGCCGTCACCGGCCGGCTCCAGACCGAGTTCCTGCGGCCCGTACCCGTGGGTACGTCGCTCTATCTGGAGGCCGAGACCACGGCCGTCCACGGGCGGAAGATCTACTGCACCGCCACCGGCAGGCTCGGCGGCCCCGAGGGACCCGTCGCCGTCCGTGCCGACGCCCTTTTCATCGAGGTCAAGATCGACCATTTCATCGACAACGGCCGCCAGGAGGAGATCCGGGCGGCCATGGCCGATCCCGACCAGATCAAGCGCGCCCGCGCCTTCGAGGTGAACCCATGAGCCCTGCCCCTGCCGGCCCTCTCGACGTGCTGATCCGCCGCGTCGATCCGGAGGCTCCGCTTCCGGCGTATGCGCACCCCGGCGACGCGGGAGTCGATCTGGTCACCACCGAGGCCGCCGAGCTCGCCCCCGGTGAGCGGACGGTCCTGCCGACGGGCGTGGCCATCGCCCTGCCCGACGGCTACGCGGCCTTCGTGCATCCCCGCTCCGGGCTCGCCGCCCGCTGCGGTGTCGCTCTGGTGAATGCCCCCGGGACGGTGGATGCCGGGTACCGTGGAGAGATCAAGGTGATCGTGGTCAATCTGGACCCGCGCGAGAGCGTTCGGTTCGAGCGGTTCGACCGGATTGCCCAACTGATCGTCCAGCGGGTCGAGAAGGTGCGCTTCCACGAGGTGGCGGAACTTCCCGGCTCCGCGCGGGCCGAGGGGGGCTTCGGCTCCACCGGTGGTCATTCCGCTGTGGGCGGGGTACAGGGTGGGAATCGATACGCTTCGGTCGTATCCGACCGGGAAGGACAGTGACGTGTTCGGACGTCGCAAGAAGAGTGGTTCCGCAGAGGGCACGGCGGACGCAGCGGGCGAGGCCGGGCAGTTCACCGACGGCGCCGGCACGGACGCCGATGACAGCGAGGCGGCGGAAGCACCCCGCCGGGCGAACCTTCCGCCGGCGCCCAGGCCCGACGGTCCCTGGGACATCTCCGAGGTCTCCAAGCCCGAAGAGGGCCGGGTTGATCTGGGGGGCGTCTATGTCCCCGCGGTCGACGGCATGGAGCTGCGGGTAGAGGTCGCCGGTGACGCGATCGTCGCCGCCACCGTCGTCGTGCGCGACAGCGCCGTACAGCTCCAGGCCTTCGCGGCGCCCAAGAAGGAAGGTATCTGGGGCGAGGTCCGCGAGGAGATCGCCTCCGGCATCACCCAGCAGGGCGGCATCATCGACGAGGTCGAGGGCCCGCTGGGCTGGGAGCTGCGCGCCCAGGTCCCCGTGCAGCTGCCGGACGGCACCGGAGGCGTACAGCTCGTGCGCTTCATCGGGGTCGACGGACCGCGCTGGTTCCTGCGCGGGGTGATCTCCGGCCAGGGCGCGGTACAGCCCGAGGCCGCCGGGCTGCTTGAGCAGATCTTCCGGGACACCGTCGTGGTACGCGGCGAGGGACCGATGGCGCCCCGCGACCCCATCGTCCTCAAGCTGCCGGACGACGCGCAGATGGTCGCCGAGGGTGTCCAGCAGGAGGAGCAGGAGGGATCCCGCTTCTCCGGCGGTATGGGACAGCTCCAGCGTGGTCCTGAGATCACCGAAGTGCGCTGACACCTGATCGGAAATAGCGTGGGCCGCACCCCTGCATGGGGTGCGGCCCACTGTTGTTTCCACCAGCCTTTTCACAGGTCACGGCCGTGACCGTAGGAAGTTCGTCAAGCGGGGGCCCTCATCCGTATGAGACCCGTCAACGGACGCGGAGCGTGCCGGATCAGCGGGTTTCCTCAGGGGGTCAGATCTTCCGCACTCATTCAGGAGCACCCGATGGCCGACCTGGCCTTCGTCGTCACCACGATCGCGGTCTTCGCGCTGGTGGCCCTCGTCGCCAAGGGGGTGACGAAGCTGTGACCGCGGAGAACATCGTCGGCCTGGTCGTGGCCGTCGCCCTGCTGGGCTATCTCGTCCTCGCCCTCCTCTTCCCGGAGAGGTTCTGAGTGATGAGCCCCGTCCTCGCCGGTGTGCTCCAGCTGCTCGCCCTGATGGTGGCGCTCGCTCTGGCGTACCGCCCGCTCGGTGACTACATGGCCCGTGTCTACTCCTCGCCCAGGCATCTGCGGGCCGAGAAGTGGATCTACCGCGCCATTGGCGCCAATCCCGCCACCGAGATGCGCTGGCCCGCCTATCTGCGCGGCGTCCTCGCCTTCTCCGCGGTCAGTGTCCTGTTCCTGTATCTGCTCCAGCGGGTCCAGGGCGGTCTGCCGGGCTCGCTCGGCTTCGCGTCGATCGACCCCGACCAGGCGTTCAACACCGCCGCGTCCTTCGTCTCGAACACCAACTGGCAGTCCTACTACGGCGAACAGGCCATGGGCCATGTCGTACAGACCGGCGGACTGGCGGTGCAGAACTTCCTGTCGGCTGCCGTCGGCATGGCCGTCGCGGTGGCGCTGGTGCGCGGTTTCGCCCGCTCCCGCACCGGTGAGCTGGGCAACTTCTGGTCGGACCTGGTGCGCGGCACCGTCCGGATCCTGCTGCCGATCGCCGTCATCGGCGCGCTCGTCCTGGTCGCCTGCGGCGCCATCCAGAACTTCGCGGGCATCCACGAGGTCGGCCAGTTCATGGGCGGCTCGCGGCAGTGGAACGGCGGCGCCGTCGCCTCCCAGGAGGTCATCAAGGAGCTGGGCACCAACGGCGGCGGTTACTTCAACGCCAACTCCGCCCACCCCTTCGAGAACCCCAACCCGGTCTCGAACCTCTTCGAGATCTTCCTGATCCTGCTCATCCCGTTCGCGATGACCCGCACCTTCGGCCGGATGGTGGGCAGCCTCCGGCAGGGGTACGCGATCCTCGCCGCGATGCTGGTGATCTGGCTCGGCTTCACCGCGCTGATGATGTGGACCGAGTTCCACCACGGCGGCCCGGCGTTCCAGATCGCCGGCGGCGCCCTGGAGGGCAAGGAGACCCGCTTCGGGGTCGGCGGCTCGTCGATCTTCGCGGTGGCCACCACCCTCACCTCGACCGGTGCGGTCAACTCCTTCCTCTCCTCGTTCACCGGGTTCGGCGGCGGTATCGCGATGCTGGGCATGCAGCTCGGTGAGATCGCGCCCGGCGGGGTCGGCTCCGGTCTCTACGGCATCCTGATCATGGCCGTGATCGCGGTGTTCATCGCCGGGCTGATGGTCGGACGCACGCCCGAGTATCTGGGCAAGAAGATCGGCACCCGCCAGATCAAGTTCGCCGCCTGCTACATCCTGATCACCCCGGCGCTGGTGCTCTGCTTCACCGCCGTGGCCATGGCGCTGCCCACCCCGACCAACTCCCTGACCAACTCGGGGCCGCACGGCTTCTCCGAGATCCTGTACGCGTACACCTCGGGTGCCAACAACAACGGTTCGGCCTTCGCCGGGCTCAACGCCGACACCCAGTGGTTCAACACCACCATCGGGCTGGCGATGCTGCTCGGCCGCTTCGTGCCCATGGTGTTCGTTCTCGCGCTGGCGGGATCGCTTGCCGAGCAGAGTCCCGTACCCAAGACCGCGGGCACGCTCCGCACGGAGAAACCGCTGTTCAGCGGGGTGCTCGTGGGCACGATCGTGATCGTCGCCGGGCTCACCTACTTCCCGGCGCTGGCGCTGGGGCCGCTGGCCGAGGGGCTGGCGTCATGAACACTCTCTCGAAGCAAGAGGACGAGATGTCCAGTACCACTCCGACCCGTGCGCCGCACAGCGACGTCCCCACCGGTCACAAACCCGATGACGGACGCGTCGGCGGGGGCCTGTTCGACCCCAAGCAGTTGCTGCGCTCCTTCCCGGACGCGCTGAGGAAGCTCGACCCGCGGTCGATGGCGAAGTCACCCGTGATGTTCGTGGTGCTCATCGGTTCCGTGATGAGTACGGTCTTCGCCGCGCTGAGCCCGGGCGACTGGTTCGGCTGGGCCGTGGCCGCCTGGCTCTGGCTGACCACCGTCTTCGCCAATCTGGCCGAGGCGGTCGCCGAGGGACGCGGCAAGGCGCAGGCGGACACCCTGCGCAAGGCCAAGACCGACACCATCGCCCGCCGGGTCATCGGCGCCCATGAGGAGCGGGTGCCCGGTACGGAGCTGCACGTCGGTGATCTGGTCGTCTGTGAGGCCGGCGACATCATTCCCGGCGACGGCGATGTGGTCGAAGGCGTCGCCTCCGTCGACGAGTCGGCCATCACCGGTGAGTCGGCGCCCGTCATCCGGGAGTCGGGCGGCGACCGCTCCGCCGTCACCGGCGGTACGAAGGTCCTCTCCGACCGTATCGTCATCAAGATCACCACCAAGCCCGGCGAGACCTTCATCGACCGGATGATCGCTCTGGTGGAGGGCGCGGCCCGGCAGAAGACCCCCAACGAGATCGCGCTGAACATCCTGCTCGCCTCCTTGACGATCGTCTTTCTGCTCGCGGTCGTCACGCTTCAGCCGTTCGCCGTCTACGCGGGTCAGCGCCAGCCGGTGATCGTGCTGATCGCGCTGCTGGTCTGTCTGATCCCGACCACCATCGGCGCGCTGCTCTCCGCGATCGGTATCGCGGGCATGGACCGGCTCGTCCAGCGCAATGTGCTCGCCATGTCGGGGCGCGCGGTCGAGGCCGCGGGCGATGTCTCGACCCTGCTGCTCGACAAGACCGGCACGATCACCCTCGGCAACCGGCAGGCCGCCGAGTTCGTTCCGGTCAGAGGCGTGACGGAGGCCGAACTCGCCGACGCGGCGCAGCTCTCCTCCCTCGCCGACGAGACCCCCGAAGGCCGCTCCATCGTGGTGCTGGCCAAGGAGAAGTACGGACTGCGCGAGCGTCACCAGGGCGAGCTGGCCGGCGCCGAGTGGGCCGCCTTCACCGCCCAGACCCGGATGTCCGGTGTCGACCTCGATGAGAACGGGGTACGGCGCAGGGTCCGCAAGGGAGCGGCCGGTTCGGTCGCCGCCTGGGTCCGGGAGCGCGGCGGTCAGGTGGCCGAGGACACCCGGGAACTCACCGAGGCGATCTCGGAGGCCGGTGGTACGCCACTGCTGGTCGCCCTGGAGGACACCAACGGGGCCCGGGTGCTCGGCGTCATCCACCTCAAGGACGTGGTCAAGGAGGGGATGCGGGAGCGGTTCGACGAGCTGCGCCGGATGGGCATCAAGACCATCATGATCACCGGTGACAACCCGCTGACCGCACGGGCGATCGCGGAGGAGGCGGGCGTGGACGACTTCCTCGCCGAGGCCACCCCCGAGGACAAGATGGCCCTGATCCGCGGTGAGCAGGCGGGCGGCAAGCTCGTCGCGATGACCGGCGACGGGACGAACGACGCCCCGGCGCTCGCGCAGGCGGATGTCGGCGTGGCCATGAACACCGGTACGTCGGCCGCCAAGGAGGCCGGGAACATGGTGGATCTGGACTCCAACCCGACCAAGCTCATCGAGATCGTCGGCATCGGCAAGCAACTGCTCATCACCCGTGGCGCGCTGACGACCTTCTCCATCGCCAACGACGTCGCGAAGTACTTCGCGATCATCCCCGCGATGTTCGCGGTCGTCTATCCGAGCCTGGACAAGCTCAACATCATGCGGCTGTCCTCGCCGGAGTCGGCGATCCTCTCCGCGGTCATCTTCAACGCGCTGATCATCGTCGCGCTCGTACCGCTCGCCCTCAGAGGCGTGCGCTACCGGCCGATGAGCGCGGACCGGATGCTCCGCAGGAATCTGGGGATCTACGGCCTCGGCGGACTGATCGCCCCCTTCATCGGCATCAAGATCATCGATCTGCTCCTCTCCCTCATCCCCGGCATCGGGTGAACGGCATGACATCCATGAACAGCTCGATACGCAACACCGCACGGCTCCTCGGGGCCGGGGCGCGCGCTCTCCTCGTCCTCACCATCCTGTGCGGGGTGCTCTACCCGCTGGCCGTCACCGGCGTGGCGCAGGGCCTCTTCCCCCACCAGGCGAACGGGTCCGAGGTCAAGGAGGCCGGCAAGGTCGTCGGCTCCTCGCTCATCGGCCAGCGCTACGACCTGCCGCTGAAGAAGGGCCAGGAGACCCCGCGGCCCGATCTGAAGTGGTTCCAGCCGCGCCCGTCCAACGGTCTGGGCAGCAACAGCGTCAACACCCAGTACAAGCTGATCCTCTCGGGCGCGACCAACCGGGCGGGCGACAACGAAGAGCTGATCAAGTGGGTCAAGGACGCCAAGGCCGCGGTCATCAAGGACAACTCGACGCCCGGTTACCGGGTCCCGGCCTCCGCCGTGCCGCCGGACGCCGTGACCTCCTCGGGCTCCGGCCTCGACCCGGACATCTCGCCGGCGTACGCGCGGCTCCAGGTCCACCGGGTGGCCGAGCGCAACCACCTCTCCGTCCAGCGCGTGGAGAAGCTGGTCGAGGAACACACCCAGCAGCGCGTTCTCGGCTTCGTCGGGGAACCCCGGGTGAATGTCCTCGCGCTGAACGTCGCGCTGCGGGAGTTGATCGGCTGACCATCAGAATCGTGTCAAGACCGACTCACGAGACCGGTGCCGCCCCTTTTGTCCGCATCCCCGGCTGTAGCTTCTACTCGGCCGGCGCGTCGGGCGCGGTGGCTCTTCTGGAAGACAATGGGGCCATGGGACGCGGCAAGCTTCGTATCTATCTGGGCGCGGCACCGGGCGTCGGCAAGACATACGCGATGCTCTCCGAGGCGCATCGCCGGGTGGAACGCGGCACGGACTGTGTCGTGGCGTTCGTCGAGCATCACGACCGGCCGCGTACGGAAGTGATGCTGCACGGGCTCGAAGCGGTCCGCCGGCGCGAGCTGGAGTACCGCGGGACGGTCTTCACGGAGATGGACATCGACGCGGTGCTGGAGCGCCGTCCCACCGTCGCCCTGGTCGACGAACTGGCCCACACCAATGTGCCGGGCTCCCGCAACGCCAAGCGCTGGCAGGACGTCGAGGAACTGCTCAAGGCGGGGATCGAGGTCGTGTCCACGGTCAATATCCAGCATCTGGAGTCGCTCGGCGATGTCGTCGAGTCGATAACGGGCGTACGGCAGCAGGAGACCGTCCCCGACGAGATGGTGCGGCGCGCCGACCAGATCGAGCTGGTCGACATGTCGCCCCAGGCCCTGCGGCGGCGCATGGCGCACGGCAATGTCTACAAGCCCGACAAGGTCGACGCGGCGCTCTCGCACTACTTCCGCCCCGGCAACCTCACCGCGCTGCGTGAGCTGGCGCTGCTCTGGGTCGCCGACCGGGTGGACGAATACCTCCAGCAGTACCGCGGCGAGCACAACATCCGCTCCACCTGGCAGGCCAGGGAACGCATCGTCGTCGGCCTCACCGGCGGCCCGGAGGGACGTACGCTCATCCGCCGCGCCGCCCGGATGGCCGCGAAGGGGTCCGGCAGCGAGATCCTGGCCGTCTACATAGCCAGGAGCGACGGCCTGACCGCCGCCTCGCCCAAGGAACTGACGGTCCAGCGCACCCTGGTGGAGGACCTGGGCGGCACCTTCCACCATGTCATCGGCGACGACATCCCCTCCGCGCTGCTCGAATTCGCGCGCGGCGTCAACGCCACCCAGATCGTGCTGGGCTCCAGCCGGCGCAAGACCTGGCAGTACATCTTCGGGCCCGGCGTCGGCGCCACCGTCGCCCGGGAGTCCGGACCCGATCTGGACGTCCATATCGTCACGCACGAGGAGGCCGCCAAGGGGCGCGGGCTGCCGGTGGCGCGCGGGGCCAGACTCGGCCGCTCCCGGATCGTCTGGGGCTGGCTGGCCGGGGTCGCCGCGCCCGTACTGCTCTCGCTGCTGCTGACGGCGCTGAACAACACGCCGGGGCTGGCCAACGATGTCCTGCTGTTCCTCTTCCTGACCGTGCTGGCCGCGCTCCTCGGCGGGCTGCGGCCCGCGCTCGCGTCGGCCGCCGTGGGCTCGCTGCTGCTCAACTTCTACTTCACGCCGCCCACCCACACACTGACCGTGTCGGACCCCAAGAACCTGGTCGCCATCGTGATCTTCTTCGCGGTGGCCGTGTCGGTGGCGTCCGTGGTGGATCTGGCGGCCCGCCGCACCCACCAGGCGTCCCGATTGCGCGCGGAGTCGGAGATCCTCTCCTTCCTGGCCGGCAGCGTGCTGCGCGGGGAGACCACGCTGGACGCGCTGCTCGAACGCGTACGGGAGACGTTCGCCATGGAGTCCGTGGCGCTGCTCGAACGTACGAGCGATGTCGAGCCCTGGACCTGTGCGGGCAGCGTCGGACCGCACCCCGTCGACCGCCCCGAGTCCGCCGATGTGGACATGCCGGTCGGCGACCACATGGCGCTGGCGCTCTCCGGCCGCGTACTGCCCGCCGAGGACCGGCGGGTGCTCGCCGCGTTCGCCGCCCAGGCCGCCGTCGTGCTCGACCGGCAGCGCCTGGTGGGCGAGGCGGAACAGGCCCGCGCGCTCGCCGAGGGCAACCGCATCCGTACGGCGCTGCTCGCGGCCGTCAGCCACGATCTGCGGACCCCGCTGGCCAGTATCAAGGCCTCGGTCACCTCACTGCGTTCCGACGATGTCGAGTGGTCGGAGGACGACCAGGCCGAACTGCTGGAGGGCATCGAGCAGGGCGCCGACCGGCTGGATCATCTGGTCGGAAATCTGCTCGACATGTCCCGGCTCCAGACCGGAACCGTCACCCCACTGATGCGTGAGATCGATCTCGATGAGGTGGTCCCGTGGGCGCTCGGCGGCGTACCGGAGAACAGCGTGGAGCTGGACATTCCCGAATCGCTGCCCATGGTGGCCGTGGACCCCGGTCTGCTGGAGCGCGCGGTCGCCAATATCGTCGAGAACGCCGTCAAGTACAGCCCCGAGGGACGGCTCGTCACCGTCGCGGCCAGCGCGCTGGGCGCGCGGGTCGAGGTACGGGTCGTGGACCGGGGCCCCGGTGTCCCCGACGATGCCAAGGACCGGATCTTCGAACCCTTCCAGCGCCACGGCGACGCGCCGCGCGGGGCCGGAGTCGGCCTCGGACTCGCGGTCGCCCGTGGCTTCGTGGACGCGATGGGTGGCACGCTGGCCGCCGAGGACACCCCCGGCGGCGGTCTGACCATGGTCCTCACCCTCTCAGCGGCGTCCGGACGAGAGCCGGTACGTCCCGAACCACCCGCCCGGTACCTCACATGACCGGGACAGCAGAAAGGCAGGCCCCTATGACCCGGGTGCTCGTGGTCGACGACGAGCCGCAGATCGTACGCGCGCTGGTGATCAATCTGAGAGCGCGCAAGTACGAGGTCGACGCGGCGTCCGACGGCGCGAGCGCCCTGGAACTGGCCGCGGCCCGCCATCCCGATGTCGTCGTGCTCGACCTCGGTCTCCCGGACATGGACGGCGTCGAGGTCATCAAGGGGCTGCGCGGCTGGACTCGCGTACCGATCCTGGTGCTCTCCGCGCGCCACACCTCCGACGAGAAGGTCGAGGCGCTGGACGCGGGCGCCGACGACTATGTCACCAAGCCCTTCGGCATGGACGAACTGCTGGCCAGGCTGCGCGCCGCGGTCCGGCGGGCCGAGCCGGTCGGCGGCGAAGGCGACGAGACCGTCTCGGTCGTGGAGACCGAGGGGTTCACCGTCGATCTGGCCGCCAAGAAGGTCCACCGCGAGGGCAGGGACGTACGGCTCACCCCGACCGAGTGGCATCTGCTGGAGGTGCTTGTCCGGAACACCGGCCGGCTGGTCAGCCAGAAACAGCTCCTCCAGGAGGTCTGGGGCCCGTCGTACGGCACCGAGACCAACTATCTGCGGGTGTACATGGCCCAACTGCGCCGCAAACTGGAGGCGGATCCGTCGCACCCCCGGCACTTCGTCACCGAACCGGGTATGGGCTATCGGTTCGAGCGTTGATCCGGGGCGCCCATACCCCGGTACGCTTTCTCCATGAGTGCTGAGAAGCCGACCGGCCGCTTCCGCCGGATGCTCGACCGGCTCTCCAGCTCCCAGGAGGATCTGGAGTCCGAGGAACTGCAGGAGGACGCGCAGGCTTCGGGCTGTACGCGGATCTCCGACTGCAACGACCGCCAGATCGTACGGGTGACTGGTACGTTGCGGACGGTCACCTTGCGTCCACGGGCCGGAGTGCCCGCGCTGGAGGCGGAGCTGTTCGACGGCACCGCGCCGCTGGACGTGGTGTGGCTGGGCCGGCGCTCGATCGTGGGCATAGAGCCGGGCCGCAAGCTGATCGCCTCCGGCCGTATCTCCCTGAGCCACGGCCGGCGGGTGCTGTTCAATCCCAAATACGAACTCCGACCACTCGGACAGGAGTAGCCGGTGACGTCACCCGACAAGCCCGCCGCCTCACACGCTTCCCCCACCGCCTCATCTTCGACGTCGGCCTCCTCCGACACCCCGGCCGCTTCGGACGGTGATGTGAAAGCCGTCACCGAGGCGGCTCTTTTCGAGGCCTTCGGCGGACTGCGCGGCATGGTGGAGACGGTCCTCCCCGGCCTGCTCTTCGTCACGATCTTCACGGTCAACAAGGATCTGCACGCGTCGGCGATCGCCGCGCTGGCCGTCTCGCTGCTGCTCGTCGTGGTCCGGCTGATCCGCCGGGACACCGTCAAGCACGCCTTCAGCGGGGTCTTCGGCGTCGCGTTCGGTGTCGTCTTCGCGATGATGACCGGCGACGCCAAGGACTTCTATCTGCCCGGCATGATCTACACGCTGGGGCTGGCGGTCGCGTACATCGTCACGACGCTCGCCGGCGTGCCGCTGATCGGGCTGATCCTCGGCCCGATCTTCAAGGAGAACCTGTCCTGGCGCACCCGTAACCCGGGGCGCAAGAAGGCGTACGCCAAGGCCAGCTGGGCCTGGGGGCTGATCCTGCTCGCCAAGTGCGCGATCCTCTTCCCGCTCTACTGGTGGGCGGACACCACCCAGCTCGGCTGGGTCCTGATCGCGCTCAAGATCCCGCCGTTCCTGCTGGCGGTCTATCTGACCTGGGTGTTCCTGGCGAAGGCGCCGCCGCCGATCGATGTGTTCGCCGAGATGGAGGCGGAGGAGCGGGCCGAGAAGGAGCGCGCGGCCGCCGTCGCCGCCACCGCCGGGGACGGGTCGGGGCCGCGGCACCGCCGGTAGGCGATCGTCGCCGACCGAACCGCTGAACCATCCCGGAGCGTGGGAGCGTCCTCGGGCGCCGGGCGTTTCTGGGCGCCGGACAGGCCGTACGGGCAGGCTTTCCCGTACGGCCTGTCCGGCGTCAGGGCGTCAGCCGGCCGCGTCCTCGCGGCGTACCGACAGCAAGTCCTCCAACTGCTCCTCGCGGGCCTGGGCCGCCACGAACAGCAGTTCGTCGCCTGCCTCCAGCGTCTCCTCCGGGTTCGGGGTGAGGACGCGGGTCCCGCGGATGATCGTGACCAGCGAGGTGTCCTCGGGCCAGCTCACATCACCGACCTGCGTGCCCGTCACGGCCGACTCCGGCGGCAGCGTCAGCTCGACCAGGTTCGCGTCCCCGTGGCTGAAGCGCAGCAGCCGTACGAGATCGCCGACGCTCACCGCCTCCTCGACCAGCGCGGACATCAGACGCGGCGTCGAGACCGCGACATCCACGCCCCAGGACTCGTTGAAGAGCCATTCGTTCTTGGGGTTGTTGACCCGGGCCACCACCCGCGGGACGCCGTACTCGGTCTTGGCGAGCAGCGAGACGACCAGATTGACCTTGTCGTCGCCCGTCGCGGCGATCACGACATGACAGCGCTGGAGCGCCGCCTCGTCCAGCGAGGTGATCTCACAGGCGTCGGCCAGCAGCCATTCCGCCAGCGGCACCCGCTCCACCGAGATGGCGGACGGTGCCTTGTCGATCAGCAGGACCTCGTGTCCGTTCTCCAGCAGCTCACCCGCGATGGAGCGGCCCACCGCGCCTGCCCCGGCAATCGCGACACGCATCAGTGACCGCCTCCGTCCGGGCCCTCGGCGAATGCCGCCTCGACCTTCTCGATGTCGTCCGTACGCATCATCACGTGGACGAGATCGCCCTCCTGCAACACCGTCTGGGAGGTCGGCAGCATCGCCTCGCCCAGTCGGGTCAGAAACGCGACACGGACGCCCGTCTCCTCCTGGAGCGTGCTGATCTTGTGGCCGATCCAGCTCTCCGCGGTGTGCACCTCGGCGAGTTGTACGCCACCGCTCGGATCGCGCCACAGCGGCTCCGCGCCGGACGGCAGCAGCCGGCGCATCATCTGGTCTGCGGTCCAGCGGACCGTGGCCACGGTCGGGATGCCCAGCCGCTGGTAGACCTCGGCGCGCTTCGGGTCGTAGATACGGGCGGCCACGTTCTCGATGCCGAACATCTCGCGGGCCACCCGGGCGGCGATGATGTTGGAGTTGTCGCCGCTGCTCACCGCGGCGAAGGCACCGGCGTCCTCGATACCGGCGTCCCGCAGGGTGTCCTGGTCGAACCCGACGCCGCTGACGCGACGGCCGCCGAAACTGGAGCCGAGCCGCCGGAACGCGGTGGGGTCCTGGTCGATGACGGCGACGGTGTGCCCCTGCTGCTCCAGGTTCTGCGCGAGTGCGGCACCCACCCGGCCGCAGCCCATGATGACAATATGCACGGCCCTACCCCGCACTCCTCATACCCCACCTGAACTGCGTATACATCCTGCTCATGTCTCTTCTCTCGGCTCGCCGGGCAACACGTTGCGGGCACTTGGCGGCCCGCGGGACACCATGCGCCGACGCCAGCCGGTCATGGGCCCGAGCGGTGCCGGGGATGTCGCCCTCGTCCGCGCTCACGCCCACCGTATCGGCTACCAGGAACGGGAGATCAGGCGTGTGCCCCGTCGGTTGTCCCCGCGACGCGCGGTCCGCGGCCGGAGGGACGGGAACCTCACGGGATTCACCCGGCCGTGTCAGTCGGCGGCTAGCATGAAGGGCCGTGTGGCCCGGTTCCATCTGGGCTGATCCGTCGTGTGAGAGGCAGAGGATGGCCGAGCCGGAGTCCACGGAGTCCTCGCCGGAGTCCTCGTTGGCCGACAAGATCGACGGGTTGTTCAGGGTCGTGCGCCGGCCCAACCGTGAGCAGTACAGCCACGAGGAAGTGGCTCGCGCGTGCCGGGAGGCGACCGGTGACAGCTTTTCGGCCACCTATCTGTGGCAGTTGCGCACCGGGCGGCGGGACAACCCCACGAAGCGGCATCTCGAAGCCCTGGCGCGGTTCTTCGACGTTCCGGTCGCCTACTTCTTCGACGGTGACCAGGGCGCCGCGATCGCCCGGGAGCTGGAACTGCTCGCCGCGCTGCGTGACGCCGGAGTGCGGAGTGTGGCCCTGCGAGCGGTCAATCTCTCCCCCGAGAGCGTCGGCACGATCAGTGATCTGATCGATGTGATCACCCGTCGTGAACAGGGCGGTCCGGGGCGGGAGGGCGCGGAGCGGGGCGGCGACTGACCCTCCGGGCGACGGAACCTCCGGGCGACGGAACCTCCGGGCGGCGGAACGTCCGGACGGACGGAGCCGAGGATGCCGCGACGCCGGGACGCGCGATGCCGAGATGCCGAGGATGCCGAGGACGAGGAACGGTGTGTGAGGACTGACCGGGGTCTCAGACGGCAGTGGCGGCACTGTCTGCGGACCGTCGAGGCGCTTGAGCTGCCCAGCCCGTTCGACGCCGGGGTGTTCATCGACATGCTCGCGCGGACGCGGGGGCGCCCCATCGATCTCGTCCCGGTCGTCGCCCGCCCCCACACCCCCTGTGGGCTGCTGGTCACCACGGACCGCGCGGACTGCATCCTCTACGCGGCCGACACCACGCCGCTCCACCAGCAGCACATCCTGCTGCACGAGGCCGCGCACATCATCTGCGGCCACCACGAGACCGCGCCCGCCGCGACCGCCGCCGCCCAGGTCCTGCTGCCGCATCTGCCCGCCTCGCTGGTTCAGCGCGTTCTCGGCCGCAGTGTCTATACCGAACCGCAGGAGCAGGAGGCGGAACTCGTCGCCTCCCTCATCCTCACCCGCGCCGCCGGTCTCGACCGGGCGAGCGCCGCCGCACCGCCGCCGGGGGAGTCGGAGAGCTCCCCGCTGCACACGTTGTTCGGCGCGCACGGGCAGCGGACCCGCGCGGATGGCTGATCTCACCGCCTACCTGGCGGCCGGCGTCTTCCTCGCGTACGCCGCGCACCGGCTCGCGGTCATCCGCCGCAAGGGGATCGATCCGGCGCAGCGCCATGTCGTCGGCTTCGCGCTGTGCATGGGGATGGCGATGCTGTTCAACGCGCCGGCCACGCTGGGCGCGCTGGTCCGCCTCTTACCGGCGTCGGAAGCCGCCATGGTGCTCACCCACCAGCTGAAGACGGCGGCCTTCAGCTTTCTCGTCTTCGTCGCGCTGGCGCTCAGGACGCCCGCGTCCACGCGCCCCGCCGTACGTGGACAGGTCTTCCTGGCTCTCGCCGTCCAGAGCGTGTCGGTCACCCTGTTCGTCGCCGCCGGCCCCGTGGTCGTCGGCGACTTCTTCGTCGTGCCGGCCGGGCGGGGGCCGTTGCTCGCCGCGTACAACGCCCTGTTCGCGGTGTACGGCTCCTGGTGTCTGTACGCGCTCGGGAGGGAACTGGCCCGTCACGCGCGCGGGACAGGACCGGGGTTGCTGCGCACGGGGCTGCGGCTGATGACGCTGGCCTCCGTGTCCGGCGTGGTCTGGACCTCGTGGGCCCTGCACGACATCGCCGTCAATCTGACCGACGGGCGACAGGGGCTGGGCGAGGACCTGGTGTCCAGTGTGCTCGGCGCGATCACCGCCGTCCTGGCCACCGGCGGCGCGAGCGCCACCTTGTGGGGCGACCGGCTCGCGGCGCCGGGCAGATGGCTGCGCGCGTACCGTACGTACCGGTCTCTGGAGCCGCTGTGGGCGGCCCTGTACGCCGAACTCCCGGAGATCGCGCTGCCCGCGTCCGCGGCCGATCGCCGCTCCGGTCCGCGACGGGCGGAGTTCGCGCTGTACCGCCGGGTCATCGAGATACGCGACGGTCATCTGGCGCTGCGCCCGTACGTCCATCCGGGCGTTGCAGGCTGGGTGGCCGAGGAGTTGGGACGACGGACGTACGAGCGTGATCACGACGCGATCCTCGAAGCCGCCGTGATCGCCGCGGCGCTGGAGAACAAACGGGCCGGACGGCGACAGGACGGGGCGCCGCGCGGCCACGCCGCACACACCCCGCCGCCGATGCCGGGGACGGTCGAGGCGGAGGCGGCCTGGCTGCTCCGGGTGACCGCTGCCTTCCGGCGATCCGCCGCGGTCCGTGCGGTCCGCAGCCGGGTCCGCGCGGAGGTTCCCGAGGCTCGTTAGCTGAGATGAATGAGATGCAAAGTTACATCCATAACAGTTGACGTACCTCCCGGGCGCGCAACATGATGAGCCGGTCAACTCAAGCGCTCCATGCGGCAGTTGAGATCCCTGTCTCCGGAAGGATTTCTGTGTCAGCTCTTGCTCAGCGTGCCAATGACAGCAACTCCCTCGCCACCATCCCCCTGCACACCACCGAGGTGCGGATGACCGAGTCCCCGGACTCCGTCATCTGCTGCCCGGTGGCGACGGCCGCCGCCACGGTGATCGCCTTCGCCGCGGGGTACGTCGCCGGTCACACCGGCTGATTTCCGTGTCCGATCTGGCGCGGAGCGCCAACGGCAGTGGTCTGCTGGCCGCTGTTCCCCTCCATGTGACGGCGGTTCAGAGGCAGGCCGAGCCGGATCCCGTGATCTGTATCGCCAACACCGCCACCAATGGCGCCTCGGTCGACGCCGCCTTCGCGGTGTGCGGGGGCTGACCCGCCGTTGCCGCGCCCGCCCCCTCACCCCGATGTGTGAAGGAGATCTCCCTTGTCCCCACTTGCCCGGCGCGTCAATGACAGCGCCGCTCTGACCGCCGTTCCGCTGCGCAGCACCGAGGTGCGGAAGATGGCGGACTCCGAGATCGAGCCGATCATCTGCATCGTGCTCGTGACCGGCTGCATCAGCTTCGGGGTCTCCTACACAGGCTGACCCGGGCCCAGCGTTCCCGCCCCAACCAGGGAGACCACGATGTCTGTTCTGTCCCGTCAGGTGAACACGAGCGGCGCTCTGGCCACCGTGCCCCTGCACACCACCCAGGTGCGTCAGATGGAGCCCTCGGACTCCGCCGTCTGCTGCCCGGCCGTGATTGTCACCTTCGCCGCCGGTGTCGCGTTCGGCTACGCGCTGGGCGGTGGCTTCACCGAGGAGCCGTGACCCTCGCCGCCTCGCTCGCCCGCACCACCTCCACCGACCACATACTCAGGAGCTCCGCATGTCCCTACTGGCCCACCAGGTGAACGAGAGCAGCGCTCTCGCGACCGTTCCGCTGCACACCACCGAGGTGCAGAGGGTCGACGTACCCGACTCCGTCATCTGCTGCCCCGCCGTCGGGGTCCAGGTCGGAGCCGCGCTGGTGGCGGCCTTCGTCGCCGGCTACAACCTCTGAGCCGCCCGTCCCGACCGGTGCGCCGGGCCGTGCTGTTCGGCCCGGCGCACCGCCGACCGCATCCGACGCCCAGTCGGCACGAAGGGGAAGATCTGTTATGGCGAGACTGCCGCGGCTGCTGCGTGCCGCCGTGTCGCCGCCCAGGGTGAGCCGCTCCTCGGCGCTCACCACCATGGAACGGCTCAGCGCGACGACCCATCTGGTGTCGAGCCTGGAGTACCTGGTCACGGAGAAGGACCGGCAGCCCGGCGGGATGAACGACTGGCGCGTCGGCAGGGAACAGTTCCGTGCCTGGCCCGCGCCGGTCCGCAAGGTGCTCGACGTGGTGTCGAGCCCCCGGGGCAGCCGGGTGCTGCACGGCGCGCGGGTCGTCGCGGCGGCGGCGCTCCTCGCTCCGCTCCCGCGACGCGGCCGGCTCGCGGCCGATCTGGTCCTGTCGGCCACCTCGCTGGCGATGTACCCGCGCAACCACTACGGCACCGACGGTTCCGACCAGGTGTCGTTCCTCGTACAGACCACCGCCACCATCGCGCGGGCCGTCGAGCACAGGCCCCGGGCCGTCGACGCCTGCCTGTGGTTCGCCGGCCTTCAGTCGGTGCTGTCGTACGCGACGTCCGGCTGGGTCAAGGTGTCCAGTCCGACCTGGCGCGGCGGCCGGGCGCTGCCCGGGGTGATGCGCACCAAGTCCTATGGCGAGGCCACGACTTGGCGTCTGCTCAAGAAATACCCGCGCGCCGCACAAGCGCTGAGCACCGGTGTGCTCGCGCTGGAGTGCGCGTTCCCCGCGGTCCATCTGGCCAGGGGCCGGGCGGCCCCGCTGCTGGTGGCCGCGGTCGGCGGCTTCCATTTCGCCAACGCGGGCGTGATGGGTCTGGGGCGGTTCCTCACTTCCTTCTGCTCCCTGCACCCCGCCGTGCTCTATGTCGCGGGACCGCGCGTCAGGACCTGGCCGGACGGCCGGATGGAACGGCGTCACGACGCCTTTCCCGTGGCCGTCGGTGGTCTGCTGACGGCCGCTCTCGCCGCGGGCATCGTCTTCCGGACCCGGCAACGCCGGATCGTGCTGCGCGGGCGGGGCGACGAGCGGGAGATGACAACGGCGTCGGGCAACACCCTGTCGTACCGGTGGTCCGAGGACCCGGCCGCGGCGATCGACCCCACCGCGCCGGTCGTCGTCCTGGAGCACGCGCTCAGCTCGACCCCCGAACGCGCCGAGTGGCTCGTCTCCGCACTCTCGAAGCACCATCCAGTGGTCACGTATCAGCGCGCGGGCTACGGCCGGAGCGGCTACGCGGGATCCGGACACTTCGACATCGACTCCGCCGCCGACGATCTGGCCGACCTCGTCGTCCATGTGGCGGGCGACCGGCCCGTCGTGCTCGTCGGTCACTCCCTCGGCGGCTATCTGGTGGCCAGGGCCGCCCCGAGGCTGCCCGGGCAGGTCGTCGGACTCGGGCTGATCGACCCCGGCCACCCGGGCGAGATGAACGAGAACCCCGGCACTCAGGATCCGGACGGGCAGCGGGTGACCGATGTCCTCAGCCAGATGGCGATATCCCTGCGCCTGTGCCTGGGGCCGCTGCTCAAGAGCCCGGACTGGCTGGGTCAACTGCCGCCCGAGGTACGCGAGCTGGCCGAGGCGCACTACCGGGACCCGGCCGTGTGGTCGGCGGCGCTGCGCGAGTGGCGCGGCAGCCTCGCGCGGTTCCGGCTGTACGAGGGACCGCTGCCCGCCACCGGCGTACCGGTGTGCCTGGTCACCTGCGCCAAGACGAACGAACTGACCGCGCCCCAGAAGGATCTCCAGGACGAGTACGCCCAGGTGGCGCCCCGCTCGGTGCGGCACGTCGTGGACGTCCACCGCGACGCCGTGGTCGGTGAGCGGGCCTCGGCCACCCGGGTGGCGGAGCTGATGTCCGAGTTCATCGGCGGGCTGGACGACAGCGCCGCGGATCGCGAGGAGGAGACGGCCGATGCCCGTTCGCGGCTTTGACGTTCACGTGCCCGGCGTACCGCGCGGGGTGGCCGGAGCACTTCGCCGGGCGGGCGGCGTACCGCGTGGGGCGGGCGGCCATGACGCGGTGACCGCGCTGACGATCGGCGGTCTGGCCGCCTGGTTCACCCTCACCGTGCTGAGCCAGCACCCCAAGCGGGAGTTCGACCGGCTCGCGGAGTACGACAAGTCGGGTATCGCCGTACCGAACTGGCGCTTCTTCGCTCCCGAACCCGCCCAGCACGACTACCACGTCCTGCTCCGGACGGAGACGGCCGACGGGCGGGGGACCGACTGGGCGGAGGCGTCGGCCATCACACCGCGCCGTCCGGTCCAGATGGTGTGGTTTCCCGGCCGTCGCCGGGAGAAGGCGCTCTTTGACGTCTGTCATGAGCTGATCGCGGTCATGCGGAAGTCCGGCGGGGATCTGACGCGTACGACGGGCTACCGGATGCTGCGGAACGCGGTGGCCCGGTCCGTTCGGGAGACGACGGGTGACGGCGCCCCGCCCCGGGGCTTCCAGTTCGTGGTCGCCCGCCACACCGGTCATGACACGGGCCACGAGCCGGACTATGTCTTCGTCTCCCCCTATATCCCGTACGACTGCGCGGACCCGTACGTCTGAGCCCGGAACAACTCGGGAGCGACCGCGCGGCGCACCGTCACCCTCACCCCGTGACAGCACCCGCCCGCGGCCCGTCGACATGCCGGGCCGCAGGTGGGGGGTGGTGCCCGCACACCGTCTTGTTCGAACGCATACGATCCCTTCGTGTCCAAACTGACCGACGTGCCCAAACGGATCCTGATCGGGCGGGCGCTGCGTAGCGACAGGCTCGGGGAGACTCTCCTCCCCAAGCGCATCGCCCTGCCCGTCTTCGCCTCCGATCCGCTGTCCTCGGTGGCGTACGCGCCGGGAGAAGTCCTCCTCGTCCTGTCCATCGCGGGTGTGTCGGCCTACCACTTCAGCCCGTGGATCGCGCTGGCCGTCGTGGTCCTGATGTTCACGGTCGTCGCGTCGTACCGGCAGAACGTGCACGCCTATCCGAGCGGCGGCGGCGACTACGAGGTCGCCGGCACCAACCTCGGCCCCAAGGCCGGCCTCACCGTCGCCAGCGCGCTGCTCGTCGACTACGTACTGACCGTGGCGGTGTCGATCTCCTCCGGTGTGGAGAACCTCGGGTCCGCGATCCCCTTCGTGGTGGAGAACAAGGTTCTCTGCGCCATCGGGATAATCGTGCTGCTCACGCTGATGAATCTGCGCGGGGTGAGGGAGTCGGGCAAGCTCTTCGCGATCCCGACGTATGTCTTCGTCGGCGGGGTCTTCCTCATGATCATCTGGGGCGCGTTCCGGGGACTCGTACTCAACGAGACCATGCGCGCCCCGACCTCCGACTTCGAGATCAAGGCCGAGCATCAGGGCCTGGCCGGCTTCGCGCTGGTCTTCCTGCTGCTGCGGGCCTTCTCCTCCGGCTGCGCCGCGCTGACCGGTGTCGAGGCGATCAGCAATGGCGTCCCGGCCTTCCGCAAGCCGAAGAGCAGGAACGCGGCGACGACCCTCGCCCTGATGGGCGGCCTCGCCGTCACGATGTTCTGCGGCATCATCGGCCTGGCCATGGCCACCGATGTCAAGATGGCGGAGTCGCCCGGCACGGACCTGCTCCGCGACGGAGTCCCGGTCGGCTCGGGCTATGTGCAGAACCCCGTCATCTCGCAGGTCGCCGCCGCCGTCTTCGGCAGCGACACGTTCCTGTTCGTCCTGCTCGCCGCGGCCACCGCGCTGGTCCTCTTCCTCGCCGCCAACACCGCGTACAACGGCTTCCCGGTGCTCGGCTCGATCCTCGCCCAGGACCGCTATCTGCCGCGCCAACTGCTCACCCGCGGTGACCGGCTGGCCTTCTCCAACGGCATCGTGGTGCTGGCCGGCGCCGCGGCCCTGCTCGTCGGCCTCTACGGCGCGGACTCCACCCGGCTGATCCAGCTCTATATCGTCGGTGTCTTCGTCTCCTTCACCCTCAGCCAGACCGGCATGGTCCGGCACTGGAACCGCCATCTGCGGACCGAGCGGGACCCGGCCAAGCGCCGCCATATGATCCGGTCCCGCGCGATCAACACCTTCGGCGCCTTCTTCACCGGTCTGGTGCTGGTGGTCGTGCTGGCGACCAAGTTCACCCATGGCGCCTGGGTCGCGCTGCTCGGCATGGTGATCTTCTACGGGACGATGACCGCGATCCGTAAGCACTACGACCGGGTCTCGGCGGAGATCGCCGCCGCCGAGGGACCGTCCGACGACAGCGTCCGGCCGTCCCGGGTGCATTCGATCGTGCTGGTCTCCAAGGTCCACAAGCCCACGCTGCGCGCCCTCGGTTACGCCAAGCTGATGCGCTCGGACACCCTGGAGGCGCTCAGCATCAATGTCGACCCGGCGGAGACGAAGCAGCTCAGGGAGGAGTGGGAGCGGCGCGGCATCAACGTACCGCTGAAGATCCTCGACTCCCCGTACCGCGAGATCACCCGGCCGGTGATCGAGTACGTGCGCGGGCTGCGCTCGGAGAACCCGCGCGACGCGGTGAGCGTCTATATCCCGGAGTATGTGGTCGGCCGCTGGTACGAGCATCTGCTGCACAACCAGAGCGCGCTGCGGCTCAAGGGGCGGCTGCTCTTCACCCCAGGGGTGATGGTGACCTCGGTGCCGTACCAGCTGGAGTCCTCGGAGCTGGCGAAGAAGCGGGCGAAGAGGCGCGCGGCGTATGTGGCGCCGGGCGCGGTCAGGCGCGGTCCGGTGGACTCGCGGCCGAAGGAGCCGGACGGGAAGGGCACGTAGACTGGTGGGCTGTCGCCGCCCCCGTCCCCTTACCCCCTCTTCTGCTCACTCCTTCCCCCGCTGCCCCCCTTTCCCCCCTGCCCCCTTGCCCCCCTTCCTCGTTAACTCTGATCTTTTGGAGCCACCTCCCATGTCAACAGAACCGAAGGCTTCGCTGATCGGGGAGGAGTACGAGGTCGAGGTGGGCCCCGTCGCCCATGGCGGCCACTGCATCGCCCGTACCGCCGGGGGCCGTGTGCTCTTCGTACGGCACGCCCTGCCCGGCGAGAAGATCGTCGCGCGCGTGACGGAGGGCGAGGAGGACTCCCGCTATCTCCGCGCCGACGCGGTGAAGATCATCGAGCCGTCGAAGGACCGGGTCGTGGCCCCGTGCCCGTACGCGGGCCCCGGCCGGTGCGGCGGCTGCGACTGGCAGCACGCCAAGCCGGGCGCGCAGCGGCGTTTCAAGGGCGAGGTCATCGCCGAACAGCTCCAGCGGCTCGCGGGCCTCACCCCGGAGGAGGCGGGCTGGGACGGAACGGTCATGCCCGCACCCGGCGACAAGCTGCCCGCGGGCGAGGTGCCGGCCTGGCGCTCGCGCGTGCAGTACGCGATCGACAAGGACGGTCGCGCGGGGCTGCGCAAGCACCGGTCGCACGAGGTGGAGCCGGTCGAGCACTGCATGATCGCCACGGAAGGCGTCAGCGAACTGGGTGTGGAGCGGCGCGAGTGGCCGCAGATCGCCACGGTCGAGGCGATCGCGGCCTCGGGCTCCGGCGACCGACAGGTGATCCTCACCCCGCGCGAGGGGGGCCGGCTGCCACTGGTGGAACTGGACAAGCCGGTGTCCGTCCTGCGAGTGGACGAGCGCGACGGAGGAGTGCACCGGGTCCATGGCCGCGCCTTTGTCCGCGAGCGTGCCGACGGCCGTACGTACCGCGTCGGCATGGGCGGCTTCTGGCAGGTCCACCCACAGGCGCCACAACTGCTGGTGGAGGCCGTGATGCAGGGCCTGATGCCGAGGAAGGGCGAGACGGCACTCGACCTGTACTGCGGGGTGGGCCTCTTCGCCGGGGCGATCGCGGAGCGCGTCGGGGAGACCGGCGCGGTCCTCGGCATCGAATCCGGCAAACGCGCGGTCGAGGACGCCAGGCACAACCTCCAGGACATGCCCCGGGTCCGCGTCGAACAGGGCAAGGTCGACCAGGTCCTGCCGCGCACCCGAATCACCGAAACGGACCTCATCGTCCTGGACCCGCCCCGCGCGGGCGCGGGCAAGCAGACGGTCACGTACCTCTCGGACCTGGGCGCCCGCCGCATCGCCTACGTGGCCTGCGACCCGGCGGCCCTCGCCCGTGACCTGGCGTACTTCCGAGAGGGCGGCTACCGGCCGCGCACGCTGCGGGCTTTCGACTTCTTCCCGATGACCCATCACGTGGAGTGCGTGGCGATTCTGGAGCCGGTCGCGAAGGGCGCCTGACGCGCGGGTTTGTCGGCCCGGGTAGTCGCCTCGGCAACACCGTGGTGTGCCGAGGCGCTCACCGTGTCCGCGGATCACGTCTGAGCTCGCCTGGCCACGGCACCGCCCGATTCCCGCCGGTTGAATCCGCTGTTCCGTGACTCGCCCCTGCCATGGACCTGTCGGCCCCATTGACCCGTCGGCGTTCGCATATCTAGTCTCCGTCTCTATACGTAGACGGCGTTCTGATGTGGAGACCGCATCACCCGATCCGTGCGACAACGCCCCTCGACCAACGAAGGATTCATGTCATGAGCCAACCCTTCGTCACTCGCTTCTCCGTGTATCCGGTGGCGGGCCGTGACTCCATGCTGCTCAATCTCTCCGGCGCGCACGCCCCGTACTTCACCCGGAACGTCCTGGTCGTCGAGGACTCGCAGGGCCGGACGGGGCTGGGCGAGGTGCCGGGAGGCGAGGAGATCACCCGGACCCTGCGCGAGGCGGAGTCCCTCGTCGTCGGTGCCCGGGTGGGCGACTACAAGCGCGTCCTGCGTGCCGTGGGGGAGCGGTTCGGCGGCCGTGACGAGCGCGGGCGAGGCGAGCAGACCTTCGACCTGCGTACCGCGGTGCACGCCGTCACGGCCGTCGAATCCGGACTGCTCGATCTGCTGGGCCAGCACCTGGACGTACCGGTCGCCGCACTGCTCGGCGATGGCAAGCAGCGTGATTCCGTGCGGGTGCTCGGCTATCTGTTCTACGTGGGCGACCCCGGCCGGACCGACCTGGAGTACGTCCGCGAGCCCGAATCCGCCGTGGAGTGGTACCGGATCCGCCGCGAGGAGGCGCTGACCCCGGAAGCGATCGTCCGCCAGGCGGAGGCCACGTACGCGCGCTACGGCTTTCGCGACTTCAAGCTCAAGGGCGGTGTGCTGGCGGGTGCGGAGGAGGTCAAGGCGGTACGGGCGCTCAAGGAACGCTTCCCCGAGGCGAGGATCACCCTCGATCCCAACGGAGCCTGGTCACTGCGGGAAGCCGTCGAGCTGTGCCGGCCCCTGGTCGGGACGCTCGCCTACGCCGAGGACCCCTGCGGAGCCGAGAGCGGCTACTCGGGCCGGGAGATCCTCGCGGAGTTCCGCCGCGCCACCGCGCTGCCCACCGCGACCAACATGATCGCGACCGACTGGCGCCAGCTCGGCCACGCGCTGGCGCTCCGGTCCGTGGACATCCCGCTCGCGGACCCGCACTTCTGGACCATGCAGGGGTCGGTGCGGGTGGCCCAGCTGTGCGATGCGACGGGGCTGACCTGGGGGTGCCACTCCAACAACCACTTCGACATCTCCCTCGCCATGATGGCCCACTGCGGAGCCGCGGCCCCCGGTGACTACAACGCGCTGGACACGCACTGGATCTGGCAGGAGGGCCTGGAACGCCTGACCGTCGAAGCCCCGCGGATCGTCGACGGCGCGGTCACCGTCGACGACACCCCGGGACTCGGTGTCCGCCTCGACATGGACCGGCTGCTCGCTGCCCATGAGCTCTACCTGGCGAAGGGGCTCTCGGGACGTGACGACGCCGTCGGGATGCGCTACCTGGTGAGCGACTGGACCTTCGACAGCAAGCGTCCCTGCCTGGCGCGGTGACTCCGGTGACCCGAGTCGATGAGCCGCGTCCGTGAGCCGAGTCCCGTGAGCCGCGTCCGTGAGGCGGCGGGCGCGGGCCGGCGAGGCGCGGTCGCGGGACGGGCGGGACGGCGAGGCGCGGACCCGAGCGCGATCACCTCTCGCCGCCCGCCTACTCGGGCCTCGCGTTCCCGCCTTCCGGGCGCTCGTCCGTCTCGACCAGCCGGGCGAGATTCGCCAAGGCCATGCGGGTGCCCAGCTCGTTGTCGGCGGCGGGCACATCGTCGGGAATTCCCTCGTGCACGATCAGAACATCCGTCGCGCCGTCCACGTCCGCGTCGGTGAGGGTGGTCGTCATCGTCATCGTCCCGCCGAGGCCGGGCTCCGCCGTCTCGAACGCGAACACCTCGGTCACCCGCTCGTCGGGCACCAGCCGCGCGAAGTGACCGTGGTACGTATCGGTGTGCGCGCCCGACTTGCCGCTCCCCGTGGGCTCGTCGTAGGTGAGTGAGACGCGGAACGTGCCGCCTTCGCGAGGATCGAACGTGTGTACGTGACTGGTCATGCCATCAGGCACCCGCCATCGCGCGATCGCGTCCGCGTCGAGAAGCGCTCGGTAGACGGCGGCGCGGGGCGCGTTCACGCGTCGGGAGACTCGCGTCGAATACATGGCCCTCAACGTATCGCCGGTGGCCTTCGCGGTGGGGGCGGTGGTGGCACGCCGAGATTCGGCGACCTGGTCCTGGTTCCCCGAGACGGGATGGATATATCAATCATTTTGATTTATCGTCTGTCCCACAGCACTCGCACAGCACCACTGCCTGCCGTACCGGGACGGAAGGAACCACCATGTCGGGCGACATCTTGGTCAGCGCCCTCGCGAACGCCCCCGCGACCCCGCTGCCGCACTTCTGGAGCCGCGTCGTCGGCGCGGGACGCGCCAACGAGGGGCTGCGCGCCGACTGGCAGCGCCAGCTCCGTGAGGCCCACGACGCGTGCGGCTTCGAGTACATCCGCTTCCACGGGCTCTTCCACGACGACATGTTCGTGTACACGGAGCGTGCGGACGGCACCGCCGTACACAACTTCCAGTACGTCGACGCGCTCTTCGACTTCCTCCTCGATCTCGGGGTACGGCCGTTCGTGGAGTTCGGCTTCAGCCCGCGTGCCCTCGCCCGGGAGACCAACACCGTCTTCTGGTGGGGAGCGCACGGAGCCCCGCCCGTGGACCTCGACAAGTGGGCCGCGCTGATCGACGCCATCACCCGCCACTGGATCACCCGGTACGGGATCGAGGAAGTGCGCCGGTGGTACTTCGAGGTGTGGAACGAGGCCAACCTCTGGGGTTTCTTCCACGGCACCCGCTCCGAGTACTTCGAGCTGTACAAGGTCACGGCGGGCGCGGTGAAGAACGTCGACCAGCGGCTGCGCGTCGGCGGACCCGCCACCTCCAACTTCGTCCCCGACGAGCGCTTCGGCGGGGAGTCCGAGGATGTCTCCCGGCGCATCGTCGCGGGCCGCGACGACATCGACGACCTGGAATGGCGCCCGGTGTGGATGGCGGCCTTCCTGGACTACTGCGCCGAGGAAGGGCTGCCCGTCGACTTCGTCTCCACCCACCCGTACCCCACGGACTGGGCGCTGGACGAGCACGGACAGGGCGAGAAGCTCACCCGCGGCAAGGACGCCACCCCGGTCGACCTGGCCCTGCTGCGCGATCTGATCGCCAAGAGCCCGTTTCCGGACGCCGAGATCCATCTCACCGAGTGGTCCTCGTCCTCCTCGCCGCGCGACCACACCCATGACACGCTGCCGGCCGCCACCTACGTCACGCGCTCCATCCTGCACTCGCTCGGTACGGTCGACTCGCTCGCGTACTGGACGTTCACGGATGTCTTCGAGGAGGGCGGGGCCGGCGACGAGCTGTTCCACGGCGGCTTCGGCATGATCACGCTGCCCGGCATTCCGAAGCCGACATTCCACGCGTACCGCATGCTGCACGCCCTCGGTGACGAGCTGATCGAGCGCGGCGAGGACCATGTCGTGACCCGCTCGGCCGCCACCGGCCGGATCACCGCTCTCGTCCACCACTACCCGCGGGAGGAGCCCAAGTCCGTACCGGCCTCCTTCGACGACCGGTCGACGGCCGAGGCCACCCAGGCCAAGGGCCGGCCCCGGCGGCTGACGCTGGAGATCGGCGCGCTCGCGCCCGGCGCGCCCTTCCGCGTCGAGGTGCTGGACTCCACGCACGGCGACGCCATCGGGGGCTGGCGGGCCCTCGGCTCACCGGCCGCGCCCACCCGCGAACAGCTCGCCCATCTCGACCGGCTGGCCCGTGCCACCGAGGTACGGACCGCCGCCGCCGGTGCGGACGGGGTGCTGCGGCTCGATACGGCCGTCAGTCCCTGGTCGCTCGTCCTCGTCGAGCAGTTGGGCTGACACCGGCGCGGGCGGGCTTCGCCGACACGGCACACACCCCAGCCGGTACGATTCCATCGATTTGACGCACCCAGGGATCGGCGGCATCTGGCCGCCGTCCCTTTCCGGGGCCGGGAGAAGGACTTTGACGAGCAAGAAGGCGAGCGCCGGGAAGGCGTCGATCAGACGTGGCACCAACCTGCCTCGCATGGGTGACTTCAACGAATCCGTCGTCCTGGACGCGATCCGGCGCCACTCCGCGGGCCTGAGCCGGGTCGAACTCGCCCAGGCCACCGGACTGTCGGCGCAGACCGTCTCCAACATCACCCGCAGGCTGCTCGACCAGGGCGTGGCCCGCGAGTCCGGGAAGCAGAGCACCGGCAGTGGCAAACCCCGTACGCTCCTGCGGATCGCTCCCGGGGCCCGGTACGCCGTGGGTGTGCATCTCGACCCGGCCGTCATCACCTACGTACTGCTCGACCTGCTCGGTACGGTCGTCGCCCAGCGCAGCGAGCGGACCCCGCGCGGCGGCGACACCGATGAGGTCGTGGCGGGCATGGCCGCCTCGGTGACCGCGCTGGTGGCCGAGTCGGGGGTGGACAGGGACCGCGTACTGGGCCTGGGGATCGCCGCGCCAGGACCGATCGACGCGGCGGCCGGGCTGGTCGTGGACCCGCCCGAACTGCCCGGCTGGGGCAGCGTTCCGCTGCGCGACCAGCTCAGCGAGGCGACCGGCTATCCGGCGCTGCTGGACAAGGACGTGATCGCCGCCGTCGTCGCGGAGCGCTGGTCCGGGGCGGCCACCGAGAGCCGTAACTTCCTCTTCTTCTACCTCGGCACGGGCTCCGGCATGGGGCTGGTCATCGACGACACCGTGCTGCGCGGCGTCTCGGGCAACGTCGGCGAGGTGGGCGGCCTCGGCGCGGCCTGCTCGACCCGGGTCCTGGTCGACGAGGCCATCGCGCTCGGTGCGCTCGGCGGCGAGTTCACCCCCATGGATCCCGGGGACGCCCAGCGCGGCCTTGAACAGCTGGCCGCCCTCGCCGCACGCGGCGACGAGCGGGCCGGCAGCATCATCGACCGCTGGGGCATCCGGATCGGCCGGGGTGTCTGCGCGGCGGCGACGCTCCTGGACGTGGACACCATCGTCTTCGGCGGACCGATATGGCACCTTCTCGCCGACCGGCTCCTCGCCCTCATCGAGCCGATGGTCGCGCAGTCCCTGTTCGTGAAGCCGATCCACCCCACGCTGGTCATCACGACCGCCGTCGGCGAGAACGTCGCGGCCGTGGGAGCGGCGTCGCTGGTGCTGGACCGTACGCTCTCCGCGCAGCCGAAATCCCTGCTGCTGGGGTGAACCGCGGACCCTGCGGTGAGCCGCGGACACGGGTGAGGCCCCGCCGGTCGGCGGGGCCTCACGCGTCCACGGCGATGGTCAGGGCCGCTGCACACTGCCGTCCGTGTTGCGCAGCAGCGCCCAGCGGTCGTGCTCCAGCGGCTCGGTCACCGGATACCCGCGTGCGGCCGACTCGTCGAAGTCGACTCCCAGGCCGGGCTGTTCGGAGGGGTACAGCCGCCCCTCGCGCGGCACGGGCGCACCGGGGAAGACCTCCAGGGTCGCTTGCTTGAAGGCGGCGGCCTCCTGGACGCCGAACGCGGGCGAGCTGATGTCGAGGGCCACATTGGCGGCCATGCCGACGGGGCTGACATCGCCGGGGCCGTGCGGCGCCGTCCGTACGCCGAACAGTTCGCAGGCCGCGACGAGTTTGCGGGTGGGTGTCAGGCCGCCCAGCGTGGGGATACGGATCCGGGCGAAGTCGATGACCCGCTGCTCCAGCAGCGGCAGGTACATCGTGATGTCGTGGTACAGCTCGCCCACCGCGAGCGGGACCGAGCCGGCCTGCCGTAGCTGCCCGAAGTGGGCCGCGTCCTCGGGGGCGAGGGCGTCCTCCAGGAAGAACAGCCGCGCGTCCTCCACCTCGTGCACCAGCTCACGGGCCTGCGAGGGGGTCAGCCGCTCGTGCGCGTCGTGCAGCAGTTCCACTCCCGTGCCGACCCGCTCACGGATCTCGCGCAGCACGGGCGGGACATGACGCAGATAGCCCAGGGAGTCCCAGCTCCCGGCGCGCAGCCGGCGCCGGCGGGCTTCGGCCTCGTCGCGCGGGGCCGTGCCGTAGGTGTCCGTACCCGGGACCGCGACCTGGACGCGGACATGGCGGTAGCCGCGCTCGGCGGCGGCGAGCACCCGCTCGGCGATCTCGCCCGCCTCGTGGCCGTCCACGTGCGTGTACGCCTCCGCGGCCTCCCGGGCCCGGCCGCCCAGCAGCTGGTGCACCGGCAGTCCAGCCGCCTTGCCCTTGATGTCCCAGAGCGCCACGTCGACGCCCGCCAGGGCGTTCTGCGCGATCGAACCGCCCCGCCAGTAGCCGCTGTTGAGCAGCAGTCGGTGCAGGTCCTCGATGTCGTGGGGGTCGCGGCCCAGCAGCATCGGACCGAAATAGTCGTCGACGACCGATCGGATCGCCAGGGTGCGCTGCGGGTCGCTGGCGCAGCCGAGCCCGTACAGCCCGGGCTGATTGGTCTCCACGCGCACGATCACGTACGGGCAGCCCTGCGGGGCGCACAGGAAGGTACGGACCGCCGTCACCCGCAGGGAGTCGGAGCCGGGTCGTGCCCAGGGAGCCGGGGCCAGCACCTCCGCGGCCCCCGCACCGTCCGCCGCCCCCGCACCCTCCGCGGCCCCCGCGCTCTCCGTCGTCTCCGCGCTCTCCGTCGTACCCCGTGTCTTCGCTGCCGTCATGGGTTCCCTCCGAGGTGATGGCACGTCCGTGTTTTCCGGGTGTTACAACTGTTGACACCGTACATCAAGTCGATTTAGATTCGCTGCGTCATAGAGGAGCTGGACGAACAGCCCCGAAGAAAGGCGCTGGGAACGTGATACGACTTCTCCCAGCCGCGCGTCGTACCTCGATACTCGCTTCGGTCGCCGCCATGGGTGTGCTGATCGCGGGTTGCGGTTCGAACGGCGGAGACGGTTCCGGACGCGACGAACTCTCCATGTGGACCTTCAAGCAGTCCCATGTGGCCGCCTTGCAGGCGGCAGCGGAAAAATTCACCGCCGAGACCGGAACAAAGGTGAACATTCAGGCGGTGACGCCGGATGATGCCTTTCTGACCAAGGTTCAGGCCGCGGCCCGCACCAACGATCTGCCCGATGTGCTCGAAGTGCACTCCAACGGCGACGACCTCGCGTTCGGCGGGGCGGGGCTGCTGGAAGACCTCTCCAAGGAAGTCGACCAGAAATGGCTCGACCAGTACCTCCCCCAGGTCCTCAAGGACGGCACGGTCACGCCCGAGGTCTACAAGGCGTCGCTCACCGAGGGCTCCAAGACCCAGGGTGTCCAGCTCGGGCAGCGATTCAGTGTGCCGCTCACCGTCGGCACTCAGGGCGTTGTCTATATGAACAAGAGCCGCGCGGCGAAGGCCGGGGTGACCAGGGCGCCGGCCACCTGGGAGGAATTCATCGACGCCCTCGACAAGGTGAAGAAGGCATTCCCCGACACCGGTGGTGTGACCGTCGGGGTGAAGCAGCCCTCCACGGCCCTGGAATGGCTGATGCAGCCGATGGCGTTCGGGATGCTCGGAAAGCAGAAGTTCGAGGCGCTCTTCGGCCCGGACGCCGCTCAGGGCTGGTCGTCACCGAACGGCCAGAAAGTGCTGAACACCTACAACCAGGTGACCCCGTACTGGATGCCCGGCACCCAGTCCAAGGGGATCGACGAGGCGGATCTCGCCTTCGCCCAGGGCAAGGCGTCCTTCGACATCGGCGGCACCTACACACTGGCGTTTCTCGCCGAGAACGGCTACGACGCGGACAATCTCATGACGTTCCCCGTGCCGCCGCCGAAGGACGCCGCCATCCCCGATCTCCAGCTCTCGCCCTTCTCGCTCACGGGTCTCTCCATCACCCGGAAATCGGAGAAGAAGGACGAAGCGCTGCAATGGCTGAAGTTCCTGTCCAGGGACGATGTCGCGGCCGGCTTCGGAAAACAGGCGCTCGACGTGCCGCCGAATGATCTCGCCAAGAGCCAGAGCGCCGCGCTCGGCCCTGTCCTGAATTCCATGGAGGCGGCCTTCGGCTCCGGCGAGAACTCCTACAACGCCGGCTATACCGCCTACCGTCCCAGCCTGTACGACCCCGGAAAGGTCGGAGCCGTACTGGCCCAGTTCACCCCGCTGACGTCACGCAGCGCGGAAAGTACGGGTGCGCAGATGAGTTCCATGATCAAGTCCTACTGGGCGGAGCAGAACAGATGACCGCCGGAACCGGTACGGCGACGGCCGCCGGCACCGGAAAGGGCGCGCTCCCCTCCTCCGCCGGAGAGCGGGGCGGCGGCGCACCTCGCCGCGGCCCCTTCCGCGGACCGCGCGAGAAGCGCAAGCAGGCCGCCTGGGGCTATCTCTTCGTCGCTCCCGCGATCGCCCTGTTCGCCGTCATGGGCGTCTACACGATCGTCTACGGATTCTCGCTGAGCTTCGCCCAGTGGAACGGCTTCTGGCCCGAATGGAACTGGCGCGGCCTGCGGAACTACACGGATCTGCTCGGCGGCAGCCCGACGTACTGGCCGATCGTGAAGAAGGCCGCGGTCAACACCCTGTGGGTTGTCATCGCGGTCCCGCTGCTCACCGTGCTCGTCGCGTTCCCCCTCGCCCTCGTACTGAACCAGGTCAAGCGCTTCCAGGGCGTCCTGCGCTCCGTCTACTTCGTGCCGTACGTGACGACCGGGATCGCCGTCTACTTCGCCTGGAACTACATCCTGGAGCCCAATGGCGCCATCAACCTGCTGCTGAAGTCCCTCGGCCTCGGCTCGCTCCAGCAGCCGCAGGGCTGGCTCGGCAACCCGGACACCGCCCTCGCCACGATGATCGTCGTCATGGTCTGGTCGGCCGTGCCGGTGGCGATGCTGCTCTATCTGACCGGGCTCCAGTCGCTGGACAGTTCCCTGCTGGAGGCCGCGCAGATCGACGGCGCCGGCTGGCTGCGCTCCACCACGATGGTCGTATGGCCGCTCATGAAGCCCATCACCGTCGTCGTGCTCCTGCTCAATGTGCGTGACTCCCTCCAGGGCTTCCAGTCCTTCCTGATCATGACCAACGGCGGTCCTGGCGACTCCACGAGCGTCCTGGGTCTGGAGACCTATCGGCTCGCCTTTCTCTCCGAGCTGTCCCCGACGCTGGGTCTCGCCAGTGCTCTGGGCTGGCTCCTGTTCCTGGCGGCCCTCGTCGTCGCCTTCATCAACCAGCGGGTGATGAGGAGGATGGGATGAGCGGCGAAACCCTCTCCCCACCGCGACCGGCGGGCATCCGCGCCCAGGGCCGGACCGTACCGCGCACCGGCGGCCGGAAACCTGTCGGCAGGACCGTCGTCCGTACCGTCGTCGGGATCGTGCTCGCCGCCTACGCGGCGGTCAGCGTCTATCCGTTCCTGTGGATGGTCTCGGCGGCCTTCAAGACCAACAAGGAGGTCCAGGAGGGTGGTCATCTCATACCGCACGACCCGACCCTCCGTACCTTCGCCGACACCTGGAGCAAGCTCGACTTCTTCGACTACTTCCTCAACAGCGTCAAGGTCACCGTCCTGACGACCGTGCTGGTCGTGGTGGTCTACTCGGCCGCCTCCTACGCCTTCTCCGTGCTGGCGTTCCCCGGCAAGAAGTGGCTGTACCGGCTCTTCCTGGTACTGCTCTTCGTCCCCGGAGTGGTGACGCTGCTGCCGATCGTGCTGCTGGAGAGCAAGCTCGACATCCTCGGCACCCACTGGGGCCTGATCCTGCCGTTCGTCAACGGCAGCGCCCCACTGGCGATCCTGCTGCTGACCAACGCCTTCAGTGCGGTGCCGGCGGAGCTGCGCGAGGCGGCTCGGATGGACGGCGCGGGCGAGCTGCGGATCTTCAGCCGGATCTATCTGCCGCTGGCCCGGCCGGCGGTCATCACCATCGCGCTGCTCACGGCCATCCCGACCTGGAACGAGTACCAGCTCACCCGGATCTCGCTGAACGACCCGCACACGTACACGCTGCCGATCGCGCTCCAGGCGATGCAGTCGCAGAGTGTCGTGCAGTACAACTCGCTGATGGCGGCGGCTCTGATCATGGTGGTCCCGGTGATCGTCCTGTTCCTGTGCGCCCAGCGCTATTTCGTCAACGGATTGATGGGAGCGGTCAAGGGATGAGCGGGCGGACGGTACGGAAGAGCCCCCGGACGGTACTGGTGACCGGGGCGGCCGGCGGGATCGGCCGGGCCGTCGTGGCGGACCTCATCGGCGCGGGCTTCCGCGTCGTGGGCGCCGATCTGGCGCGGGGTGACGGCGAGGACGGCTGTGTCCGGTTCGTCACCGGCGATCTGAGCGAGGCGAAGACGGTCACCGAGTGCTTCGCCGCCGCACAGAAGGCGGCGGCGGAAGAGGACGGCGCGTTCGTCGGGGTCGTCCATCTCGCGGCGTACCCGGCGCCCGGCATCGTGTCGGAGGACGAGACCCTGCGCGCCAACGTCCTCGCCGCCTATCTGGTGTTCCAGGAGGCCGGCCGGCTCGGCGTGCCGCGTGTCGTCGGCGCCTCCAGCGCGGCGGCCGTCGGCATCGCGTGGGCCGACCGGGATCTGCACCCGGTGTACGTCCCCGTGGACGAGGACCACCCCGATCTCACCGTCGACTCCTACGGCCTGTCGAAGGTCATGTCCGAGAAGGCCGCGCAGTTCACGACCCGGCGCCATGGCACGGTCACCGTCATGCTGCGGTTCCCGTTCGTCGGCGCGGGCGCCCGGCTGCGGGAGCGGCTGGCGCAGGTGCACGGCGACCCCGCGTCCAACCGCCGTGAACTGTGGGGGTGGCTGCACACCCGGGACGCCGCCCGTGCCGTACGGGCCGCCCTGACGGCGGACCTCACGGGCCACCATGTCGTCAACGTGGCCGCGCCCGACAGCGCGGCCCTGGAACCCACCCGGGAGCTGCTGGCGACGTACCACCCCAGCAGCGAGATCCGGGGCGCGCTCGACGGTCACGCGTCGCTGTTCGACACCACCCGCAGCCGTGAGCTCCTCGGGTTCACCGCGGCGGGGCGGGAGGAGATCACGGAGGCGGACTGAGCTTCGCGCCGCCGCCCGGGTAGCGGGCGATCGGGCGCCGGGCCACCGACGGGTGGTGGCGCTGCCGGAGGGTGACTCCGGCAGCGCCACCACCCGTCGCACGTTTCCGGGCCGGTACGTCATATCTCTCCCCGAGCCTTCTCCGAAGCCCCGATGAAGCCCCCGATGAAGCCCCTGATCTTTCCTTGATCGCCTTTCCGTTCATCGTCGGGCGACGCGATGAACGGGCCCGAAGAATGCCCGAGTTGGTCAATCGCCAGAAAACCGCGAGGTGGGCGTCACTCCTTCATCCGTCGTGAACTGCCGTTTGCGGAAAGGGAATTCTTCGAATGTGATCCGCTCTTCGATGAAAGACGGTCGGAGAACCGCCACATGGCCCTGGTTGTTCGAATGTGAGAGAGCGTCAGCGGCGCGTATGGCTCCCTTGTGGAGGTCGGGTCCACGGGTCGGATCCGATGCCGCGCACCCGCACCTTTATGGGCGATTTATCTCAGTTCTCCCTGAAGTCCAATTCTTTGTCGTTCGCTCGACTTTCTCCGCTCTGTGTCCCGTTGTGACCTGGACATTTCCGTCATGCGCGTGATGTGTGTCACGTAAGTGCCCGGCCCGCCGCCTGCCTTCTCGTTCATTTCGCCTGTGTGGAAGGCGAGTTGAGCTTCCCGGTATCGGGCCGATAACGAGATCATTTCGGGTCGGATTCATGAATTGGATTCCGTTGTGAATTCAGGGCTTGTTTCGTTCGGGCGCCCTCGCTTACGTTCTCGTTACTCCGGACGGAACGCCGAATCCTGCCGCCGCCCGGAAACACACACCCACCCACGCCCGGCAGGAGCGGGGGACCCAGGTAAGTCGCCGATCCGTACTCAGGACCGGCTTGGGGTTAAGCCGCATTCACCATGCGGCCGGGCATCTCCAGTCCGAACCCGACAGCTCACCTCGCAGGCGCAGGAGAGGAATTCGTCATGGCCTCAAAGGCTAAGCACCGTCGTCCCAAGAACAGCCCTGTCGCCAGAGGTCTCGTCACCGCGGGCACGGGCGGTGCCGTACTCGCCTTCCCCTTGCTGGCCGCCACCACCGCCCAGGCGGCCCCGGCAGCGCACACCGCCGCCAGCGCCAAGGTGACCCTGACTCCGGCCGCCGTCGTCCAGACGGACACCCCGACGACCTACTCCGTCGTCTGGGGCGACTCGCTGTCCAAGATCGCCGACGACTTCTCCCTGAGCGGCGGCTGGCAGCAGCTCTACGAGGACAACCGCGATGTCATCGGCGGCGACCCGTGCCTGATCCACCCCGGTCTCACGCTGACGCTCGGAACGGCGTCCGCGTCGGAGGCCCCCGCCGACTCCGCCGCCGACTCCGCCCCCGCCGAGGAGGCCGCGCCGGCGGCCGAGGAGAGCACCGACGAGAGCGCCTCGGCCGACACCGCCGCCGCGACCACCGAGACCGCCACGACGACGTACGCCGACAACCTGGACGGCTGGATCCGGGAGTCGCTGGACGTCATGGCGGCGAACGGCATCCCCGGCTCCTACGAGGGCATCCACCGCAACATCATGCGCGAGTCCTCGGGCGACCCGTGGGCCATCAACAACTGGGACTCCAACGCCGCGGCCGGCACCCCGTCCAAGGGGCTCCTTCAGGTCATCGACCCCACGTTCGAGGCCTACCACGTGCCCGGTACGTCGACGGACAGCTACGACCCGGTCGCCAACATCACCGCCGCGTCCAACTACGCGGCCGACCGTTACGGTTCGATCGACAACGTGAACGGCCCCTACTGACAGGCCCGCACACCGCACACCGCTCGCGGCAGGCCGGACAGCCCTCAGGGCTGGTCCGGCCCTGCCGCGTTCCGGGCTCGTTCGTTCCCTCGTTCCCGTGCTCCGCGATCCCGGCGGAGCGACGGGCCGCCGGAAAGGTCAGCGCACGCGGCCGACCGCGGCGTAGATGCCGCTGTCGTATCCGCCGCTCTCCTCCTCCGTCGGCGCGGCCGTGTCCCGGTACCAGTGCGGGGCCGTGACCAGGCCCGGCTCGGCGAGGTCCATGCCCTCGAAGAACCGCGCCACCCCCTCGCGAGTACGGAAGCCCAGCGTGATGCCACCCCGCTTGTACTGCGCGACCACCTGCTCCACGAGTTCGGGGTAGAGATCGGACGCCGCGTGCGAGAGCACCAGACAACTGCCCGTGGGAAGGGCTTCCACCAGGGTGCCGACGATGTCGTACGGCTTCTCGTCCTCCGGGATGAAGTGCATCAGGGCGATGAGGGAGAGCGCGATCGGGCGGCTGAAATCCAGGAAGCCCCGGGCGTGGTCCAGGATCGCCCCCGGTTCGCGGACATCCGCCTGGATGTAGTCGGTGGCGCCTTCCGGCGAGCTGATCAGCAGGGCCTCGGCATGCCGCAGGACGATGGGGTCGTTGTCGGTGTAGACGACCCGGGCCTTCGGGTTGATCCGCTGGACGATCTGGTGCAGGTTCGGCTCGGTCGGGATGCCGGTGCCTATGTCGAGGAACTGGTCGATCCCGCTGTGCGCCAGCCAGGCGGTCGCGCGGCGCATGAAGGCACGGTTCTGCCGCGCGGCGACCCTCGCCTCGGCCGGCAGCTTCGCCCCCACCGCCTGGTCGACGGCGTAGTTGTCCTTGCCGCCGAGGAGATAGTCGTAGACACGTGCGGGATGGGGCTTGCTCGTGTCGATCTGCGGTTTGGGCGTCTCGGCCGTCATTGAACGCTCCCATGAGTGGAGGCGGGGAAAGAACCTGGTGAAGGGGACCGCATCGCCGATGTACCCGTTTCGGGTGATCCGGGTGGGGCGAGCGGTAACAGGGTATGCGATGAGGGGAGTTGGTGTTCGAATCAGGTGTGTATGTACGGGCGGCGGGATGTCACGGGCATACGGCCGGATGCGAGCCGGGCTGGGCTCGCACAGGATTCTCGTCCATACTTCCGGACGTGGAGCAGCGCATAGACTCGAATATCTGGCCCGAGCGTGCCGTGGGGAAAGACCCGGCGTACGTTCCCGGCCTCATGGCCCCCCGCCCCGCGGGCACAGCGGAGACGGACCCGGAGCAGGCGGAGACCGAGGAGCGCGCGCCCGAAGGCGGCGCCCGCTCGGACGTCCTTCCGGAGGCCGTTCCCGATGAACCCGCCCTCGACGCGAACAGCACCACCACCGACAAGGCCGAAGCGGCCGAGGAGGTTTCCTCCGACGCTTCCTCCGAGGAGGGCACCCCTGCGGACGACGCCTCCGCCGAGGACGGCCCCGTCTTCGAGGTCACCGACCGCCGTGGCGCGATCATCGCGGACAGCAAGGGCGTCCGGTTCCGGCTGGACGACCAGGAGGCCGACTTCTGGTGGAGCGAGATCGGCGCGGTCGAGATCAAGACTCCTCGCTTCGGGCGCCGGTTCACCGTCACGGTGCATGTGTCGGAGCGCCGCTGGTTCGACGCCGAGGTCGAGGCCGACACCAGGAACCGCCTCAAGGAATGGACGGAAGAGCTCGACGCCGTCCTGGACGCCTACTTCGAGGAATCCTGAGCGGCCGATCCGCCGGCCGGGACCACGAGGCCCGGCCGGCGGCGGTCCCCCGACACTGAACGGCGGACCGCCGACGGCTGTACGCCGTCCCTGATCGCATCCGGACGACGTCCCGGACATCTCAACTGAGCGGGGACGGCGACCGGCTGAGGGTGTATCCGCCGCGCCAGGACATGCCGCGCGGTCAGCCGCTCTTCGTGAGCACCCGGTCCCCGAGCCGCGCCCGGCGCCCGTCCGCCGCGCTCTCCCGGCGGCGCTCGCGCTCACCCTCCCGCACCCGCGCGAGCAGCAGCGCCGGGTCGGGGTCGGTCTGGAGCGCGGCCAGGAGCAGCAGCCACAGATCCGACAGCCCCTCCTCGATCTGCCGCCGCCCCTCCAGGGCGTCGGAGACCGTGTGCAGCCCGAAGAAGGCGCAGACGAGTCCGTGCGCGGCCACTTCGGGACATACGCCCTCGGCGAGCGATCCCTCGGCGCGCGCCTCTTCGAGCAGCCCGGTGACCGTCTCCAGCCAGCCGACGAAGGGCCGGGGCAACGTGACGTCGATGGCAGCGCGTTCCGCCCACAGCCGGGATCCGGCGCGGATGACGACATCGTCGCGGAAGGCTCTGGCCACATCGAAACTCAGGGCGACCAGTCGTTCCAGCGCCGGGCGGTCGGCCGCCTTGTAACGGCCGATCAGCTCCGGCCAGGTCGCGAAATGCTCCTCCACAATGGCCAGGGCCAGATTCTCCTTGCTGGCGTAGTGGAAGTAGATGGCCCCGCTCGTACGACCGGACCGTGCGCTGATATCGCTGATACTGGTACCGGCATAGCCACGCTCATCGAACAAATGTGCCGCGGCCTCCAGCAGAAACCTGCGCGTCGCTTTCGCCCGAACCTGCTCCGCCCGAACCTGCACGTGTACCCCGGATTCCCGTTCCGTTAAATGACAGCACGCAATGTAGCGGCTTTTCGCGCGGGGTGTGACGGCGTGTGGCGGGGTTGAGCTGGGGTGCGCGTGCCGGAGAATTGCGATGTTCTTATCGCATGAATACATCGGTTGGTGACATCGCCGGGGAGGTCCGGCCGCTGTCCTGGTCGCGCACCGTCGCCCGGGAGATGGTGCATCGCGCCTCCGTGGCGGAGGTACTGCTGACCGACGTTCGGCAGACCGAAAGCGGCGATTTCGAAGCCGCCGCCTCCTGGCCCCGATCCCATCCGACTTTTCCGCGCGACGGCGCCGATCTGCACAGCCCGTTGATGATCGTGGAGACACTGCGTCAGCTCGGGATCTACATTCCACTGCGGTATTTCGGCGTCTCGTCCGTCGCGAACCTGATCATCACCGATCTCTCCTTCGAACTCGACCCCGCCTCGGAGCCGCGCGCCCTCTCCGGCGCCACCAGGGTCACCTGCGGGGTACGGGCGACCCAGGTGCGACGCGGGCCCGACGGGTCCGCGACCGGGCTGCGTCTCCAGGTCTCCTACCAGGCCGACGGGGTGCTCTTCGCGCTGGCCGGCGGCGGTGCGCGCTTTCTCGAACCCGAACAGTACGACGCCGTACGGGCGGGCCGCTCGGGCGCCGCCGCTCCGTCCGTCGTGCGCGCGGCCGGCGGCCTCCGCCCCGACGCCCGGCGGCTGGGGGTGACCGGCGCGCACGATGTCGTGATCGGTTCCGAGGGCGCCACGCTGCTGGTGGATCCCGCCGATATGCGGCATCCCTTCTTCTTCGACCACGCGACGGATCATGTCCCGGGCATGATCGTGCTGGAGGCCGCCCGGCAGGCGGCTGCCCTCGAAAGTGGCGGAAGGCTGCTACGGCCTACCGCCGGTCGGCTGAAAACGGCGCGCTTCATCGAATACCGCCCGCCCGCCCGCGTTCTGTGCGTGGCGCACCATGCGACCTGCGTCTTCCGCTTTCTCCAGGACGGCGAACAGAAGGCCTTTGGAGTCCTCCGCTACCAATAAACAGATTTAGACACTAAATGCAATCACTTGACTGCCGAGAGTAGTTCTCTCTAGCGTAGCGATCGTTATGTTCCTGGCGGACGCCGGAACAGGCCTTCTCCCTATGGCCGCGCCCGCCAGGGATCGCACCCGTCCGACAACGGGTGACCAACACGCCCGCGGTGTTTCGCACCGTTGCGGCGGCCAGCGCTGCCGCTTTTAGGGCACTCCTGAACGGAAGCACGCGGATGACAGCTCAACGCATCCTTTCCTGGACTCCCTCAGCCATCGTCTTCGACTGCGACGGCACCCTCATGGACACCGAATGCCACTGGCAGGACGCGCGCATTCTGGCGTTGCGCGAGTTCGGATTCACCCCCGCTCCAGGCTTCGCGGAGCGGGCCAAAGGGCTCCACTACAGCGAATGCGGGCGCCTGATGGCGGACGAGGCGGGGCGCCCGGACCTCGGCGAGGAGATGACCGACCGACTGCTCGCGCATTTCCGAGCCCTGGTCGCCGACAACCCCATGACCATGCCCGGCGCCCGCCAACTGGTCGAAACGGCGGCTCAGTTCGCGCCGCTCGCCGTCGCCAGCAACTGCCCGCGGGAGGTCGTCGAGTCCAGCCTCGACACCGCGGGCATGCTCGACCTCTTCGGGCACGTCGTGGTGCCCGAGGACGAGATGCGGCCCAAGCCGCATCCGGACGTCTATCTCGCCGCGGCCAGGCTCTGCGGCGCCGACCCGGCCGACACCCTGGCGATCGAGGACTCCCACTGTGGCATCCAGGCCGCGGACCAGGCCGGTATGCGCATCATGGGCGTGGGCCCCTGGCCCGACGCGCGGACCGTGGCGCTGGTCGACCTCTGGGTCCGCTCGCTGGACGAGCCGGAAGTCTCCGGCTGGGCCACCGGGCGCGTACCGCCGCAGTACTCACGCTGACCGCCGGCCCCGTCGGTCGCCACGCCATGGGCTGTCCGGCGGGGCGGGATCGAAGGCTTCCCGGCTCCCGCTCCTCCTCTCGTCTCCCTTTCTTCTCTCCTCCTCCCTCCTCCCTGTCCACCGTCTCCACCTTCACCTCCCTGTCCTCCTTCTCCTCCGGAAGTCGCCCTGTCCGGAAATCGGCCTACCATGAGTGCCAGAGGACATATCCGTCCAGAAGCTGCCGCACAGGGAGATGGCCATCGGATGGATGAGGATCGTGCCGGCCGTCTCGTGGCGTCGCTGCGCGCCCGTGGGGTGATGGCCCATCTGGCGCACCTGGGGGTCTACCAGTGCGGGGTGCAGATCGTGCTCGCCGAGGGCGGTGAGGCGATCTGGGACATCGACGGGGTGCTGGGGCTACGGGCCGAGGTGGTGGAGGACGGTGTCCTCGTGGGGTTCGTCCCGCATGTGCGGGGCTCCGAGACCTTCACCGAGGAGCAACTCGTCGCGACGATCGCCGCCACTCGGTACGACAAGGAGAGCCTGCGCCTGCCGGCGGACACCGGCATTGGACCGTACGGCACCGACGGCGCGGACGGTGAGGGCGCCCGGCCGGACGGGGGCCGCTTCTCCGGCCCCGCGTTGCCGCGGTGGGCCGGCCGCCGCCGGTTCCGGCTTCCCTGGCGCCTTCGCCGGCCGAGATGACTCGTACGCCGGTTCGGTTCGACACCCGGCCGGATGGGCGTACGTATGTGCGGGTATGCGCGCTGTCACGCGGTCGGTGGTTCTTTCCGCGGAATCGCCCCGTGCGCCATGGCTGTGTGGGCATGCTCGGGGGCATGGCTGAGCTTGGTGAGAACGTGCCCGCTTACCGCACGATCCGGGTGTCAGGACCGGCGGGACCGGTCGAGGCGGTGGCCGATGTGGAGGCATGGCGTGCCCGGGAGAGCTATCCGGACATCCTCTCGGCGGGCGGGCCGCTCTTCGGAGTGGTGCGCGAACGCGAGGCGGGCGGCTGGGAGCTGGTCTCGTCGTTCTCGGGGCTGGCCCCGCAGGACGGCCGCGACAGCATGGGCTCCCAGTTCCGCAGACGGGCCGAGGAGTGCGAGAAGGCCGGTGACCGGGCCGGGTACGAGGAGTGCATGCGCGCCGCCGAGCGGATGGAGTGGGAGACCCTCGACGAGCTGACCGTGCTCGGTGTCCGCCACCGGGTCGCGCGGGCGGAGTGCTACGTACGCTCGGGGCCCGACGGACCGGAGCCCCCGCGCCCGGGCGATCCGGACCCCATGGCGTCCGGCGAGTCGCACAAGGCCCCGGATCCCACGGCCGGATTCGTCTTCGATCCCGTCATCGCCACCGGTATGTCCCAGGGCATCCTCAAGGTCGAACTGCTCTCCCTCGTACGCAAGTCGGGGACCGTACCCGACGAGATCCGCGACGATTCCCGGATCGCGGCCCGCACGCACCCCGGAGGTGTCCTCCTGCCGCCGACCTTTATGACGGCGGAGAAGGACTCCGGGCGCTGGCGGCCCGACTCCACCGGCACCTGCACCACACCGCAGGGCGCGCGGGACACCCTCGCCGTCGCGCTGCGCGTCATGATCCCGTGGCAGCTCGGCCTCGAACCGGAGCGGCGCGCACCGTACTTGGCCGCGGCCGACCGGCTGGACGCGGAGCGCGGCAATGAAGTGGAGGTGGAGGGACGACGGTTCAGGGTGGTACGGATCGAACGCCTGGTCCGTATCGGGCCGGACGGCCCCGAGGGCCCGCGCCCCTCCGACCCCGACCCGCAGCCTCCCGTGATGGTGCAGCACCAGCGGGCCGTCGCGGAGGGGCTGATCTCCGAGGACGACGACGAGGACGCCCCCATCGAACTCGACGAGAGGACACAGCGGCTGGCGGCGCTCTTCAGCGAGGAGGAGGCGCGCCGCAAGGAACTGCTGGCCCAGCGGCGGGAGCGGGGCCGCGACGCCTGACCGGGAGGCGTCGGCGCGAGAACGCGCCCAACGAGCCTGTCAGCAGCGCGCGTTGACATGGCCGGGCTCTCCGGCCGGTACGACATCCCGGTCCCGCAGGACGACCGAGAGCCGGTCGCCCCACTCCCGGCACGCGACGGTGAAGTCCGCCCGGCGGTACTCGATCACCAGCACCTTGTCGTCATAGGCGTCCGCGTACGCGTCGCACTCCTCGTAGCGCGCGCACTCCTCGGCCACGGCGAAATCGAAGCCGATCCCGTCCCGTACCCCCGTCATCTCCGCCGCGTTCTTCTGGCCGATCGCCAGCCCGGCCCGGTGGGCGTGCTCGGCCAGCCGTTTCGCGAACGCGGTTGAATCGGCGCGGTCGAGCAGGCCGTCCGAGCGCAGATACGAGTCCAGGTTGTCCGCCTCGACGGCATCGAATCCCCGGTCGGCGCATCCGTCGATCCAGCCGCCGACGATGCCGGCCAGCCGGTCGCGACGCTCGTCGGAGGAGATGTCCAGCAGTGGTTCCGCCCAGTCCTCGTCGATGACGGCGGCGCCGTCCGCGTCGCGCAACAACAGGTCGGGGTGGTTCTTCCGCCACCACACCACGGCGTCCGGCTGGGTCTGGTACGCGTTGACATAGCAGATGTTGTAGATGCCGGGGTCCGGATCCGGGGCCGCCGTACGGTCCCTGATGACCGTTCGCACCCCCTCGGGCGGATCGTAGGCTCCGCCGAGCTGGTAGTCGAAGGGATCGTTCGCCCGAGGCTCGCGCACCGCGTGACCGGGGGCGGCGGAGTTCTTGGACTCCTTGGCGGTTGGGCCGGAGTCGTCGGCCGTGTCGGTGGCGGCGCATCCGGAGAGGGCCAGTGCCAGCGCGAGCAGTGGGGCCACTGAGATCCGGGCGGTGGGGGCGAACGGCAAGGCGGTGTCTCGATTCCGGAGCGGCGTGAAGGACCTCGCAAGTCTCGCACCGCGGGCGGGGGCGGGGCGTGCCCGGCCCCGGGGCACGCTCCCGGCGCATGCCCCCGGAGCACGTCGCGACGGGATCACACCGTCAGCAGACTCGGCCTGGCCGCTCGCTCGATGTGCAGGAACGCGTCGGGCACCGGGTACTGGCCCAGGAGAAAGCGCAGGATCGAGGCGTGCATCGCCTCGACGGGGGCGATCGTGGCCGCGGTCTCCGTCTCCGAGGCGCCTTTCAGGCCGTAGGTGGCCATCAGATAGGTCCCCGCGGCCTGTTCCTCCAGCTGCAACGCGAGCGCCGCCGCGTCGGCCGCGCTGGTGGCCTTGGCCAGCGTGGTGGTGATCTCCTTCTGGTCGGAGAGCGGCACCCCTGTGAGGGCGGGCCTGCCGGCGCGGGTCAGTACGTCGTTCCACGCTTTGGCGTGGTCGCTGTGCTGGGCCATCGCCTCGGCGAGGAAACTCGTCAGCGCGCGCGGTACGGTCCCGAGCCTGCCCGACCTGGCCGAGGCCAGGGCCGACGTATAGACGCCGACGGCCTGGTTCTCCAGCGCGACCGCCAGCGCGACCGTCCGCAGATCGCCGGGGTAGGTGACGCGGCGCGCGATGACGCTGGCCTCGTCGACGGGCGATCGCGAGGACAGGTCGTTCTCACCGGAGCAGGACGGCAGCAGGAACGCGGCCCCCGCGCCTCCCGCCCCCAGCAGGAACCTCCGGCGGCCGGGTCCACGGGTCTCGGTCTCATCGCAGGGACCGGCGTGACCGGCGGGACCGGCGAGGGGCGGTTCCCGGCGGCCCCGTTCGGGTACGGCACTCACCGCACGGCCCCTTCGGAGCTCGGCAATGCCCTGCCCGTCGGATAGAAGGCGTCGGGAAATCCGACCGTCCCCGCGGCGGCGTGCAGTGTGTCGGCGTCCGTCGGGATCGCGATCAGATCGGTGTCGCCCGAGCCGAGGAGCGACTGAATGGTCAGCAGGGTGGCGCGGTGCTGTGCCTCGACCGGGGCGACGGAGGCGAAGAGCCGGCGCAGTCGCGCGGTGCCGGCCGGACCCACGTTCTTGGTGTACGTCTGCGCGGCCACGTCCTCCAGCGACAGAGCGAGCGTGATCACGTCCTCCGGGGTCTTGGCGGCGGGCAGCGCCTTCTGGACGACGGCCGTGTACTTCGGGTCGGTCCCGGTCTGTGGTTGGCCGCCCGCCTGGACGGCCGCCGTGTTGAACGCCTTGGCGTGCTCCTCGTGGTGCCGGGTGGTCGTGGCGATGAACTCCTGGATCGTCGCGTTGCCGTCCTTGATGAACGGGAACTCGGCGGCGGTGCGGTAGACGCTCACCGCGAGGTTCTCCAGCGACGCCGCCGTCCGCAGCGCCATGATGTCGTCCCGCGTCGTGGGTTCCAGCAGCCGGGTGTCGATGTGCTCCGCGCCCATCACGCCCCTCCTTCCTCGGCGCCCGCACCACCGCGGGTGCTCTCTGTCACCGACACATTCGCGACGCGGGCACCGCCGAGAGGCAGGACATCCGGGACATACGGGGGGTTTCACCTCTATGGCCCAGTGTGTGTCCATGGCGAGAACGCGACCGCCCCGTCGCCATACCCGGCGACGGGGCGGTGCGGTGCGGGAGCCGTTCTCCGGCCGTACGGCCGCTACTCCTTGACCGCGCCCGAGTTGGCGCCGTTGACGAAGTAGCGCTGGAAGCAGAAGAACAGCGCGGCCACCGGCAAGGTGGAGAGCAGCGCCGCCGCCAGCTTCAGCGGATACTGCGTGCCGCCGCCGAGACCGCCCGAGATGAAGCGGGCGAGCCCCGTGGTGAGCGTCTCGTACTGACCTGACTGGGTGGCGACCAGGAAGTGCGTGAACTCGTTCCACGATCCCTGGAACGACAGGATCGTCAGCGTGATCAGCGCGGGCCTGGCCATCGGCAGGACGACGGACCAGAAGATCCGGAACACCCCCGCCCCGTCGACCCGCGCGGCCTCCTCGACCTCGCGCGGCACCGATTCGAAGAACTGCTTCATGATGAAGATGCCCGCCGCGTCCACCAGCAGCGGCAGGATCATGGCGGTGTACGTGTCGAAGATCCCGAAGGTGTTGAGCACCAGGAACTTCGGGATGAGCAGGGCCACCCCGGGCACCGCCATCACCGCGAGCACGAAGCCGAACAGCACCGTGCGGCCCCGGAAGCGCAGTCGCGCCAGCGCGTACCCGGCCATCGAGTTGAACAGCACCCGGCCCGCGGTCACGATCACCGTGACCAGCGTCGAGTTGGAGAGCCAGCGCAGGAAAGGCACTCCGTCCGCCGACTCGCTCAGCCCGAACAGCCGCTGGTAGGCGGCCGTCGTCGGAGTGGTCGGCAGCAGGGAGAGCGGATTCGCCGCCGCGTCCGGGTCCGTCTTGAAGCCGGTCACCAACTGGAGGAGGAACGGCAGCAGATAGAGCAGCGCCACCCCCACCACCAGGCAGTACCCCAGCACCCGCAGCGGGACCGGGAACCGCCCAAGGACCGGCGGGCGGGCGGCGTCGCGCGCGCCGCGCCGGAGCCGGGCCCGCCCGACCCGGTCGCGTACGGCCGTACCACCGGCGCTCATCGCTTCCTCCCCTTACGTGCGCCGCGCTCCCGCAGGACCCAGCGCTGGAACCCGGTCAGACAGAGGATCAGGGCGAGCAGGACGAACGCGATCGCCGAACCCTGGCCGAAGTCCGCGTTGTCGAAGCCCGCGGAGTACGACAGGAACGCGGGCGTGAGCGTCGTATTGCCCGGGGCGCCCTGGCCCATCACATACACCTGGTCGAAGACCTGCCAGGTGGAGATCAGCCCCAGGGTGAGCACCAGGAACAGCACGGGACGCAGCGCGGGAAGCGTCACGTGACGCAGCAGCTGACGGCGGTTGACCCCGTCCAGCGCGGCCGACTCCTCCAGCTCCCGTGGGATGTCCTGGAGCGCCGCGAGGAAGATCAGCATGAAGGTGCCCGAGGTGGTCCACACGGCCAGCAGGATGATCGTGCACATCGCGATCGAGGGTCCTGACAGCCACTCGAACCACGAGAGCCCCATGAAGGAGTGGTCCGCCAGCACCCCGGAGGGCCGTTCGGGATCGACGATCCCCAGTCCGCCCAGGATCAGCGAGAGCACCCCGCGCGGGTCCGCGAACCAGTTCGGACCCTTCACCCCGACCCACGACAGCAGGGAGTTGACGGCCCCGCTGCCCTGGAAGAGGAAGAGGAAGACCGTGGAGACGGCGATGGAGCTGGTGACCGAGGGGAAGAAGAAGGTCGTACGGAGCGCGCTGCGCGCCCGCAGCAGCTTCTGGTTGACGATCAGGGCGAGGCCCAGCGCCAGCCCGGTCTGGAGGGGAACGGTCAGCAGGACGTAGTAGGCGTTGTTGCGCAGGGCGGTCGCGAAGAGGGTGCGGTCGAGACCGTCCTGCGTGAACAGCGTCCGGTAGTTGTCCAGGCCCACGAAGTCGGCTTCGCCGCTGAACGGGTTCGACTGTCCGTCCCAGTTCAGCAGGCTCACCCAGAGCGCCATGAGGATGGGCAGGACCAGGAAGAGCCCGAGGACCAGCACCATGGGGCTGACGAACAGCCAGGCCCAGGCGGTTTCCCGGCGCGGGTCCCCGCGACGGCCCGCGCGCGGGGCGCTGACACGGGCCGTCGCGGTCGTACCGGTCACACCGGGCGTGTCAGGTTCGCCCGGTGTGCCGGTCGATCGGTGCGCGCGGGGCGCGCGCACAGTGCGGAGGGGCATGGGGCTCAGTTGCCCTTCGCGATCGCCTGTTCGCCGTTGCGCTGGAGGTCGGCGAGGATCTTCTTCGGGTCCGCCGTACGCAGCGACTGGAGGTCGGTGTTGAACTGGCTCGCCACCTTGTCGAAGCCGGCGATGGTGACCGGGCCCTGCGCGTACGCGCTGCCGTCCACCCACGCCTTGGCGTGCGGCGTCTTCTCGGCGTACGTCGTGAGCGCGCTCGTCCGCGACGGCATCACACCGAACGCGTCGGCGAAGGCGAGCTGCTGCTCGGCGGAGGCCAGGTGCTTGACGAGGTCGACGCTCGCGGCCTGGTGGGTGCTGTCGGCGGCGACGCCCCAGCAGGTGGAGAAGGCGAGGGTGCCCTCGCCCTTCGGACCCGCCGGCAGCGGAGCGATGGCGTACTTCACATCCGGGTAGTCGAGCTTCATGCCGCCGTCGAGCCAGTTGCCCTCGATGGTCATCGCGGCCTTGCCCTTGCCGAGCGCCTCGCCGCCCCAGCTGGTGTCCACCTGCTTGGCGAACTTCATCGAGCCGGACTTCAGCATCGACTGGACGAAGGCGAGACCCTCGGCGTTCTCCGGGGTGTCGGCGGTCATCTTCTTCTGGTCCGCGTCGGTGAGCCAGCCGCCCGCCTGCTTCATGAAGACGCCGAGGCGCTGGTACTCGTCGCTGGTCACCAGGCCGGTGACGCCGTTCGTGGTGAGCTTGTCCGCGACGCTCTGGAGGTCCTGCCAGCTCTTCGGGTAGTCCTTCTCCGTCAGCCCGGCCTTCTGCCACAGGTCGGAGTTGATGGCGAGGCCGAGGGTGGAGGTGTCCTTGGGCAGGCAGACCTGCTTCCCGTTGTACGAGAAGGACGTGAGCAGCTGCTCGGAGAAGTCCGAGGCGTCGGATATCTGGTCGCCGTACGCGTAGAGCGAGCCGCCCTTGGCGTAGTTCGCGAACTGGTCGGAGTTGACGTAGAAGACGTCCGGCGGCTTGTGCCCGGCGAAGGACTGCGCGAGCTGCTGGTTCATGTCCTTGGCGACCTCGACGGTCACCGTGTTGCCGGACTTCTTCGCGTACGCGGCGGCGGCGGCCTTCACCGCCTGGGTCTCGGCGTCACCCGAGGTGGCGATCAGGACGGTCAGCTTCTGCTTCTCTGCCTTGTCCTGCGCCTGGTCCTTGCCACTGTCGAAGTTGGACGAGCAGCCGGTGGCGGCCAGGAGCGCCGCGCAGGTGACGAGTGCGGCGGCGGCGGCCGTGCGGGTGACCATGAATTCCTCCAGTAGAGATGAAACGTGCGGCTCTGTGGCCCGGGAGAGACGTGTGATGAATCGATGGCCCGGGTGCGTGCTTCGCCCCGGGGCGATGGTGGGCGCGGTCAGCTTCCCGGAGCGGGTGTGCTGTCGCGGACGACGAGGGACGGTTCGAGCAGGACATGCTCGGGCGGGGCACCGGGCTCCGACATCCGGGCGAGCAGGAGACGTACGCACTCGTGGCCGACGGCCTCCAGCGGCTGGGCCACGGTGGACAGACCGGGGGAGAGCAGGGCGGCGGTGGGGGAGTCGTCGAAGCCGATGACGGCGACGTCCTTGCCCGGCGTGGCCTGCCGCTCGCGCAGCGCCTGGTAGCAGCCCATCGCGAGCATGTCGCTGGCGGCGATCACGGCCGTCGCACCCGTGTCGAGCAGCGGTGCCACGGCGGCCCGTGCCGAGGTGGTGTCGTCGACGCTCTGCGCGCGTCGGCCGCGCACCGGCAGACCGTGCCGGCGCATGGCGCGCTGCCAGCCCTCGGCCCGGTCGTCGCCGACGCCGGAGCCGCGCGGCCAGCCGAGGAACGCGATTCTGCGATGCCCGAGGGCCACCAGATGCTCGACCGCGGCGTCCGTGCCCGAGGCGCCGTCGACATCCGCCCAGTCGCCTATCTGCCGGCCCGACCACATCCGGCCGAAGCCCACGAACGGTATGCCGCGCTTGGCCAGCCAGGCCTGGCGGGGGTCACCGCGGTCGGTGCCGCTGAGCACGAACCCGTCGACGCTGTGCAGATCGATGAGCTCCTCGTGCCCGTCCAGACTGGCGCTGCCGGGCGGCGAGGCGAACAACAGGATCCGGTAGCCGGCCTCGTCGGCCGCCTGGGACAGCGCGTGCAGGAAGCGGTCCATGACCGGAGCGGACATTCCGGGCGCGCTCGGACGTATGCCGTAGCCGATCAGCTTGCTGGAGCGGGTGCGCAGCGTCTGCGCCGCCCGGTGCGGGCGGTATCCCATCTCGTCGATGGTGCGCTGAACCCGCTCCAGCGTCTCCGGGCGCAATAGTTCGGGCGAATTGAGGGCATTTGACACCGTCTGCGGGGAGACCCCGGCGCGTCGCGCGACCATGGCCAGGGTTACTGAACCGGCCTTGGGCGAGGGCGCGTTGGCGGGGCGGGGCATGACGGTCTCCGGGACGGTTTGTGCGAATCGATGAGTTCTTTTGGAGCGTTCCAATGCCATTGTCAACGAGCTGAACTCGTCGTTAGGGTTCTTGGAACGCTCCAATGACTGAGAGGTTCTGCTCTGTTGTCCACGACTGTCAAGACCCACGACACTATGAACTCCGTCGCAGCCGCGGTCCCCTCGGCCGAGGGCCTCCAGCCGTTCCTGCACGACGCCTGCGTGACCCTGTACGCGCCGAGCTTCGCGATTTCCCACGCGGACGGACAGATCGACGGCGGCGCCGACGGCTTCTACCACGCCGACAGCAGAGCGCTGTCCCGGCTGACGGTCGAGGCCGACGGGATCGCGATCGCGCCGGTACGCGGAGCCTTTGACGGTGCGGACCGGGCGGCCTTCCGCGGAGTGCTGCGCGGCCTCGGCGAGATCACCGCGGACCCCGCGGTCACCCTGCACCGCAAGCGCCAGGTCACCCCCGGCCGGCTGGCGGAGACGCTGGAGGTCTCCAACGAGGGAGGGCGGCATGTCCGCGTCCGGCTGATCGTCACCGCCGCCACCGACCTCGCCGAGATGGAGCGCGTCAAGACCGGGCAGGCGCAGAGCCCGGTCCCCGCGACCGCCACCCCGGACGGACTCGGCTGGTCCAGGCAGGGGTTCGCGGTACGTCTCTCCTCCACCCCGGTGCCCACCGCCGCCGACCCGGTGTCCGGGCGGCTGGAGTACGAGATCGAGCTGGCGCCCGGGGAGACCTGGACCGCCGTCCTGCACGGTGACGCGGCGCACGAGGACGGCGACCAGTTCCCCGCCCCGGCCGCGGACAGCGTGCCCTGGCGCACCCCGGTGCTGCGCAGCTCCGACCGGCGCTTCGACCACTGGATCAGCCAGTCGGCCGCCGACCTCGACCGGCTGCGGCTGACCGACCCCGAGGAGCCCGCCGACCAGTTCCTGGCCGCCGGAGCCCCCTGGTTCCTCACGCTCTTCGGCCGCGACTCCCTGTGGGCCGCCCGGATGCTGCTGCCGCTGGGCACCGAACTCGCCGCCGGTACGCTGCGTACGCTCGCGCGCCGTCAAGGTGTCAGGTCCGACCAGGACACCGAGGAGCAGCCCGGCAAGATCCTGCACGAGGTGCGCCGCGGGACCCAGACCTTCCACGACAACTTCTCGCTGCCGCCGTCCTATTACGGCACGGTCGACGCCACCCCGCTGTGGATCACGCTGCTGCACGACTCCTGGCGCTGGGGGCTCGCCCCCGACCAGGTCGAGCGGCTGCTGCCGAACGCCGAGGCCGCCCTCGCCTGGATGCGGGACTACGGAGACGCCGGCGGTGACGGCTTCCTGAAGTACATCGACGGCACCGGCCGCGGACTGGCCAACCAGGGCTGGAAGGACTCCGGCGACGCCATCCGGCACCGCGACGGACGCCTCGCGAGCTCTCCGATCGCGCTGTGCGAGGTCCAGGCGTACGCCTACGAGGCCGCCCGGGGCGGCGCCGCGCTGCTGCGCGCCTTCGGCCGGCCCGGCGCCGACGAATGGGAGGAGTGGGCGGAGCGGCTCTCCGACCGGTTCCGCAGCCACTTCTGGGTGGAGGACGAGCGCGGCGCCTACCCGGCCGTCGCCCTCGACCGGGACAAGCGGCCGGTGGACTCGGTCACCTCGGGCTTCGGCCATCTGCTGGGCACGGGCCTGCTCAACCACGAGGAGAGCGCCCTGCTGGCCGCCCGGCTCAGCGCGCCCGACCTCGACTCGGGCCATGGGCTGCGCACCCTGAGCAGCGACTCCGCGGGCTACAACCCGTACGGCTACCACATCGGTTCCATCTGGCCGCACGACACCGCGATCGCGGTGCACGGGCTGACCAGGGCCGGTTTCCCGGACGCCGCGGCGGGGCTCGCCGCGGGGCTGCTGACCGCCTCCGCGGGCTTCGACGCGCGGCTGCCGGAGCTGTTCGCCGGCCATGGTTCGGCGACCGACCCGGTGCCCTCGCCCTATCCGGCGTCCTGCCGGCCGCAGGCGTGGGCGGCGGCCTCGTCCGTCCTGGTCCTCCAGTCCGCGCTGGGGCTCTCGGCCGATGTCCCCGGCGGCACCCTCACCGTCGCGCCCGCGTTCGCCGAGGCCTACCGGCCGCTGAAGGTGGCGGGCTTCGATGTCGCGGGAGGGCGCCTGGACATATCCGTGGCCGCCGACGGCACGGCGCACATCGAGGCGCCGGCGGGCCTGGAGGTGAAGAGGGAGTCCGTGACGCCCCGTTGAGGCCAGGGGCGCGCGGTGTGAGGATGGGGCCCCGGCGAGACGGACTCACCCGTCTCGGGGGGCGGGGTCCCGGCGTCGCTCGGTCGGCGCTTCGGCGCTTCGGCGGTGCGGCGGCGGTTTCCGGTCAGGGCCGACGAAGCCGGTCCTCAGCCGGGCCGTGTCGCTATTGGGCCGAACGGGTGAGGCGCGGGAGGATGGCCGGATGCAGACACAGCGTACGGGCGGGGTGGTCCGATGAGCCGCTACGGCAGGTACGACGGATACGACGCGACCGACGAGCAGTGGGAGGGCCTGGCCCAGGTCGTGCCGCTGCGCGGTCGCAACGAGTGGCCCTCGCGGGTCGATCACCGCACCGTCCCCGAGGACTTCAAGGCGGCGAACCGGCGCTTCATCGTGCTGCGGGTGCAGGTGTTCGCTGACGCGCGGGAGGTCGCCGACCATCTGATCGCGCGGATTCCGGTACTGCTGGATCTGACCGGCGCGGAGCCCGATGTGGCCAAACGCATCCTGGACTTCAGCAGCGGGGTCGTCTTCGGGCTCGGCAGCGGGATGCACCGGGTCGACAAGAACGTCTTCCTGCTGGCCCCGATCGGCACGGAGGTGGAGGGGATCGCGGCCGACGCCGTCCCCCGATCGTAGGAAGGTGGCCAAGGCGTAACGGTTCGCCAGCTTTTGAGCCGCATACGGTCCGGCCATGGAAGCAACCCGCGCGCGTCCCACCCTCACCGAACTGCGGCTCTCCGCCTTCACCTCGCACCGCGGAGCGGCTTTTCCCCTGAGCCCCATGACGCTGTTCACCGGAGCGAGCGGCAGCGGGAAGTCCACGGCGCTGCGGGCCTACGAGTCGCTCGCCAGGCTTGGTGCGGGCGCGCTCCTGGCCGATGTCTTCCCGGATCCGGTGGCCTGCGTTCCGGAACGGGCCGTGCCCGACGCCCAAGGGCGGCGCGGCTTCCGGATCGGCTGCACCGTCGACGGCCCGGTCGGTCCCGTACGGCTCGATCTCGCCGTCCAGGCCGAGCCCGAACTCCGTATCGTCGGCGAGCGGCTGACCGGTCGTGGACAGACCCTGCTCACCACGGCGCTGCGCGACCCGGGGCGGCCCACGGTGCAGGCGGCCTGGCACACGGCCGGCGCCGTACCGGTGACCCGGGCCCCGCTCCCCGACGACCGGCTGGGCACGGCGCTGCTCCCGCTGCGGGTGGGGGGCCGCACGGAGGGCGAGTCGCTGGTGCTCGCCGCGGCCGAACAGACCGTGCTGGCCCTGCGGTCCGTCTTCGTCTGCGACCCGCAGCCGCAGCTCATGCGGTATCCGGTGGCGGCGGGACAGGGGCGGCTGCGCCGGGGCTGCGAGAATCTGGCGGCGGTGCTCGACCGGACGCTGGACCGCTCGCGCGACGGCTGCGCCCGCCGACGGGCCCGGCTGGCCGCCGCCGCGCGGGCCGGCTGCGCGGGGCCGGTGACGGAACTCGCCGTCGAGCAGCTCGCCGACGGTACGGTACGCGCGCTGCTCGCCCGGGACGCCTCGGGCGCCCGGGCCGCCACCCCCGTGGGCCGGCTCGGCGAGGGCGAGCTGAGATATCTGGCGCTCGCGCTCGTACTGGTCACCGGCCCGGGCGTACTGGCCGGTGACCAGACCCCCGAGGTGCCCACGGCGCTGCGGTCGCTCACCGTCCTCGCCGACGGATTCGACCGGAGCCTGGACCGGCGGCAGGCGCGCGAACTGCTCTCGCTGGCCTCGGCGGTCTGCGCGGAGGGGCGCATCACCCTGGTCGGGGCGGTCTCGGACGCCTCCTGCGCGCGGGGGGTCGCCGGGGTGACGGTGGTAGACCTGGATCCGTGACGGAACTCGATGTAGCGGAAATGCAGCGCAGACTGGCCCGGTTCGCGGCGGCGCGCGACTGGGAGCAGTACCACACCCCCAAGAATCTGGTGGCGGCGCTGAGCGTCGAGGCGTCCGAACTGCTGGAGATCTTCCAGTGGTTGACGCCCGAGCAGTCGGCACGGGTGATGGAGGACCCGGACTCCGCCCACCGGGTCTCGGACGAGGTCGCCGATGTGCTCGCCTACTTGCTCCAGTTCTGCGAGGTGCTGGGGATCGATCCGCTCGTCGCGCTCGCCGACAAGATGGACCGGAATGAGGTCCGCTACCCGCCCAAGCGACCGGCGGTTGGCCGCGATTCTTCCTGATCGTCACTCTATGGAGTCGTCGAGTTATGCACAACGAGCCTGCTGTCCAGAGATTTCCGCATTGCTCTGGCCTTTCTGCCGCCAATGCATCACTCTGGGTAGTGGAACGCGTGGGCAGGATTGTCGTACGAACGGGGGCTGCGGATGGATGCGGAACGGCTCATCGGAGTGAGCCGGCATGCCCTGGCCGGGAGCACGGACGAGTGGGATGTCATCGCGGAGGCCTGGCAGGCGCAGAGCCTGGCCCGGGCGATCGGTGTCCAGTTGGCGTTGAACGGACCGAAGGAGCTGAAGAGCGAGGCGCGGGAGCTGGCCGAGGGGGGCGGGCAGGACTGCGGACCGCCGGACGGACCGCTCGAAGGACTGGCGGGGTTACCGGACCGTCCGGCGCCGCGCATCGGCCGGATACGGGCCGGACAGCTCTCCGGGGTGGCCGATATCCGGGCGGCCCTGACCGGGCTCGGCGCGCTGCTGGGCGAGGTCGGGATCGCGCTGGTGGCGGTCGCGTGCGCCACGGACGAGGAAGGGCTGTACTGGCAGTGCATCGACGCGATCGACGCGGCCGACGAGTCCAATGACCGGGTGGGCGTGATGCTGCGCCGGCTTGTCGCGCGGGATCGCGAGCGGGAGCGGGAGTGGGCGCGTCAGCGCGAGGAGCGGCAGCTCGGGCTGGAATGGCAGCGGCAGCGGCAGAAGGAGCGGGAGGGGGAGCGGGAGAGCAGGATCGGCCGGGACGTCAACGGAGAGCCCTGCCCGAAGGTGCAGGATGGAGGACATGGATCTTCGAATCTTCACCGAGCCCCAGCAAGGGGCGAGCTACGAGACACTGCTGACCGTGGCCAAGGCCTCTGAGGACCTGGGCTTCGACGCCTTTTTCCGTTCCGATCACTATCTGAAGATGGGGTCCGCCGATGGGCTCCCCGGGCCGACGGACGCCTGGATCACCCTGGCCGGGCTGGCCAGGGAGACCAAGCGGATCCGCCTCGGCACGCTGATGACGGCCGGCACGTTCCGGTTGCCGGGTGTGCTGGCCATCCAGGTCGCCCAGGTGGACCAGATGTCCGGCGGCCGGGTCGAACTGGGCCTGGGCGCGGGCTGGTTCGAGGAGGAGCACAAGGCGTACGGGATTCCGTTCCCCAAGGAGAAGTTCCCCCGGCTGGAGGAGCAGCTGGCGATCGTGACCGGCCTCTGGGCCACGGAGACCGGCCGGACCTTCTCCTACGACGGCACGTACTACCAGCTGACCGACTCACCCGCGCTGCCCAAGCCCGCGCAGCGCAAGGTGCCGATCCTGATCGGCGGCCACGGCGCGAAGCGCACCCCGCGGCTGACCGCGCGTTACGCGGACGAGTTCAATCTTCCGTTCGCCTCCATCGAGGACACCGAGGCGCAGTTCGCCAGGGTGCGGGCGGCCGCCGAGGCCGTGGGGCGCGAGGCGGACGATCTCGTGTATTCGAACGCGCTGATCGTGTGTGTCGGCAAGGACGACGCGGAGGTGGCCCGCCGGGCCGCGGCCATCGGACGGGAGGTGGCGGAGCTGAAGGTGAACGGGCTCGCGGGCTCGCCCGACGAGGTGGTCGACAAGATCGGGCGCTACGGCGCGGTCGGCTCGTCGCGGATCTATCTCCAGGTGATGGATCTGGACGACCTCGACCATCTGGAGCTGATCTCCTCACAGGTCCAGTCCCAGCTGAACTAGGGTCTTTCGTTTGGATGGGAGCGGGGCAGGGGCAGGGCCTGGTCCCTGCCCCCGCACCTGCCGTACCGCGTACTGGAGCGACCGTGAAACCCACCCGCACCCTTGCCGCCGCCCTCGCCGAAGGGACCGTCGTTCTCGACGGCGGTCTCTCCAACCAGCTCGCCGCGCAGGGCTGCGATCTGTCCGACGCCCTCTGGTCGGCGCGGCTGCTCGTCGAGGGCCCCGAGCAGATCGAGGCGGCCCATCTGGCGTATGTACGGGCGGGCGCGCGGGTGTTGATCACCTCCAGCTATCAGGCGACATACGAGGGGTTCGCGTGGCGCGGGGTGTCGCCTGACACGGCGAGCGCGCTGCTGGTGCGCAGCGTGGAGCTGGCGCGCCGGGCGGGCGAGGCGGAGCGGGACGAGGTGTGGGTGGCGGCCTCGGTCGGACCGTACGGCGCGATGCTCGCCGACGGCAGTGAGTACCGGGGCCGGTACGGACTGTCGGTGCGGGAGCTTGAACGGTTCCACCGGCCGAGGATCGAGACCCTCGCCTCGGCCGGTCCCGACGCGCTCGCCCTGGAGACCGTCCCGGACACCGACGAGGCGGAGGCGCTGCTGCGGGCCGCCGCCGGCTGCGGGGTGCCGGTCTGGCTCTCGTACTCCATCGAGGGCGAGCGCACCCGGGCCGGACAGCCGCTCGCCGATGCCTTCGCCCTGGCGTCCGGCGACGACCAGGTGATCGCGGTGGGGATCAACTGCTGCGAGCCGGGGGACACGGACGGCGCGGTCGAGCCGGCCGCCTCGGTGACCGGCAAGCCGGTCGTCGTCTATCCGAACAGCGGGGAGCGCTGGGACGCGGGGACGCGGAGCTGGCGCGGGGACGCCACGTTCGACCCGTCGAGGGTACGGTCCTGGCAGGCGGCGGGGGCGCGGCTCGTCGGGGGCTGCTGCCGGGTCGGGCCGGAGCGGATCGCGGAGCTGAGCGCGCTCACCGGCGCGGACGGGGCACGCTGAGCGGCGCGCTTCTTCCCGCCGCCGGGCTCTGGGCCACTCCTCGCACCCTACGCTCGCCGTGTTGAACGCCGGACTCGGCCGTTCACCGGGTGAGCCGCGCTCCATGCGGTGAGGATGGGAGACATGGGATTCCATGTCGACTCCGAGACCGGGCGGCTGCGCCGCGTCATACTGCACCGCCCGGATCTGGAGCTGAAACGCCTCACGCCCGGTAACAAGGACACACTGCTCTTCGACGACGTGCTCTGGGTACGCCGCGCCCAGGAGGAGCACGACGCGTTCGCCGCGCTCCTGCGCGAGCGGGGGGTTCAGGTGCATCTCTTCGGTGATCTGCTGCGGGAGTCCCTGGACCTCCCGGCGGCCCGGCGGCTGGTCCTGGACCGGGTCTTCGACGAGAAGGAGTACGGGCCGCTCGCCACCGGCCATCTCCGGGCGATCTTCGACGAACTGCCCACGGACCATCTGGTCGAGGCGCTGGTCGGCGGGATGACCAAGCGGGAGTTCCTGGAGCAGCACGCGGAGCCGGTGTCGGTACGTTTCCACGCGATGGAGCTGGACGACTTCCTGCTCGACCCGCTGCCGAACCATCTCTTCACCAGGGACACCTCGGCCTGGATCTATGACGGCGTGAGCATCAACGCGATGCGCTGGCCCGCCCGGCAGCGCGAGACCGTGCACTTCGAGGCGATCTACACACACCACCCGCTGTTCACCGGGCCCGCCGCCGGGGCCTTCCATCACTGGTCGGAGGGGCAGCACGACTACCCGTCCACCATCGAGGGCGGAGACGTCCTGGTCATCGGCAAGGGCGCCGTACTGATCGGGATGAGCGAACGGACCACTCCGCAGGCGGTCGAGATGCTGGCGCGCGGGCTCTTCGCGGCAGGCTCCGCCACCACGATCGTGGCGCTCGACATGCCCAAGCGACGGGCGTTCATGCATCTCGACACCGTGATGACGATGGTCGACGGCGACACCTTCACGCAGTACGCGGGCCTCGGCATGCTCCGCTCGTACACCATCGAACCGGGCGCCGACGGCCGGGAGCTGAAGGTCACCGACCATCCGCCGGAGCATATGCACCGTGCCATCGCGGCGGCCCTCGGCCTGGCGGACATCCGGGTGCTGACCGCCACCCAGGATGTGCACTCGGCGGCGCGCGAGCAGTGGGACGACGGCTGCAATGTGCTCGCCGTCGAGCCCGGGGTCGTCGTCGCCTACGAGCGCAATGTCACCACCAACACCCATCTGCGCAAACAGGGCATCGAGGTGATCGAGATCCCGGGCGGCGAGCTGGGCCGGGGGCGGGGCGGGCCGCGCTGTATGAGCTGCCCGGTGGAACGCGACGCGGTGTAGGCATGCGGTGTGGGGACGCGGTGCGGCGACAACGGGGCGCTGGGCTGTATAGCGATGCAGGTTGTCGTATATAGTTCCAGTGTCCGGTATCTTCGCCCCCCTTCGCGACTCGCGCCCCAGGAGCAGCCATCATGGCCATACACCTCGAAGGCCGCCACTTCCTCAAGGAGCTGGACTTCACGGCCGGGGAGTTCCGCGGTCTGCTCGATCTGGCCGCGGAACTGAAGGCCGCGAAGAAGGCGGGCGCCGAGGTCCAGCGACTGCGCGGCAGGAACATCGCCCTGATCTTCGAGAAGGCCTCGACCCGCACCCGGTGCGCCTTCGAGGTGGCGGCGGCGGACCAGGGTGCCTCCACCACCTATATCGACCCGGCCGGCTCGCACATCGGGAAAAAGGAGTCGGCGAAGGACACCGCACGGGTGCTCGGGCGGATGTTCGACGGTATCGAGTTCCGCGGGGACGCCCAGGAGACCGTGGAGGAGCTGGCCGCGTACGCCGGCGTCCCGGTCTTCAACGGCCTCACGGACGCCTGGCACCCCACGCAGATGCTCGCCGATGTGCTGACGATGACCGAGCACACCGACAAGCCGCTGACGGAGATCGCCTTCGCCTATCTCGGGGATGCCCGCTTCAACATGGGCAACTCGTATCTGGTCACCGGTGCCCTGCTCGGCATGGACGTACGGATCGTCGCGCCGCGCGCCTACTGGCCCTCGGACGACATCCTCGCCCTGGCCCGCGAGGCCGCCGCGAGCAGCGGGGCGCGGCTCACACTCACCGAGGAGATCTCCGAGGGCGTGGCGGGCGCGGACTTCGTGGCCACCGATGTCTGGGTGTCGATGGGGGAGGCCAAGGAGGTCTGGGACGAGCGGATCAAGGCGCTCGGTCCGTACGCCGTGACGATGGACGTGCTGCGCGCGACGGGCAATCCCGACGTGAAGTTCCTGCACTGCCTGCCGGCCTTCCATGATCTCGGTACGGCGGTGGGCCGGGAGATCCATGAGCGGCACGGCCTGACGGAGCTGGAAGTCACCGACGAGGTCTTCGAGTCGCCGTACTCGGTCGTCTTCGACGAGGCGGAGAACCGGATGCACACCATCAAGGCCGTGCTGGTCGCGACGCTGTCCGGGAGTGGCGCCGCCCAGTAGGGCGGCCGGTGCGGCGGACGGCCCAGTGGGGCGGCGGACGGCCCCAGTGGAGCGGCGGACGGCCCCAGTGGAGCGGCCACAGAGGGCGGGCTGGATTCAGAACGCCGGAAGCGTGAACCAGACCGCCTTGCCCTGATCCGTGGCGCGGTGGCCGCAGGCGGCACTGAGCGTACTGATCAGCGGCAGGCCCCGGCCGCCCTCCTGCCATGGATCCGGCATCGTCCCGGGGTGCGACAGATTGCCCGGCGGCTCCGGGTCGCAGTCGTGCACCTCGACCTGGCAACCGGTCGGCAGCAGCTCCACGACCAGCTCGATCGGATCGCTCCCCGGGGTGTGCTGTATGGCGTTGGCGACGAGCTCGGCGGTGAGCAGCTCCGCCGTGTCGCTGTGTACCGGCTCCTCCAGATGTGCCAGAGCGTCACGGACGAGGGCGCGCGCGATCGGCACGGCTTCGACAGTGTGGGGCAGCGTGACTCTCCAGGGGGAGTCCCCGGCTTCTGGCATGGCGGGCGATCCGATCAGGGCACACGTACGGCAGGGGTGCGGGGGCAATTGCTATCACGTTCAACCATACGGAGCGTGAGCGGGTTAACAAGAGGCGCCGGCCCGCCTGACACGGGACCAATGGCCCTTGCCCATCAGGACCTTTGACGGCGTACGGGTGGTATCTCGCGGAATTGTTACGAAAGGGGCGCGAACGCGTCGCGGGCCCGTCACGGACGTATCGCGCACCCGTGACGGGAGTCAGATTTAGGTGATATTTTTTTCGTGGCGCGGAAGCTCGCCAAGGCCGCCGAGGTTCGTCGAGGTTCGCTGAAGGAGGTCGCACTCCATGAGCCCGTTCACCGGCTCCGTGCCCCGCACCGAGGAGTGGCGCCATCTGCGCCTGACCCGCGACCCGGACATCGGGGTCGCGACCGTCACCCTCGCCCGCCCAGAAAAACTCAACGCGCTCACCTTCGGCGCTTACGCCGATCTGCGCGATCTCCTCGCCGAACTGTCCCGGGAACGCTCCGTGCGCGCCCTTGTCCTGGCGGGTGAGGGCCGCGGCTTCTGCTCCGGCGGCGATGTCGACGAGATCATCGGCGCCACGCTCGCCCTGGACACGGCCCGGCTCCTGGACTTCAACCGGATGACCGGCCAGGTGGTCCGGGCGATCCGGGAGTGCCCCTTCCCGGTGATCGCCGCTGTGCACGGGGTCGCCGCGGGCGCCGGCGCCGTCCTCGCGCTCGCCGCCGACTTCCGGATCGCCGACCCCTCCGCCCGCTTCGCCTTCCTCTTCACCCGGGTCGGCCTCTCCGGGGGCGACATGGGCGCGGCCTATCTGCTGCCCCGCGTGGTCGGGCTCGGGCACGCCACCCGGCTGCTGATGCTCGGCGAGCCGGTGGCCGCGGCCGAGGCCGAACGGATCGGGCTGATCAGCGAACTCACCGACGAGGGCGGGGCCGACGCGCGCGCCGCCGAGCTGGCCCGCCGGCTCGCGGAAGGCCCGGCGCTCGCCCACGCGCAGACCAAGGCCCTGCTGACCGCCGAGCTCGACATGCCGCTCGCCGCCGCCGTGGAACTGGACGCCGCCACCCAGGCGCTGCTGATGAACGGCGCGGACTACCGGGAGTTCCACGCCGCCTTCACCGAGAAGCGGCCACCGATGTGGCAGGGCCGCTGATGGCCCGCGTCCCACGCGTCGCGGTCATCGGCGGCGGACCGGGCGGGCTCTACGCCGCCGCCCTGCTCAAACGGCTCGACCCCGGCCGCGAGATCACCGTCTGGGAACGCAACGCGCCCGACGACACCTTCGGCTTCGGTGTCGTGCTCTCCGACGAGACGCTCGGCGGTATCGAGCACGCCGATCCCGTCGTCCACCGGGCGCTCCAGGCCGAGTTCGTACGCTGGGACACGATCGACATCGTGCACCGCGGCCGGACGCTCACCTCCGGCGGCCACGGCTTCGCGGCGCTCGGGCGGCGCCGGCTGCTGGAGATCCTGCACAAGCGCTGCGCGTCCCTCGGCGTACGGCTGCGATTTCGCACCGAGTCCCCGCCCGCCGCCGAACTCGCCACCACCCACGACCTGGTGATCGCCGCCGACGGGATCCACAGCCTCACCCGCGAGGCCCACGCCGAGGTCTTCGCCCCCACGATCACCACCCATCGCTGCCGCTATGTCTGGCTCGCCGCCGACTTCGCCCTCGACGCGTTCCGCTTCGAGATCGCCGAGACCGAGCACGGCGTGATGCAACTCCACGGCTACCCCTACGCGAACGGCGCCGCGGGCGCACGGAGCACGGTCATCGTCGAGATGCGCGAAGAGGTCTGGCGAGCGGCCGGATTCGGCGACCTCGACGAGCGGCAGTCGGCGGAACGCTGCGCCGGGATCTTCGCCGACGCGCTCGGCGGACGTCCGCTGCGCGCCAACGCCTCGTCCTGGAGCGCGTTCCGCACCGTGGTCAACGAACGCTGGAGTCACGGCAATACGGTCCTGATCGGCGACGCCGCCCACACCGCCCACTTCTCCGTCGGCTCCGGCACCAAGCTCGCCGTCGAGGACGCCCTCGCGCTCGCCGCCTGTATCGAGGAGCGCTCGGAGCTGCCGGACGCGCTCGCGGCGTACGAGAACGAGCGTCGTCCGGTCGTCGAGTCCACCCAGCGTGCCGCCGCCGCCAGCCTGCGCTGGTTCGAGGAGCTGGCCACCTACACCGACCAGCCGCCGCGCCAGTTCGCCTTCGGACTGCTCACCCGCAGCCGCCGGGTCACGCATGACAATCTGCGGCTGCGCGACCCCGCGTTCACCCGGGCGGTGGAGCGGGACTTCGGCTGCCCGCCCGGCACCCCGCCGATGTTCACGCCCTTCCGGCTGCGCGGACTGACCCTGCGCAACCGCGTCGTCGTCTCGCCGATGGACATGTACTCCGCCGTGGACGGTGTCCCGGGCGACTTCCATCTCGTCCATCTCGGGGCCCGTGCCCTGGGCGGTGCCGGGCTTGTCATGACCGAGATGGTGTGTGTCGGTCCGGAGGGCCGCATCACCCCCGGCTGCGCCGGCCTCTACAACCGGGAGCAGGGCGACGGCTGGCGCCGGGTCACCGACTTCGTGCACGCGCGGTCACCCGGCACTGCCATCGGTGTCCAACTCGGACACGCCGGGCGCAAGGGCGCCACACGTGTGATGTGGGAGGGCATGGACGAGCCGCTGCCCGTGGGCGGCTGGCCACTCGTCGCCGCCTCACCGCTGCCGTACCGGCCAGGCGTCAGCGAGGTCCCGCACCAGCTCGACCGTCGTCAACTCGACACGATCCGCGAACAGTTCACGGCCGCCGCCCGACGGGCCCAGCGCTGCGGCTTCGATCTGCTGGAACTGCACTGCGCCCACGGCTACTTGCTCTCCGGCTTCCTCTCCCCGCTGACCAACCGGCGTACCGACGCCTACGGCGGTTCGCTCACCGCCCGGCTGCGCTTTCCGCTCGAAGTCTTCGACGCCATCCGCGCCGACTGGCCCGACGACCGGCCCATGACGGTCCGGATCTCCGCCACCGACTGGGCGCCGGGCGGTACCACCCCCGAGGACGCCGTCGAGATCGCCCGTGCCTTCGTCGCACACGGCGCCGACGCGATCGATGTGTCGACCGGCCAGGTCGTCGCCGACGAACGGCCCGAGTTCGGCCGCTCGTACCAGACCCCGTTCGCCGATCTGATCCGTAACACCCTGTCCGTACCGGTCATCGCCGTGGGGGCCATCTCGTCCTGGGACGACGTCAACTCCCTGCTGCTCGCGGGCCGTACCGATCTGTGCGCGCTCGCCCGCCCCCATCTCCACGATCCGCAGTGGACACTGCACGCCGCCGCGGCCCAGGGCTACGAGGGCCCGGCCGCGCCATGGCCGGCGCCGTACCGCGCGGGCAGCCGCACACCCCCGGCAGGCCGCGCCGACGACCCGAAGCCGCGCCTCACTCTTCGCTGACCGGTCCCTCCACGAACGCCAGACCCCTGTCCCGCAACCGGGTGTGCAGACGGGTGAAGACCTCCGCGGACCGCTCTCCCGGCCAGTTCTCCGGAAGGAGTTCGGCGGGCAGACCGGGATCCGCGTAGGGCAGATGCCGCCAGGAGTCCAGGGCCAGCAGATAGTCGCGGTACGCGTCCCGCGCCGAGCCGGAGCCCCCGGGCCGGTGCGAGCCCGAGCCCCGGCTCTCCCAGGCGCGCAGCACCGGCTCGTGCGCGTCGAGGAACTCCTCGTGCTGCGTGGCGATCGCGTCCAGATCCCACCAGCGGGCCACGGCGTCGGCCGTCGCCTCGAAGCCGAGATGGTGCCCGCTGAACAGATCGACATACGAGTCGAGCCGCAGTCGCCGCAGGGTGTGCCGGGTCTCCTCGTACAGCCGGCCCGGCGCGATCCAGACCCCGGGCGCCGCCGTTCCGAAGCCCAGTTTGCCCAGCCGGGAGCGCAGCAGATGGCGCTTGTGGCGCTCGGACTCGGGGACGGTGAAGACCGCCAGGACCCAGCCGTCGGACAACGCGGGCGCGGGCCCGGCGTAGATCCTGCGGTCCCCGTCGTCGAGCAGCTGGCGGGCCTCGGCCGACAGCGCGTATCCGGCCGCGCCCCGCGCCGTACGCTCCGGGACCAGCAGGCCACGGCGTTTGAGCCGGGAGACCGAGGAACGTACGGACGGCGCGTCCACATCGAGGACCCCCAGCAGACGGATCAGCTCCGCCACGGCGAGTGGGGTGTCCTCCGGTGTGCGCCCGTACGCGCCGTACAGAGTGACGATCAGGGATCGGGGGGTGTGCTGCTCGGCCACGTGATCACTTTAGAGCCTCTCCGACAGGGCCCCGGCTCCGTCGACGGCCCCTCCGGGGCCGGGAATCCGCAGCCGGAAGCGCTGGAGTTTGCCGGTGGGGGTACGGGGGAGCGCGTCCAGGAAGACCACCGCGCGGGGGCACTTGTACGGGACCAGCCGCCCCCTGACGAACTCCCGCAGCGCCGCCGCGGTTGTCTCGCCGCGCTCCACGCCGTCGCGCACCACGACATACGCCGCGACGATCTGGCCGCGCAGTTCGTCGGGCAGACCGACCACCGCCGCCTCCACGACATCGGGATGGGCCAGCAACGCGTCCTCGACCTGTGGGCCCGCGATGTTGTACCCGGCCGAGATGATCATGTCGTCCGCGCGGGCCACATAGCGGAAGTAGCCGTCAGGCTCCCTTACGTAGGTGTCGCCGGTCAGATTCCAGCCGCCCCGCACATACTCGCGCTGGCGTGGATCCGCCAGATACCGGCAGCCCACCGGGCCGCGTACGGCCAGCAGACCCGGCTCGCCGTCCGGCACCGGCGCACCCGAGCCGTCCAGGACGCACGCCTGCCACCCCGGCACGGGGACCCCCGTGGTGCCCGGCCGGATCGCCTCGTCCGCCGCGGAGATGAAGATATGGAGCAGCTCGGTCGCCCCGATGCCGTTGATGACCCGCAGCCCGGTGTGCTCCCGCCACGCCTGCCAGGTGGCCGCCGGCAGATTCTCGCCCGCCGAGACACAGCGGCGCAGGGAGGAGATGTCGTACGGGTGCGCGGTCAGCTCGTCCAGCATCAGGCGATAGGCGGTCGGCGCGGTGAACAGGACCGACACCCGGTGCCGGGCGATCGCCGCCAACAACTGGGCGGGCCGCGCCTGTTCGAGCAGCAGCGCGCAGGCCCCCGCCCGCATCGGGAAGACCAGCAGACCGCCGAGGCCGAAGGTGAACCCGAGCGGCGGGCTGCCCGCGAAGAGGTCGTCGGGCCCGGGGCGCAGCACCTGTCGCGAGAAGGTGTCCGCGATGGCGAGAACGTCACGGTGGAAGTGCATGCACCCCTTGGGCCGGCCCGTCGTCCCCGAAGTGAAGGCGATCAGCGCCACATCGTCCGCCGCCGTCTCCACCGCGGTGTATCGCGTCGGCTTGCCGTCCGTCAGCCGCAGCAGATCGTCCGGGGAATCCGCGCCATAGGTCGTGATCCGCAGCCCCGGGATCTCCGCCCTGATCAGTTCGTCCACCGACCTGATGTCACACAGGGCATGGCCGATCCGCGCCATCTCGCCCATGGTGGCCAGCTCCGCCGCGCGCTGCTGGGCCAGCACCGTCACGGCCACCGCGCCCGCCTTGAGCACCGCCAGCCAGCAGGCCGCCAGCCAGGGCGTGGTCGGCCCGCGCAACAGCACCCGGTTTCCCGGCACCACGCCCAGATCGGTGGTGAGGACATGGGCGATCCGGTCGACGCGCCCGCGTAACTCCCCGTACGTCCAGACCTCCCCGCCGGGCCCGCGGAAGGCGGGCCGGTCCGCGCCGAAGCGTTCGACCGTACGGTCCAGCAGCTCGGCCGCGCAGTTCAACCGGCCGGGATAGCCGGGAGAGACGGGGCGGCCGGGAGAGTCCGGCGCGGACGGGGAGTCCGATGTGGACGGGAGGGGAAGGAGCCGGGGCCACTGGTCCGCGGGCGGCAGATGGTCGCGCGCGAAGGTGTCCCGGTGGGCCGACGGTGTCAGCTCCATGGTGCGCCCCCTTGCGGTGGTGGGGTCGTCCATCGAGGTGCTGTGGCGGGCTCGCCCATCGAGCGTATCGTGAAGGTGACGACAGTCAACGGTCCGCGATAGACGCGCTGGAAGTGGGGGCCCGGATGCCCGTATTCTCGCTCGATCCGGAACAGAACGACTGGTGCGCACGGCTGCGCGCCCTCGCCGTGGAACGGCTGCGCCCGATCGCGGAGAAGGGCGAACCCGGCGCGGTGAACCGTCCGTTGATCGCCGCCCTGGGGGAACTCGGCCTGTTGGAGAGGCTGTTCGGAACCGGGGCACTGGAACTCTGTCTGCTGCGCGAATCCCTCGCCCAAGGTTGTACGGAGGCCGAGACCGCGCTCGCGCTCCAGGGCCTCGGCGCGTATCCGCTCGTCCTCGCGGGCACCGGCGGGCAGCGCGCACGCTGGCTGCCCGAGGTGCGCGCGGGCCGCGCCGTGGCGGCCTTCGCGCTCAGCGAGCCGGGCGCCGGATCCGATGCCGCCGCGCTGGCCCTGCGGGCCGTTCCGGACGGCGAGGGCTGGCTGCTGACCGGCGAGAAACGCTGGATCTCGAACGCCCCCGACGCCGACTTCTACACCGTCTTCGCCCGCACGGACACGGCAGCCGGCAACCGTACCGGGACCGGCAGCGGAGCCCGTGGCGTCACGGCCTTTCTCGTCCCCGCCGACCGTCCCGGGCTCACCGGCACCCCGATCGAGATGCTCTCCCCGCACCCCGTCGGCGCCCTCGCCTTCGACGCCGTACCCGTGACCCGTGACGACGTCCTGGGCGAGGTGGACCACGGCTTCCGGGTGGCCATGGGCACCCTGAACCTGTTCCGTCCCAGCGTCGGCGCCTTCGCCGTCGGCATGGCGCAGGCGGCGCTGGACGCGGCCCTGGAACACACCGCGGAGCGCCGGGCGTTCGGCGGCCCGCTCAGCCAACTCCAGTCCGTGGCACACCAGATCGCGGAGATGGCGACCCGTACCGAGGCGGCGCGGCTGCTGGTGTACGCGGCGGCCACGGCGTACGACACCGGCGACCCCGACGTGCCGCGGCGCTCGGCCATGGCGAAGCTGTTCGCCACCGAGACCGCGCAGTATGTCGTCGACGCCGCCGTCCAGTTGCACGGCGCCCGCGCCCTCCAGCGCGGCCATCCGCTGGAGCATCTCTACCGCGAGGTCCGGGCGCCGCGGATCTACGAGGGCGCCACCGAGGTCCAGCGCACCATCATCGCCGGGGAGTTGTACCGACCCTCGCGCCAAGACCGGGAGCGAGGGCGGGAGCAGGCGCGGGAGCGGGGGCGGGCGCGATGAGTCTGGAACGCCTCAACCCCGCCGGGCTCTCGCCCGCCACCGGCTTCTCGCACGCCGTCACGGCCACCGGCGGGCGCCTGGTCCTGCTGGCCGGGCAGACCGCGCTCGACGGGAGCGGCGCCGTGGTGGGGGGGACGCTTCCCGCCCAGTTCGAGACCGCGCTCGGCAATCTCCTCACCGCGCTGGCGGCGGCGGGCGGCGGGCCGGCCGATCTCGCCCGGGTGACCGTGTATGCGACCGATGTCGCGGACTACCGCGCCCATGCCGCGGAACTCGGCCGGATATGGCGTCGGCTGGCCGGGCGTGACTATCCCGCGATGGCGGTCATCGGGGTCGTACGGCTCTGGGACGAACAGGCGCTGGTCGAGCTGGACGGTATCGCCGTACTGCCCTGACCGGCACGGCCGTTGGCGGGGGCCGCCCGCCTCTCGTAGCCGGGAACCGGTGGCCCGGCCCCATGGACAGCCCCCTCGCGGCGACGGCCGGTCAGGTGGGGATGGGCTTGGTCCGGGTGCAGTTCTTCCATTCGACCCAGGGCCGGGCGCCGCCGCTCTGCGGGCCCTTGGCGTAGGTCGGGTCGCCGGTGATCGTCTGGTTCTTCTCCTCGTGGGTGATGTCGATCCCGAAGAGCTTGAATCCGAGGGTGAGCTGTCCGGCGGAGATGCCGAAGCCGATGCCGAGTGAGGCGTTCCACCAGTCGGTGTTGGCCTCGTAGTCGAGGCGCGTGAGCTTTCCCTTGTCGTGCAGAAGGCGCTCGATCGGCCCCGCGTCGTCGTCCAGCGCCTCGGCGGCGTCCGAGGGGGTGGGCAGCGGGTTGCTCGCGGGGGCGTCGCCGCGTCCGCGCAGCCAGTCCTCGACGGCGGTGCTGTCGGTGTCGTTGTCGAGTGTGACCTCGGCCGACTCGGTGTGGATCCGTGAGTTGATGGTTCCGCCGCCGCCACCGACGTCGATCGTCACGGGACCGGCGTTGGCCCCCGCGCCGGTCTGGATGCCGGGTCCGTCGCCGGACTCCTGGCTGGTGGTGATCGTCAGTTTCTGCGGGTGGTGCGGTTTGCCGTCCTTCTCCTCCTGGTCGTAGGCCGCCGCGTCATAGGTGACCGCCACCTGCTGCATCCTGCTGCCCTTGGCCTGGCCCACCGCACCGGCCGTACCGCTGACGGTGAAGGTGTAGACGAACGTGATCTTGCCGGCGTCCGGACCGGTCTTGGCGCGCATGACCACCACGTCCTCGGTCATCGAACCCGACAGCCCCTCGAAGGAGATGCTGCCGAGGTCCTTGGGGCCGTCGGCGCCCTTGCCGTCCTTGCCGCCCTTGGTGTCCTTCCCGCTCTTGCCGTTGCCCTTGAAGGACTTTCCGAAGCTCACTCCGCCGGACGCCTCGACGGACGTCTTGGTGATGTCGACGTCGGGCGCCTTCTCGGGATCGAGGTCGGGCTTCTTCTTGTTCGCGTGGTAGCCGCAGATCATGCCCAGTTCCGAGGAGCGTGGTCCCGCGGGCCGGCTGTTGCAGTCGTCCATCGCCTTGAGGTATTCGGCGAACTGCTGCGCGTCCTCCAGGTTGGCCGCCAGATCCGCCTGGGTGTCGCCGGTCTTGTTCCCGTTGAAGAGCCACTGCCCGCCGCTGCCACTGCCCTTCACATAGCTGCCGCTCAGCGAGGCGCTGCCGCCCCAGTCCTTCAGGCCGGGGATGCCCGCGGAGATGCTCGCCGTGACACCGCCTCCGCTCTCGGTCACGCGCTCCAGGGTGACGGTGCCGTCGGACCACTGCTGGAGCTTGACCGTCTCCGAGTTGCTGATCTTGATGAAGAGGATCTGGATGACGACGGTGGTCTTGGTCTGGTCCTGGGACAGCAGACACTTCGCGGGCTCGAAGGGGTCGCCGTTGGGTACGAAGGGATCGTCGGGGCCACCTCCGCCCCCGCCGTCGCCTCCGCCGCCCTCGTCGCCCGCGTAGTCGCCGGAGGAGCACGCCTCGGCGCCGCTGAGCGGGTGGAGTATTCGGCACACCGCGCTCTTCAGCCCGGTCGCCGTGTCGGCGGGCACGCTCAGCCCGACGATCGCCGCGACGACCAGTGAGACGACACCGACCATCGCGGCGTATTCGGCCCCTCCCTGTCCCCGGTCGCGTCGCGACGGGGGAACGAGTGGGAGGTCATGCGCATGCCATCTGTGGAACCTTTCCGCGCCCTTCATCGGTTCTCCTCGCCCGCGTCGTCTCCCGTTCCCCCAAGTGACCGCAGCCTAAGGATGGGTCCGGGCCCAAGCGGAGGGCCCCCGGGCCCAGTTGGGGGCCCACTGCCATCGGGACATGGCCGAAGGCGGTCGGAAACGTGGCGTCAATTCGACGGTTGTGCGAAGGAACCCCTCGGGCCCGCCCGCCGTCTTCCGTGCCGACGTTGGATCCGGTTGATCAGCACGCATCCCGGCAGGCGTCGCTTCGGGCTCGTTTCACACAACACCTCACCTTTGGGGGAGAGTTGCTCAGAAAGACAAGCAGGGCGGGCGCGGCCATGGTGGCGGCGCTGCTCACCGCGGGGCTCACGACGGGTGCCGCCTCGGGGGCCACGTCCGGGGGTGCTTCGGCCGGCGAGCGCGCGGAGACCTTCGCCGCGAAGGCGCGGCAGGCGAAGGGCGAGCCGTCCGTGGTCACCCTGATCACCGGCGACCGTGTCCATGTGGACGCCAAGGGCCGGGTGACCCGGGTGGAGCCGGCCAAGGGCCGCGAGGGTGTCCGAATAGCCGTCAACCGCATAGCGGGCGCCACCTATGTGCTGCCCTCGGACGCGTCCCGGCTGGTGGCCCAGGGCAAGCTGGACCGGCGACTGTTCAATGTCAGCCGGCTGATCGAGGACCGCTACGACGACGCGCACCGCGGGACGCTCCCGCTGATCGTGTCGTACGCCAAGGCCGCCGAGGACAAGGCGCGGGCGAAGTCGGCCATCTCGGCCGCGGACGTCTCGGTACGTCGCGTCCTGCCCGCGGTCAAGGGCGAGGCGGTGACCGCGCCCAAGACCGGTACGTCCGAGGTGTGGCGCGCCCTCACCGCGACCGGCGAGCGGCGGAGCGGGGAGCGTACGGTCGCGCCGGGCATCGAGCGCGTATGGCTGGACGGCAAGCGCCGGGCGAGCCTGGACAAGAGCGTTCCGCAGATCGGCGCGCCCGCCGCCTGGCAGGCCGGATACGACGGCAAGGGCGTGAAGATCGCCGTCCTGGACACCGGCGTGGACGAGACCCACCCCGACCTCAAGGGCGTGGAGCTGGCCCAGAAGGACTTCTCGGGCTCGGGCAACGTGATCGACCACTTCGGCCATGGCACGCATGTCGCGTCCACCGCCGCGGGTTCCGGCGCCAAGTCGGGCGGCACGTACAAGGGCGTGGCGCCCGGTGCGAAGATCCTCGACGGCAAGGTGCTCGACGATTCCGGATTCGGTGACGACTCCGGCATCATCGCGGGTATGCAGTGGGCCGCCGACCAGGGCGCGAAGGTGGCCAACCTCAGTCTCGGCGGCGGCGACACCACGGAGACGGACCCGCTGGAGGCGGCGGTCGACAAGCTCTCCGCCGAGAAGGGCGTCCTCTTCGTCATCGCCGCGGGCAACGACGGTCCCGGCGCCGCCACGATCGGTTCGCCCGGCAGCGCGGCGTCCGCGCTCACCGTCGGCGCGGTCGACCGCGCCGACAACATCGCCGACTTCTCCAGCGTGGGTCCGACGGCCGACGGCTCGCTGAAGCCGGACATCACCGCGCCCGGCGTGGACATCGTCGCGGCGAAGGCGGCCCAGGGGCAGATCGGTGGCCCGGCGGCCGACGGCTATGTGTCGATGTCGGGCACCTCGATGGCGACCCCGCATGTCGCGGGCGCCGCCGCGCTCCTCGCCCAGCAGCACCCGGACTGGACCGGCCAGCGGATCAAGCAGACGCTGACCGCGTCCGCCAAGCCCAGCAACGGACTGACGGCCCATCAGCAGGGCACCGGCCGCGCCGATGTGGCCAGGGCGATCACCCAGACGGTGGTGAGCGAGCAGACGTCGCTGGGCTTCGGCGTCCAGCAGTGGCCGCACACCGACGACAAGCCGGTGACCAAGCGGCTCACCTACCGCAACAGCGGTGCGAAGCCGGTGACGCTCGACCTGTCGGTGGCGACGGTCGGCCCCCAGGGCAAGCCCGCCCCGGCCGGCTTCTTCGCGCTCGGCGCGCAGCGCGTCACCGTACCCGCGGGCGGCACGGCCGACGTCGACCTCACCGCGAACACCGGCGTCGGCACCCTGGACGGTACATACACCGGCGCGGTCACGGCCAAGGCGACCGAGGGCGGTCAGCAGGCCCGTACGTCGTTCGCCGTGACCCGCGAGGTCGAGTCGTACGACCTCACGATGAAGTTCATCGACACCAAGGGCAAGCCCGCCCAGGCCGAGACCACCGTCTACGGTCTCACCGCCGACTTCTGGCAGAACCCGTACGACACCGACGGCGACGGCATCGCCAAGATCCGGGTCCCCAAGGGCGTGTACGCGCTCGACGCGCCGGTGCAGACCCCCAACGGCGGCGAGACGCCCCCGGACATCGCGCTGATGGTGCGGCCGAAGTACTCGGTCACCAAGGACACCACGGTCACCTTCGACGCCCGCAAGGCCAAACCCATCTCCATCACGGCGCCGGACTCCGCGAAGCCGGGCGACGCGTACGTCAACTACTCCCTTCAGACGGGGGACAGCGGCTACGGCAGCACCTGGTTCCTGGACTCGTTCCAGGGCTTCCGCACCGCGCAGCTCGGCGCGGCGCTGCCCGCCGAGGAGTTCAGCAGCCAGGTGGGCGGTACCTGGCAGAAGGGCAGTACCAGCTACAGCCTCCTCTACAACCGCACCGGTTCGCTGTACACCGGCTTCAGCCACACCGCGTCCAAGAGTGAACTGGCCCTGGTGAACATCACGACCGGCGCCTCGGCCAAGGGCCGCAAGGGCACGATCAACCCGTTCTGGACCGCCCAGGGGTCCTTCGGCGTCGGCACGATCACCCAGCCGTTCGCCCTGCCCGCCACGGCCAAGACGTATGTCACCGCTCCCAAGGGCTTCACATGGGAGTTCGGCATCGGCCAGGACGGCACGGGCGAGGAGGGCGGCGTGTACCTCCAGTCCGATCCGCCCCGCGCGTACCAGGCGAAGAAGACCTACGAGAAGACGTACAACGTCGGTGTCTTCAGCCCGAAGGTGGACAAGGACAACACCGCGCTGCGCCTGGGGAACGAACTGGCCGTCTGTATCCCCGTGTTCACCGACGGAGCCGGCCACTTCGGCCAGTCGGAGGTGTCCAAGCAGCGCACGCTGATCACCATCGACGGCAAGAACGTCCTGGACGAGAAGGACGGTCTCTGCCAGTTCATCGAGGGTCTGCCCGCGAAGTCGGCCGCGTACCGCATCAGCACGGACGCGTCGCGCTCCACCAAGGTCGCAGGCGTCAGCACCCGTATCACCGCGGAGTGGGCGTTCGCCTCGAAGAAGCCCGCCGATGACACCATCGCCACCCTTCCGCTCTCCACCGTCCGCTTCGCCCCGAAGCTGGATCTGGGCAGCGCCGCGGCGGCCGGCAAGAAGCTCACCGTTCCGCTGACCCTCCAGGGCCCGGCGGCGGGCAAGGGCTTCAAGTCCCTGTCCGTGCAGGTCTCCTACGACGGTGGGACCAAGTGGGCCAAGGCCCCGGTCACCACCGGCAAGGACGGCGAGAAGAGCCTGTCGCTGAGCCACCCGAAGACGGCCAAGTCGGTCTCGTTCAAGGCGAAGCTCACCGACAAGAACGGCAACACGTACGAGACGACCATCGTGAAGGCGTACCTGCTGAAGTAGTGCGCCAGGTGTCTGACCCGTAGTCGGCCGCGCCCGGGGGATGAACGTCCTTCCCCGGGCGCGGCGTCGCGCTGCCGGCCGACCGCTTATGGATCTGTGACCTCTGTCACAGTGATGGGCGGATACGTGTAGACACCACCACCGCGGAGCCGGTGCCCCCAAGGTGAGGTTCCTCATGGCTTCGACTGACGTATGTCATGCGCATGTCTGATAAATGTCATGGCGCCCACATGGCGTTGGAATTATCCATTCCATTTGCGGTGTGATCCACGTCATACTCGTCCAGTTCGAATAGCTGCTTGTATCTCATCCCGGGTGAGTCCGAGCAGGTAAAGGGCTGCGCATCCATCCCTTTCCCCGGCCGCCTTCCGTATGTCCACCGTCCACCGCACATTCCTCATTGGGGAGGGACAAATGATCGAAGACAAGTTCAACGCACAGATGGAGGGCCTCGGTGGGCTCTCCGAGGAGACCCCCGGCTGGCTGGCGCATGAGACGTCTCCGGTTCTGGCCACGCCTGCCCTCGCCTTCGCGGGTGGCGCGGCTCTCGTCACGGGCGCCTACGCCGTCGGCAAGGTCGTCGGTTCCGCTCAGCCCGCGGGCCTGTCGCGCTAGCAATTCCGCACCATACGAGAGAAACCCCGCCGGGCCGGAGATGATTTCCGGCCCGGCGGGTCCGTTTGTGTCCGCATATTCGTCCGTATATTCCGGCTGAATGGCGCTGGATGGCGCTGGATGCGCGGAGTGCCACGGAAGGGAACGCCCGGCTGCCGGATGTCCGCGCGTGAATTACCTTTCGGGCGTTTCGCGCTCAGGTGCGTCAACACATCGGGAAATCCCGGAGGAGGCCCGCCACATGGCGCTCACCCGGTCGACTCCAGTGTGCTTTCGCGGGCCACTCTGCCGTCGGCGACCTCGATCAGACGACTGGCACACCGGGTGGCGAGACGCGGGTCGTGCGTGACGATCAGCAGGGTCTGCCCGATCTGATTGAGGTCGATCAGCAGGTCCATGACCTGCTCGCCCGAGCGGCTGTCGAGCGCGCCGGTCGGCTCATCGGCCAGCAGCAGGGCCGGACGGTTCATCAGCGCCCGTGCCACGGCCACTCGTTGACGCTCCCCGCCGCTCAACGCGGCCGGATAGGTGTCCTTGCGGCCGGCGACGCCCAGCTCGTCGAGGAGCTCCAGCGCCCGGCGGCGCGCCTGGCGGGCGGACGTACCGGTCAGCTGGGCGGCCAGCGCGACATTGTCCAGTGCCGGCAGATCGTCGATCAGATTGAAGAACTGGAAGATCATGCCGATGTGCCGCCGCCGGAACAGCGCCAGCCCGGTCTCGTCCAACTGCCCCAGATCCTGGCCGTGGACCCGCACCGTCCCCGACGTCGGGCGGTCCAGGCCCGCGACCATGCTGAGCAGGGTCGACTTCCCGCACCCCGAGGGCCCCATCACCGCGACCGCCTCCCCGGCACGGATCTCCAGGCGGACGCCGTCCAGGGCCTTCGCGTCGCCGTACTCCTTGTGGACGTCGTCCAGGCGCACGACGATCTGCGGGGAGCTGTCCAGATCAGTAGTCATGGCAAGAACCTAGAAGCCGCGGTACGGCGGCGACGTCCCTCCCCGGATGTAACCGGCCCCGCGGGTCATCCCGGGGATGTAGGGGACCTGGATCCGGAGCGTGACACGGGGCGGACGCGGATCGGGATGAGGCCGGGCGCGAAGACGTCGCCGGGCCTGTCCACGAGGGCGTGCCCGCCCGCATAATGCGGCGATGAGTATCAACCATGTCGTTCCCGGCCACGGACCACCGATCGGGGAGCGCGTCAGGCAGCTCGCCGAGACATGGCTCCGTGACGATCGTGCCGGCGATCAACTGCTGACCGGCAGGGCGTTCTTCGCCGTGTACTCCTGGTACCTGTGGTCCTCCCGGCAGGGAGCCGACCACGACGCCGCGTGCGCTCAGTACGTCGCCGCCTCGTACGACGCCATCGGCGGCGGCGACGGCTGGCACGCCATGCTGCGTGAGCGTGCCGCGTGCGAGAGCTGTTGGGACACCTACCGGCTGGAGAACATCGGGCTGTGCACCGGATGCATGCGGTACACCTGCTACGCCTGCGACGCCCACGGATCCTGCGCCGGCGAGATCGTCTGACCAGCCGCCGACCGGACCCCGCGGGGGGTGAGAGACGGCGTCGGCTCCTGCCCGACCGCGGACCGCGGACCTCCCGAAGCGACCGGCGCCGAACCCGCACCGCCGGTCAGCCCGGATGGCCCAGCCTGATCAGGCCGGGACTCACCAGCCCTGGACGCGATGTCCGGGCTTCCCGGAGCGTTCCTGAAATTGCGGACGAAGAGCTGAGGCGTACAGTCCGGACCAGGTGAACACCACCGCACGAAGGAGCAGGCGGATGGGCGCGAAACGGTGGCTCGGCGCATGGCCCGTATACCGGCAGCTCGTGGGGACGGACCCGCTGGGGCGGGGCAAGGCGGCGCAGTCCGGACGCTCCGTCGGCCTCGCGCCCCGGACGGCGAGCGCCGACCGCGTGGCCGACTCGATCTGCCCCTACTGCGCGGTGGGCTGCGCGCAGCGCGTCTATGTGAAGGACGAACAGGTCATCCAGATCGAGGGCAACCCGGACAGCCCGATCTCGCGCGGTCGTCTCTGCCCGAAGGGCTCGGCCGGCAAGCAGCTCGTCACCGGCCCCCAGCGCGAGCTGAAGGTGCGTTACCGGCCGCCCTACGGAACCGAGTGGCAGGACCTCGACCTGGACACGGCCATGGACATGGTGGCCGACCGGGTGCTGGACGCGCGGCGCAGGGGCTGGCAGGACACCGACGAGGCCGGGAAGACGCTACGGCGCACCATGGGCATCGCCAGCCTCGGCGGCGCGACACTGGACAACGAGGAAAACCACCTGATCAAGAAGTTGTTCACGGCCCTGGGAGCACTACAGGTCGAGAACCAGGCGCGTATTTGACACTCCGCCACGGTTCCCGGTCTGGGAACCTCGTTCGGGCGCGGCGGCGCGACCGATTACCAGCAGGACCTGGCCAACTCCGATTGCGTCATCATCATGGGCTCGAACATGGCCGAAGCCCATCCGGTCGGGTTCCAGTGGGTGATGGAGGCCAAGGCTCGCGGTGCCCGGGTCATCCACATCGACCCGCGGTTCACCCGTACCAGCGCACTGGCGGACCAGTACGTCTCGCTGCGGGCCGGTACCGACATGGCCTTCCTCGGCGGCGTGATCCATTACATCCTGTCCAACGGTCTGGACTTCCGGGAGTACGTGCGGTCGTACACCAACGCGCCGTTCCTGCTGAGCGAGCGGTACCAGGACACCGAGGACCTGGACGGGCTGTTCAGCGGGTACGACCCGCACACCGCGTCGTACGACCCGTCGAGCTGGCTGTACGAGAGCACCGAGGCGGCGCGGCGACCGAGCCGCCCCGAGGCGGAGGAGGGACCGGGCCCCCACGCGGGACCCGGCTGCCACGACAAGGAGCAGTCCGCGCCGTACCGGCACGGCGCCAGCGGTCCGGCCGTCGAAGGGGCCGCCGGCGAGATCGCCTCCGACCCCACCCTGGAGCATCCCCGCTGCGTGTTCCAGGTGCTCAAGCGGCACTTCTCCCGCTACACCCCCGAGATGGTGGAGCGGATCTGCGGGGTACCCCAAGAGCTGTTCCTGGGAGTCTGCCGCGACTGGACGGCGAACTCCGGCCGGGAGCGCACCGCCGCCCTGGTGTACAGCGTCGGCTGGACCCAGCACTCCGTCGGCGCCCAGTACATCCGGGCCGGGGCGATCATCCAGCTTCTGCTGGGCAACATCGGCCGTCCCGGCGGCGGGATCTTCGCGCTGCGCGGCCACGCCAGCATCCAGGGGTCCACGGACATCCCGACCCTGTTCAATCTGCTGCCCGGCTATCTGCCCATGCCGGACGTCACCCACGGGAACCTGGCCGCCTATCTGGACACCGTCCGCCCCCGCGACCAGAAGGGATTCTGGGGCGACGCCGACGCCTACATGATCTCGCTGCTCAAGGAGTACTGGGGCGACGCGGCGACGGCGGAGAACGACTACTGCTTCGACTACCTGCCACGGATCAACGGCGACCACGGTACGTACCGCACCGCGATGGACATGATCGACGGGAAGGTCTTCGGCTACTTCCTGCTCGGCCAGAACCCCGCCGTCGGCTCCGCCCACGGCCGGCTCCAGCGCCTGGGCATGGCCAACCTCGACTGGCTGGTCGTGCGCGACCTCGCCATGATCGAGAGCGCCACGTTCTGGAAGGACGCCCCCGAGACCGAGACCGGCGAGATCGTCACCGAGCGCTGCCGCACGGAGGTGTTCTTCTTCCCCGCGGCCTCGCACGTGGAGAAGTCCGGCACCTTCACCCAGACCCAGCGGATGCTGCAATGGCGGGACCAGGCCGTCGAGCCGGCCGGTGACCAGCGGTCGGAGCTGTGGTTCTTCTACCAGCTGGGCCGGCGGCTCAAGGCGAGGCTGGCCGGCTCCGCCGACGAGCGCGATCGCCCCGTCCTCGATCTGGCCTGGGACTATCTGGCCGAGGGCGACGAGCCGTCCGCCGCGGACGTGCTGCGCCACATCAACGGGATCGACCTGCGCACCGGGCGGACGGTCAGCGGTTACGCCGACCTCAGGGCCGACGGCAGCACAGCCTGCGGCTGCTGGATCTACAGCGGGGTGTACGCCGACGAGATCAACCAGGCCCGGCGCCGTAAGTCCCGGTTCGAGCAGGGGCCGTACGACGCGGAGTGGGGCTGGACCTGGCCGATGAACCGGCGCGTGCTCTACAACCGCGCCTCCGCCGACCCGCAGGGCAGGCCGTGGAGCGAGCGGAAGGCCCTCGTCTGGTGGGACGAGCAGCGGCGTGAGTGGACCGGGCGCGACACACCGGACTTCGAGAAGGGCAAGCCGCCCGATTACCGGCCGCCCGAGGGGGCGTCGGGTACCGAGGCGCTGCGCGGCGACGACGCGTTCATCATGATGTCCGACGGGAAGGCGTGGCTGTTCGCCCCGGCCGGACTCGCGGACGGTCCGCTGCCCACCCACTACGAGCCGCACGAGTCGCCCACGCGCAACCTCCTCTACGGTCAGCAGGCCAACCCCGTGCGGAAGGTGTACGGGCGTCCCGACAACCCGTCCAACCCCGCCCCGCCCGAGGCGCACAGCGCGGTGTTCCCCTATGTCTTCACCGCGGCGCGGCTCACCGAGCACCACACCGCGGGCGGCATGAGCCGGCAGCTCCCGTATCTGTCGGAGCTTCAGCCGGAGCTGTTCGTGGAGGTGTCACCGGAACTGGCGGCCGAACGCGGCCTGCGCCATCTGGACTGGGGACATGTGATCACCAGCAGGACCGCGGTGGAGGCCCGGGTCGTCGTCACCGACCGGATGGCGCCGCTGCGGATCGACGGCCGGATCGTCCACCAGGTCTGGATGCCCTACCACTGGGGGCAGCGCGGACTGACCACCGGGGACGTGGTCAACGACCTGATCGGCGTGGTGGCGGAGCCGAATGTGTTCATCCAGGAGAGCAAGGTGCTCACCTGCGATATCCGGCCCGGGCGCCGCCCCCGGGGACCGGCCCTGCTGACGTACGTCGACGGCTACCGCGGCCGGGCCGGGATCACGCGGGAGACCGGCACCCGCATCGTGACGGTCGGCGACGGCCCCCGGCCGCCCCACACCGAACCGGGCCCATCGGAGGGACCAGCATGACGCACGAGCACAGCTTGTACGGGGCGCTCGCGGATCCCGCGGCGGACGCCGGCCACCGCGACCACCCGCCCCGGGTGGGCTTCTTCACCGACACCTCCGTCTGCATCGGCTGCAAGGCCTGCGAGGTGGCCTGCAAGGAATGGAACAACGTGCCCGAGGACGGCCTCGACCTGCTGGGCATGTCGTTCGACAACACCGGCATGCTCGGGGCGAGTTCCTGGCGGCACGTCGCCTTCATCGAGCAGGAACGTCCGCTGGGCCGGCAGGACGCGGGCCTGGCCGCCCTTCCTACCGGCCCCTCCAGCACCGATGGCGCCGAGGCAGCGGTGGCCGACGCGCTCGCTCATGCCGAACGAGGCGGCGGTGATCTCGGCACCGCCCCGGTCCACCTCGGATTCCCCTCCTTCGAACTGCCGGGCGCCGGCACGGGCGCGGAGAGCCGCACGGCCTTCCGCTGGCTGATGTCCTCCGACGTGTGCAAACACTGCACCCACGCCGGATGCCTCGACGTGTGCCCCACCGGGGCCCTGTTCCGTACCGAATTCGGCACCGTGGTCGTGCAGGACGACATCTGCAACGGCTGCGGCTACTGCGTGTCCGCCTGCCCCTACGGGGTGATCGACCGACGGCCCGACGACGGACGGGCCTGGAAGTGCACCCTGTGCTACGACCGGTTGCGCGGCGACTTGGAACCGGCCTGCGCGAAAGCGTGCCCGACGGACTCCATCCAGTTCGGCCCGCTCGACGAGCTGCGGGAGCGGGCCGACCGGCGACTGGCGCGGCTGCACGAGGCCGGAGTCGCCGAGGCCCGGCTGTACGGCCGCGACCCCGACGACGGGGTGGGCGGCGACGGCGCGTTCTTCCTGCTGCTGGACGAGCCCGAGGTGTACGGACTGCCACCGGACCCGGTCGTGCCCACGCGCGACCTGCCCGCGATGTGGAGATACGCGGGCGTGGCCGCCTCGGCCCTGCTGGCCGCCTCGGCCGCCGTCTTCCTGGGCGGAGGCCCGCGATGACCGACGACGGAAGCCCGCGCGGGCCGCGCGGCCGGGCCGGCTCGACCGGCGTCCGGGCGCGCACAGGCGGCGCGGGCCCGGGCGGTGACGGGAGCGGTGAGCGGTCGGTCGTACCGAGCACGGAATTCCGCTCCTACTACGGCCGGCCCGTGCTGAAGCCACCCGTGTGGGAGTGGAAGATCCCGGCGTACCTGTTCACCGGTGGGCTGGCGGCCAGTTCGGCCCTGCTCGGGGCGGGTGCCGATCTGACCGGGCGTCCGGCGCTGCGCCGGGCGAGCCGGCTCGGCAGCTTCTGCGCCCTGGTGGCCAGCACGTATCTGCTGGTCGCGGACCTGGGCCGGCCCGAGCGGTTCCACCACATGCTGCGGGTCGCGAAGCCGACCTCCCCGATGTCCGTCGGCACCTGGATCCTCGTGGCCTTCGGGCCCGGCAGCGCCGTGGCGGCCACGGCCGAGCTGCTGCCCGCGTCCTCGCGCGCCACCTTGCCCGGACGGCTGCTGCGGATGGCCGCGCGCCCGGCCGGGTTGTCCGCGGCCGTCTTCGCCCCCGGGCTCGCCTCCTACACGGCCGTGCTGCTCTCCCAGACGGCCGTGCCGGCCTGGCACGACGCCCGCCGGGAGATGCCGTTCGTGTTCACCGGGTCCGCGGCGGCGAGCGGAGGCGGCCTCGGGATGCTGCTGGCGCCGGTGGCCGAGGCCGGTCCCGCCCGTCGGCTCGGCGCGGCCGGGGCGGCGGCGGAACTCGTCGCCTCCCGGCTGATCGAGCGGCGTCCCGGCCTGGTGACCAAGGCGTACACCACCGGGCGGGCGCACCGGCTGCGTCGGGCGTCGGAATACCTCACGCTGGGCGGGGCGCTCGCCGCGCTGACCGTCGCCCGGCGCAACCGCCCGGCCGCGGCCGCGGCCGGGCTGGCCCTGCTCGCCGGCAGCGCCCTGCAACGCTTCGGCACGTTCGAGGCGGGCGTCGCGTCCACGGAGGATCCCGCCTATGTCGTGGTGCCGCAGCGGGAACGCCTGAGCGAGCGAGACGCCGGGCGACACGGATCGTGACATCGCGGGGTACGGTCACGGGCCCCGACGGCGACCGTACGGGACCCGCTGCCCGCGCGGTCCGACGCCGGATCAGCGGATGACCAGCCGGTGTTCGCCTTCGGGGACGAGTTCCCCGATGACCGGCGCCCCGGGCACCTCCCCGGCCACCAGCAGTCCGCCGGACGTCTGGGCGTCGGCCAGCAGCAGCCGGGTCAGCTCGTCCGTACCGCCGAAGTCGGTGTGCGGAGCGACCCAGTCGAGATTGCGGCGGGTGCCGCCGCTCACATATCCGTCCCTGGCGGCCTCCCTCGCCCCGTCGAGGACGGGGACCGCCGAGGCGTGGACCACGGCGGTCACCCCTGAGGCACGCGCCAGCTTGTACAGGTGCCCGAGCAGGCCGAATCCGGTGACATCGGTCGCGCAGACCGCCGACCCCGCCAGGGCGGCTGCCGCGGCGTCGCGGTTGAGCGTCACCATGGTCCGCACGGCCTCGGGGAAGACCTCGCCGGTGGTCTTGTGCCGGTTGTTGAGGACACCGAGGCCCAGCGGCTTGGTCAGTGACAGCGGCATCCCCGGTCGCCCGGTGTCGTTGCGCAGCAGACGCGCGGGATCGGCGACGCCGGTGACCGCCATGCCGTACTTGGGTTCCGGGTCGTCCACGCTGTGGCCGCCCGCCACATGGCAGCCCGCCTCGGCCGCGATGTCCAGCCCGCCGCGCAGCACCTCCCGTACCAGTGCGAGAGGGAGGACGTCCCGGGGCCACGCCAGCAGATTCACGGCCACCAGGGGGGAGCCGCCCATGGCGTAGACGTCGGACAGCGCGTTGGCGGCGGCGATCCGGCCCCAGTCGTAGGGATCGTCGACCACCGGGGTGAAGAAGTCGGCGGTGGCGACGACGGCTTGTGCGCCGGCCCCGCCCGGCAGCCGCACCACGGCGGCGTCGTCCCCGCTGTCCAGGCCGACGAGAAGGTCCGCGCCGCGGCCCGGGAGAGGTGTGCGGCCGGTCAGTCCGGCGACGACCTCCTCCAGCTCGCCCGGGGGGATCTTGCAGGCGCAGCCGCCGCCATGGGCGTACTGGGTCAGCCGGACGCCGCCCCGCCGGGCCGCTGTCGTCGTCATCACGATTCCCTTCTCACGTGGGCTCTCACGTCGGTTCTCGATTGGGCTCTCGCGTCGGCTCCCGTACCGGCCCCGTACCGCGGCCGGTACGGGACCGCGGTCCCAGCGCGGCGCGTTGACACCCGCCCGACCGGGAGATTCGATGGGCCCTCGGTCGGGCCGCGCGGCTGAAGGTCCGGCAGGGAGGCGTAGAGGTGCCTGGTGGCCCTCCCGGTCTTCAAAACCGAGGTGCCCGAGCAACTCGGGCAGGCGGGTTCGATTCCCGTCCGTCTCCGCTCAGCGGCAGTGTCAGGGCGCGCGGGAGGTCCGGCGCCCTCAGCCCGCATCGGTCGGGCCTCTCCCGTCCCGGGGACCGCCCGCCGCGCCCGCCACGCAGCGGCGCAGAGCGCCGTCGAGGCGGATCGTGTAGTTCCGCCGGTCGAGGTGTTCCAGCAGGGGGATGGCGACGCGGCGAGTGGTGTCCAGGGCCCGGCGCGCCTGGCTCGCGGTGAACGGCTGCTCCAGCCGGGAGAGGACCGTCGCGGCCCGCGCGTCCGCGCCCGGCAGCAGCACGATCCCGTCTCCGATACGCAGCAGGGCCCCGGCCGCCGCGGCCGCCGCGAGCATACGGGACGTCAGACCGAGCCGCTCCAGCCGCTCGGCCTCGGGGGCGCGGAACGGGGCTCGGGCCAAGTCGGCTCGTACCGCCTCGACGGCCGCCTCGACCGGCGGCGGAAGCGCCGGACGGGCCCGGTCGCCGTAGAGCCGGCCGTCGCGCTGCCGCAGCCCGGGGCCGGCCTTCAGCAGCGCCTCGACCAGACCGCGCTCGGGCAGGCCGAGCGTCTGACGGGCCGCCTCCAACGGGAGGCCGGGATCCAGCGGATGGCGGACGGCGTGCTCCTCGACGGCCTGACGGAGCCTGTCGCGCAGTCCGGCCCAGTGGGCGGGGTCGGCCAGCCACTCTCCGGCCACCGGGTCGGACGGCGGACGTACCCCCATCGCGACCAGTTCCGTGCGGCGCGCCAGCCCCCGGCGGCGCAGCTCCACGGCTCCGTCCGGCGGTCCGGTCACCGCGTGGAGTTCACGGGCCCGGGCGGCGGCGGCGCCACGCCGGGTGAGCGGTGGCGGGCGGACGTCCAGCACCGTGACCCCGGCCGGGACATGGTGCCGCCCAGGGTCGCGCAGCAACGCGACATCGCCGATCCGGAGCGGCAGAGGTACGGCGAGCCTCAGCCGGGCGGTGTCCTCGCCCAGCGGACGGAGCGTCACGGGGACGGCCGCGGAGCCGACATGCAGGGTCGGATGCCGTGGCAGATCGCCGCGGAGAGCGCCGCCCAGCCGTACGTCCACCATGTCGGTGGTGAGCCAGCGCCCCGGGGTGAGCAGCGCGTCCCCGCGGCGCGGCGCCCCGGCGCCGGGCCCGTGCAGGTTGACCGCCACCCGGGCGACCGCGCTCACCTCCTGCCGGGGCTCCTTCAGCGTCTCCAGGCCCCGTACCCGCAACGGCCTGCCGTCCCTGGCCAGTTCGAGATGGTCGCCCACCCGGATCGCGCCCGCGCCGAGTGTGCCGGTGACGACCGTGCCCCGGCCGCGCACCGTGAAGACGCGGTCGATCCACAGCCGTACGTCCGCGACGGGATCGGGAGCGGGGAGCGCGCGGACCAGTTCGGTCAGCGCCGTACGCAGCTCGTCCAGACCGGCGCCGGTCACCGAGCTCAGGGCCACGGACGCCACGGCTCCCAGCGAGGACTTCGCGATCCGGGCCAGCGCCTCTTCGCGCGCGGCCGCCGGGTCCGCCAGATCGCCGCGGGAGACGGCGAGCACCCCGTGGCGCACGCCGAGCGCGTCCAGGACCGCCAGGTGCTCCTCCGACTGCGGTTGCCAGCCCTGGTCCGCGGCGACCACGAACAGCACGGCGGGGACCGGTCCCACACCGGCGAGCATGTTGCCCACCAGCCGCTCGTGTCCCGGTACGTCGACGAAGGCCAGTTCCCCGGCGCCAGGCAGCCGGGTCCACACGAATCCCAGGTCCAGGGTCATGCCCCGGCGCCGCTCCTCCGCCCACCGGTCGGGCTCCATCCCGGTCAAAGCCCGCAGCAGGGCGGACTTTCCGTGGTCGACGTGTCCGGCGGTGGCGACGACATGCACGCGCTGTCACCTCCCCCGCTGGTCGCGCCCGCCGGGCGGTACGGGGCACGCCTGCCGCACGGCGGCCGCCAACGCGGGGTCCGCCGCCTCCGGGACCGCTCGAAGGTCCAGCAGACAGCGCCCGGACTCCACCCTGCCCATCACCGCGGGCACCGCTCGGCGCAGCGGGCCCGCGCAGTGCGCGGGCAGCGACACCGCCGCGCTCGGCAAGGTGACACCGGGTGCGCCGCCGCCGCCGATCACCGCCTCGCTGTCGACCGCCCGGCTGTCAAGACCGTGTCGGCGCAGCTCCGCCGCGAGGCGTTCGGCACGCTCCCGAAGCCGTTCGCGGTCCGTGTGAAGCGCGGTGTGGACCGGGGTCGCGGGGCCCCGCAGGGTGGCTTCCAGCGCGGCGAGGGTCAGCTTGTCCACGCGCAGCGCACGCGCGAGGGGGTGGCGGGCGAGCCGCCGCACCAGGTCGGCGCGTCCCAGCAGGAGGCCGCACTGCGGACCGCCCAGCAGCTTGTCGCCGCTGGCGGTCACCAGCGAGGCACCGGCGCGCAGCCAACTGGTCGCGTCCGGCTCGTCGGGAAGCGTGGGTTCGGGGGCCAGCAGACCGGAGCCGATGTCCGCGACCACGGGTACCCCCAGCCCGCTCAGATCAGCGACGCCGACATCCCGGGTGAAGCCGGTGATACGGAAGTTGGAGGGGTGGATCTTGAGGATGAACCCGGTCCCGGGTCCCACGGCCGAGGCGTAGTCCGCGAGGGCGGTGCGGTTGGTCGTACCGACTTCCCGGAGCCGGGCGCCGGTGCACACGAGCAGGTCCGGCAGCCGGAAGCCGTCCCCGATCTCCACCATCTCGCCCCGGCTGACGACGATGTCCCCGCCCTTCGCCAGCGCGGTCGCCGCCAGCACCAGCGCGGCGGCTCCGTTGTTGACCACCTGGGCGGCTTCCGCGTCCGGCACCTGCTGGAGCAGTGCCTCGATCACCGATCCGCCGCGTGGGGACCGCACGCCCGTGACCAGGTTGAGTTCGACGTCCGTGGTGCCGCTGGCGGCGAGCAGGGCCTCACACGCCGCCGCGGACAGGGGCGCCCGGCCCAGGTTGGTGTGGAGCAGCACGCCGGTCGCGTTGATCACCTGCCGGAGCCCGGAGGCCGTGGCGGGCAGCGCGGCCACGGCCCGCTCGGTGACCTCGGAGGGAGGGATCTCACCGGCCCGGGCCCGCTTCTGTACGCCGACCACCACGGACTTCACCAGCTTCCGCCCCAACCGGTCCGTCGCGGCGGCCAATCGGGGGTCGGAGAGGACGGCGTCGGTCGGCGACAGGGAACGGCGTGCGTCGTCAGGCATGGTGGGAATGTGGTCGCCTTCCATCTCCTGCGCCCTTGCGGTCCGGCACGGCCGGAAGGAGAGCGGGGCCGGCCCCTGGTGTCCGGCCGGGGTCAGCGTACGGTCGGCGCGAGACCCGGCGGCGGAGCCACACCGAGGGTGCGGCGCGGGCCGGCCCGCCGCGGTCCGCACCGCGGTACGGGACCCCGGGCGGGACCCCGGGCGGGATCGGAGGCGGACCGGGGGCGGGACCGCGGGCGGAACCGGGGAGCGCCGAGCCGCTTGCCCGGCCGGGTCCTCGCCCGGCCGAGCCCTCGCCCTGCACCAACCGGGATGACGGTGTGTCCCCGGCCCGCGGCCGACGCGTCTACAGATCGAGTTGGTACCGCAGCGATATGTGTGTGGGCGAGTAGCCGAACTCGTCGTTGATGGCGCGCATGGGCCGATTACTCGCGGCGGTGTCCGTCAGCAGTCCTTCGAGAAGCGGGTGGTACTCGATGGCCTGCCGGATCGCCTCCGCCTTCATCCAGCGGCCGAGGCCGAGCCCGCGATGTTCGGGCAGGACGCCGGTGCCGTAGTGCTGGCCGTCACCCGTGCGGCTACCGGGCACGACAAGCTCGGTGAATCCGACGATCGCACCGTCCGCCTCTCTGACGGCCGTGACGGTGTGCAGGAGGTCGCCGCGCTCCTCGACGGTCCTGGCCACCGATCGAACCCGGTCCACACTCCAGATCACCTTGCCGTAGTCGGCGTCATCCATGGGCATGTCGTCCATGGCTCGCCGCGAGTCCGCGAAGGTCTGGGCGCGTTCGTCGGGGACGATGCCGTCCCACCACTCCAGCCGGAAGCCGGGATGCCGCTGCCGGATGATCTCCTTGAGGGCAACGGTGTCCACCCGCGTCAGGGCGAGTCGGCTGAAGATCATCGTCTGGACCTTGCGAAAGCCCAGTGCCGAGAGGAACAGGTCGCCGGATGAGTCCGCCTCGGCCTGGGCGGTGACACGGCGTCGGCCCTCGGCCCCGGCGGCGGCCACAGCCGCCGCCAGCAGTTGGGAGCCGGTGCCGTTGCGCCGCTCGGCCGGATGGACGGCGAGTTCGAGTTCGGCCAGGTGATCCTGGCCGGGCGAGCTGAACAGGCGAAGGAAGGCCGATCCGACGGGAGTTCCGCCGGGTCCGGACGCCAGCCAGGCCAGGCGGTGGCTGGACGCGGTGTGGTCGGGGTCGGTCAGCTTGGTGAGGCGAATCGACAAGGTGTCTCCGTCGTGGGGAAGTCGTGGGTGGCAGAACACGGTGTCCGGTGCTGACGGCTCCTGCGCATGTGCTGCACACCTCCTTGTCGACGGTGCCGGTCCACATCTGGGCGGCCGGGCGAAGCTATCCGTTGTGTGTCGTGGGCCGCAACCGATAACTCCCTTGTCGGGCGGGCGGTTGATCTCCCGTGACCTCCCGTGAGCTGCCGTGAACTCCCTTGATGTCCCTGTGAGGGGGCCTGCTCGAAGTGGAACGACGTGTTGAGACAGTCCCGGGGCGGGCTGAGGGCGAAGAACACACACTCCCCGACGGAGTGTGTCGTCAGTGTGTCGCCGGAGCCGCGCCGCGTGTGATCCGCACGAGGACATCAGGGCTTCCGGCGCTCTGGCCGCGAAGCGGGCTCAGCCGACAATGGCGAGGAGATCAACTCCTCGCCGTGCTCAACTTATAGCGCATGGGGGGCCTTGCGGCAAGAGCCGGGTTGTGCTGCAAAATCGTCGGCCAAGGCAGGAAGTTGCACAGAAATCCAGGGGATTGGGAGATTCACGAAGTGCGTGTGCTTTTGTCGACGTATGGGTCGCGTGGGGATGTTGAACCGCTGGTGGGGCTCACGGCGCGGCTGCGGGAACTCGGCGCGGAGGTGCGGGTGTGCGCGCCACCGGACGAGGACTTCGCGCAGCGGCTCGCGGGTGTCGGTGTGACGCTCGTGCCCGTCGGTCGGTCGGCGCGTGCGCTGGCGGCCGGGGCGCCGCCGGCGTCTTCGCTGCCGGAGCGCGCGGCGGAGGTGATCGCCAGCCAGTTCGAGGTGGTCACCGCGGCCGCCGAAGGATGTGACGTGGTGGTGGCGACCGGGATGATGCCGGCCGCCGCCGGGGGGCTGTCGGTGGCCGAGAAGCTGGGTATCCGCTCGGTGTCCGTGACCTTCCAGCAGCTCACCCTGCCCTCGCCGCACCACCGGCCGCTGGCCTACCCGGGCAGGCCGTTCCCGCCGGAGGTGACCGACAACAAGGTGTTGTGGGACCTGGACGCCGAGAGCAACAACGCGCTCTTCGGCGCGGCGCTCAACACGAACCGGGCCTCGATCGGACTGCCGCCGGTGGACAACGTCCGTGACTATGTCATCGGCGGCCGGCCGTGGCTGGCCACCGATCCGGTCCTGGACCCGTGGCGGCCGACGCCGGACTTCGACGTCGTACAGACCGGCGCGTGGATCGTGCCCGACCACAACCCGCTCCCGGCCGGTCTGCTCGCGTTCCTGGACGTCGGCACACCACCGGTGTACGTGGGCTTCGGCAGCATGCCCATGCTCGCCTCGGCCGATATCGCCAGGGTGGCCGTCGACGCGGTCCGGGCACAGGGCCGCCGCGTGGTCGTGGCCCGCGGCTGGGCGGATCTGGACCTCATCGACGACGGTGACGACTGCTTCGTCATCGGCGAGATCAACCAGCAGGCGCTGTTTCCCCGGATGGCCGCCGTCGTCCACCATGGCGGCGCTGGTACGACGACAACCGCTACCCGGGCGGGCGCGCCGCAGGTGGTGGTACCCCAGGCGGCGGACCAGCCTTACTGGGCCGGCCGAGTGGCCGACCTGGGCATCGGTGTGGCACATGACGGTCCGACTCCGACCGTCGAGTCCCTGTCGGCGGCGCTCGGGACGGCCTTGGCCGCCGGGACCCACGACCGGGCGAAGGCCGTGGCCGGTGAGATCCGTACCGATGGGACCGCCGTGGCCGCGAAGCTGCTGGTCGACGCGATCGGTTGAGACGGGCCGCCCGGCGTGCCGCGTTCCCGGCCGCCAGGACCACCACGTGAGGAGATCCAGGTGTGCGCGGGGTGGGGATCGACGTCCGCGGCCCCGATATCGCGCGGGGCCGGGAGAACGCCGCGAAGCGCGGACTGGCCGCTCCTGCGCCGGATCAGCCGTCGGCGGCGAGGAGACGTGGGTCACATCCGTCCATGTCACAGGAGGTCGGGCCGCCTCGTCTCAGGGGGTGTAGCCACGACGACCGCGGAGGAACACATCATGGACGCGCGACTGAACTACTTCACCAGCCCGACCGCGGGCAAGGCTCTCAAGTACTTCATGTCGGCGGGCAAGGCGCTCAAGGAGTCGCCGCTGCCGGCCGTGACGCAGGAACTGGTGGCGCTGCGCGTGAGCCAGATCAACGGCTGCGCCGTCTGCGTCGACATGCACACCAAGGAGGCCGCCGCCGCCGGTGAGACCTCCGTGCGGCTGAACCTCGTCGCGGCCTGGCGGGAGGCCACGGTCTTCACCGAGGCCGAGCGTGCCGCGCTGGAACTGGCGGAAGAGGGCACCCGGGTCGCGGACGCGGCCCGTGGTGTCAGCGACGAGGTGTGGGCGCACGCTGCCGAGCACTACGACGAGGAGCAGCTCACCGCCCTGGTGGTCATGGTCTCCTTCATGAACACGGTGAACCGGCTGAACATCATCACCCAGCAGCCGGCCGGGGACTACAAGGTCGGGCAGTTCCACTGAGAGGTGGAGGGGAGATGCCAGGGGTCGGCGTGAGCAAGGTCGAGGAGTTCGAGGAGCTGCGGCCGCTGCTGTTCTCGATCGCCTACCGGATTCTGGGCAGTGTGGCCGAGGCCGAGGACGCGGTGCAGGAGACCTGGCTGCGCTACGACGCCTCGTCGACCCGGCCCGTGTCCACCAAGGCGTTCCTGTCCACCACGGTGACGCGGATCTCGATCGACGTGCTGCGCTCCGCGCGGGTGCGGCGCGAGGAGTACGTGGGCCCCTGGTTTCCCGAACCGCTGCTCAGCGATCCGTACCAGGATCCGGCGCGTTCGGCGGAGCTGGCCGACTCGGTGTCCATGGCGGCGCTGCTGCTCCTGGAGCGCCTCAGCCCGCTGGAACGCTCGGTGTTCGTGCTGCGGGAGGTGTTCGCCTTCGGGTTCGACGAGGTCGCCGCGGCGGTGGGGCGTTCGGAGGCGGCGTGCCGGCAGTTGCTGGTACGGGCGCGGCGGCACATGGAAGCGGGACGTCCGCGGTTCGAAGCGGACCGGCAGGAGCGCCAGGAGCTGGCGACGCGGTTCTTCGACGCGTTGAAGAACGGTGATGTGGGCGGGCTGCGGAACCTGCTCGCCGCCGACGTGTCGATGGTCGGGGACGGCGGCGGCAAGGCCCCGCAGCTGGCCAGGGCCGTGATGGGCGCGGAGCAGGTGGCCCGCCTGCTGGGCACGGTCTTCCCCTTGATGAGCCGGATCGATGTGACGTTCGAGCCGCACGAGGTCAACGGCCAGCCCGGCGCGATCTTCCGCGACCGGGACGGCAAGGTGCTGCACACCTTGGCCCTCGACGTGCTCGACGGGCGGATTCAAACCATCCGCGGGGTGATCAATCCCGACAAGCTCCGTCATATCGGTCCGGTCGCCGACGCCTGGGCCATCGACCGCGAGGTGAAGCGGGCCCGCCGACAGACACGACGGTGACGGGTGCGGCACCGAGAACGCGGCCGCTCCCGGCGTCCGTTGTTTTCTTCATGCCGCTTGATGGGGCCGGAAGTCCCGGAGGACTCCCCTTGCGTCCGCTACAAGGCCGCCGAGTTGTCCGCGCGGGCGTCGTAGGCGTCGCGGGCATCGTCGATCCGGGCCAGGTGCGCAACGCTCCATTCGAGCAGGGGCGCGGCGGCCTCACGCAAGGTGACGCCCATCTCGGTGAGCTCGTAGCTGACATGCGGCGGCATGACGCCGTAGACGGTGCGGGTGAGGATTCCGTCCCGCTCCAGGCTGCGCAACGTCACAGTGAGCATGCGCTGGCTGATTCCGTCGATGGCCTTCTTGAGCTCGGTGAACCGGCGAGGTCCGTCCCTGAGGTTGCGCACGACCAGCAGGGACCACTTGTCCCCGACGATGTCGAGCACCACCCGCGTCCGGCACGCGTCGCTGGGGCTTGCTGTCCGCTGCGAACCGACGCGTCCCGCGTCCATGGTTACCTCCAGAGAACCGAGGCACCGAAAAGTGCCTTATTGCGATGAATACATCGAATGAACCAGAGTGTTTGCAGTAATAAAACAGTACCGAGGTACCTCTAGTAACCACCAGGGCAGTGGCCCGGCGGCATCCGCGTGACCGTGTCCTACCGCCGCCGCGAAGGAAGGCTGATTCACTCATGACCACATATCTGCTGGTACACGGCGCCTGGCACAGCGGGCGGAGCTGGGAGCGGGTGGTGCCGCTGCTGGAGGCCACCGGGCACCGGGTGTTCGCGCCGTCCCTGACCGGCTACGGCGACAAGGTGCACCTGGCGGGGCCCAAGGTGGGGCTCGACACGCACGTGGACGACGTGGTCAGGCTGATCACCGAGGAGAACCTCGATGATGTCGTACTCGTCGGCCACAGCTACGCGGGGCTGGTGATCTCCTCCGCGGCCAACCGGATTCCGCGACGCATCGCGCACCTGGTCTACCTCGACGCGATGGTCCCGGAGGACGGTGAGTCCGCGGTCGACGTCCAGCCCATGACCCGGCGGCTGATCGAACTCGCCGAGCAGTCCGAGAGTGGCTGGCGCGTGCCGCCGATGCCCGAGCAGCCCGCGCCCTTCGGCCTGTTCGGCGTCACGGACCCGGCCGACATCGCCTGGCTGCGCGGGATGCTCTCGGACCAGCCGGTGCGCTGCCTGCGGCAGCCGGTGCGGCTGGACAACCCGGACGTGAACGCGATCCCGCGTACGCACATCCATAATGTCGGCCCCAGGCCGGCCGGCGTCACCCGCCGCCCCGTCCCCCCGGTGCAGCCCAACGGCACTGCCGCGCGGGTCTGGGAACTGCCGACCGGCCACGATTGCATGATCACCATGCCGGCCGAACTCAGCCAACTGCTCCTCAAGCTCGCCTGAGCACCGAGGGCCGCTTCAGAAGATCTTGAGGAATGGTTCATGGCCGGGTGATGCGTCGCCATGAACCGCAAGACGCCGAGGGGGAGTTCGCCGGACCGCTGCCGCCGGTGTCACCGCGGGGTCGGAAGCGGCTGGACGACCGCGGGATACTCAACGGCGCCGGGTACTCAACGGCGTCGGGTGGAAGTTCCGCACCAACAGTGAGCTACGTCCCAGGGCAGTCCCAGAGATGCCGCCGCACCCCTTCTCCACCCGCTGAGCAGCAGGTCAGACGGGGTGCGGCGGCGTCGTATCAGATGTCGCGGAAGATCTCGATCTGCGCGCCCACCGAGTTCAGACGCTCCGCCAGATCTTCGTAACCGCGGTTGATGACATAGACATTGCGGAGTACGGACGTACCCTCCGCCGCCATCATCGCCAGCAGCACGACCACGGCGGGTCGCAGCGCCGGCGGGCACATCATCTCGGCCGCGCGCCAGCGGGTGGGGCCCTCGACCAGGACGCGGTGGGGGTCGAGGAGTTGGAGCCGGCCGCCGAGGCGGTTGAGGTCCGTGAGGTAGATGGCGCGGTTGTCGTAGACCCAGTCGTGGATCAGGGTCTGGCCCTGCGCCACCGCCGCGATGGCCGCGAAGAACGGCACGTTGTCGATGTTCAGCCCGGGGAACGGCATCGGGTGGATCTTGTCGATCGGCGCTTCCAGCTTGGAGGGCCGTACCGTCAGATCCACCAGCCGGGTACGGCCGTTGTCGGCGGAGTACTCGGTGGTGCGGTCGTGGTCGAGCCCCATCTCCTCCAGCACCGCGAGCTCGATCTCCAGGAACTCGATCGGGACGCGGCGGATCGTCAGCTGGGACTCGGTGACCACGGCGGCGGCGATCAGGCTCATCGCCTCGACCGGGTCCTCGGAGGGGGAGTAGTCGACGTCCACATCGATGGACGGCACTCCGTGCACGGTCAGGGTGGTCGAGCCGATGCCGTCGACCCGGACGCCCAATGCTTCGAGGAAGAAGCACAGGTCCTGGACCATGTAGTTCGACGAGGCGTTGCGGATGACGGTGGTGCCGTCATGGCGGGCGGCGGCCAGCAGGGCGTTCTCGGTGACGGTGTCCCCGCGCTCGGTCAGTACGATCGGGCGGTCCGGCGAGATCGTGTGGTCCACCTGGGCGTGGTACAGGCCCTCGGTCGCGGCGATGTCCAGACCGAACCGGCGCAGCGCGATCATATGCGGCTCGATCGTGCGCGTACCGAGGTCGCAGCCGCCCGCGTACGGCAGCCGGAAGGTGTCCATCCGGTGCAGCAGCGGGCCGAGGAACATGATGATGGAGCGGGTTCGGCGGGCGGCCTCCGCGTCGATGGCCTCCATGTCGAGCTCGGCGGGCGGCACGATCTCCAGGTCCACGCCGTCGTTGATCCAGCGGGTCCGTACGCCGATGGAGTTGAGCACCTCCAGGAGCCGGAACACCTCCTCGATCCGCGCGACCCGGCGCAGCACCGTGCGCCCCTTGTTGAGCAGAGAGCCGCAGAGCAGTGCCACGCACGCGTTCTTGCTCGTCTTGACGTCGATGGAGCCGGAGAGCCGGCGTCCGCCGACCACCCGCAGATGCATGGGCCCGGCATAGCCGAGGGACACGATCTCACTGTCGAGCGCCTCACCGATGCGCGCGATCATCTCAAGGCTGATGTTCTGGTTGCCGCGCTCGATGCGGTTCACGGCGCTCTGGCTGGTGGCCAGAGCTTCGGCGAGCTGACTCTGTGTCCAGCCACGATGCTGACGTGCGTCACGGATGAGCTTGCCGATGCGTACGAGGTAGTCGTCTGCCATAGGGGAAGATTATCTCAGGTGTGAGATAAGCGCCTGGCGAGGTGCGCTGTCGGGGTGACGGCCACCCGGGCGGATCCCCGAGGGCGGCTCTCGCGAGCCGGTCCGAGGAACGGTCCGAGGGTCGGAGGAACGGTCCGAGGGCGGCCACCCACGCTCCGATGGTGAGAGCCCGGGGCCGCCCCGGCAACCGTAGCGCCGCCGTACGGGTCAGGGCGGCTGACGTACCATCAGGCGCGTTGCAGCCCCGGCCGTCCCGCCTCGGTGAGATAGGAGATACGGGTCGACACGGGCGCACCGGGCCGGGTGACGTACGGGAGCACCTTGAAGTCGGCCCGGCAGAACTCCTGTGTGGCCGTGCAGCGGACATAGCCGCGCTGGTAGTTGGTGAACTCGATATGCGAGTTGGCCGCGAGCAGGCTCGCCCCTGAGGGGTCGAGGTCCATGCCGTCCATCTTGGTGGAGACGGAGGTGCCGACGAATTCGACGCCGACGGTGGCCGAGTCAGGATCGTCGAAGTCCCGCTTGAGGTTGGCGGCGAGATGGCGGTGCATGTCGCCGGTGAGCACCACGGGGTTGCTCACCCGACGCGCGGCGATCTGGTCGAACAGCCGTTGCCGCGAGGACGCGTATCCGTCCCAGAAGTCCATCACGAACGACTGGCCGGGGCCGGGGTCGGTGTCGACCTGGTTCATGGGGATCTGCTGCGGGATGAAGTTCCAGGTCGTCCCGGAGCGGCCGAGGCTGTTGTAGAGCCAGCTCTCCTGCTCGGCGCCGAGGATGCTGCGGTCGGGGTCGAGGCGCTCGTCGCAGCCGCTCTTCGTACCGTCACCGCAGGGTTGGTCGTCACGGAACAGCCGGGTGTCAAGGATATGGAACGAGGCCATCCGCCCGTAGCCCAGCTTGCGGTACAGCCGGGCCTCGAAGCCCCTCGGCTTGTTGGGCAGGCGCAGCGGCAGATGCTCGTAGTACGCCTGGAACGCGGCCGCGGCGCGCAGGCGGAAGACCGCCGGGTCCTGGTCGGGCTCGTTGTCGAGCTTGGAGTGGTCGCCCGCCCAGTTGTCCTCCACCTCGTGGTCGTCCCAGACGACGGCGAACGGGTGGGCCTGGTGGGCGGCGATCAGGTCCTGGTCGAAGCGGTGCAGCGCGTGCCGGTTGCGGTACTGGGCGAGGTCCATCGGCTCGGGACGCAGCTCGGCGGCGACGGGGACCTGGCGCACCCCGCCCATCGCGTCGATGGGGTTCTCGTAGATGTAGTCGCCGAGATGCAGGATGAGATCGATGTCCTCCTGCGCGAGATGGCGATAGGCGGTGTAGAAGCCCTCGAACCACGCCTGGCAGGAGACGAAGGCGAAGTTCAGCTCCCTGGGCCGGCTGTACGGCGAGGGCGCGGTACGGGTGCGGCCGACGGGGCTGATCACACCGCCGGCGCTGAACCGGTAGTAGTACTGCCGATCGGACTGAAGGCCCGTCAGTTCGACATGGACCGAGTGGGCGAGCTCCGCCACCGCCTTGGTCCGTCCCCGGCGTACGACACGCCGGAAGCGTTCGTCCTCGGCGACTTCCCACCGGACCGTGACCGAGTGGGGCGGCATGCCGCCGTTGCCGTCGGGGGCGAGGGGGTGAGGCGCGAGGCGGGTCCACAGGACGAATCCGTCCGGCCAGGGGTCGCCGGACGCGACCCCCAGGGTGAAGGGGTCCTCAGTGAATCGCTCGGCGGCTGCGGCCCGGCCGGCCGACAGGTTGCCGGCGGCGAACGCCAACGCGAGCGTTCCCGAGGCGCCGAGCATCGCGCGTCGCCCCAACCCTCTGGATCTGTCGATCCCACTGTTCAGTGGCATGGATGCTGGTCCGTTCCGTCGTGCGGGATCCCGCCCGAGCCGAGGTACTCGAAGGGGTACCGGCGCTTTATTTAACGTCCGTTCGTGTTGTAATCACACGGTGAATATCACATGAGAATCACGGGGTACAAGAGCACCCGCTGTGGGGGCTACAACGCTTGTCGTAGGCGACTGTAAGCGGCTCCTCAGCGAAGATCGACCGCGGCATGAGATGGCCAACGCGCACCTCGGTAACACTCTTGACACCTCTCGCGAGGGGCTCATAGTCTCCACGCCACAGAATTCACGTTAGATTTCACATTCGAAGATGGTCGTCTTCACGCCGTGCAAGTGACGACGAGCGGACGAACTGACGAACAGTCGACGCTGACGCGCCGCTCCCGGCGCGAAGGAAGGACGTGCTCGTGTCCCTGCGGCCCTACGCCCTGCGATGCGACCACCGCGCCACCCCGCTGGGCATCGACGAGGCCGCGCCCCTGCTCTCCTGGCGGCTCGCGTCCGCGCGCCGGGGCGACGCGCCCCTCGCGTACCGCGTGCGGGTCGCCGACCGGGCCGAGGAATTGGACGAGGGCGGCCAACCCCTCTGGGACACCGGCCGGATCGAGGACCCCGACGCCATCGGCGCCGTCTACGCCGGACCCGCGCTGAAGTCCCGTACGCGCTACCACTGGCGGGTCGCCGTCTGGCCGGCCGAGCGGCCCGGCCCCAACGGCACGGAGGCCGGGGCCGGTTCGGCTGCCGCCGTCGAGGCGACGTCCTGGTTCGAGACCGCGTTCCGCGGCACGGACGAGTGGCGCGCCTCATGGATCGGCCACGACCCCCGCCCGATCCCGGTCATGGACGCGCCGACCGAGGGCGAACGCGCCCTGGACGACCACGGTCTCGCCCCCTGCCCCCTGCTCCGGCGCGCCTTCACCGGCCCCGCGGCCGTCCGCGCCCGGCTCTATGTCAGCGCGCGCGGTCTGTACGAGGTCCGCCTCAACGGCACCCGGGTCGGCGACGCGGAACTCGCGCCCGGCTGGACCGACTACACCCGTCGCGTGCAGTACCAGACGTACGACGTGACCGAACTGGTCCGCGACGGCGAGAACGTCCTCGCCGCGACCGTCGCCGATGGCTGGTGGAGCGGTTTCGTCGGCTTCGAGCCCCGCAGGGCCGGCGCCCACTACGGCGCGTACCCGCAGTTCCTAGCGGAGCTGCATATCGAGGACGCCGAGGGCCGTACCACCACGATCGTCACCGACGACACCTGGCGTACTCACACCGGCGCGATCCGCCACGCCGATCTGCTCATGGGGGAGTGCCATGATCTGCGGCACGCCGCCAACGGCTGGGAACTGCCCGGCTTCGACGACACGGAGTGGTCACCGGCGCTGATCACGGACACCGACCATCGTGTGCTCGTGGCGTCCGTCGACGAACCGGTACGGGCCACGACCGCCTTGCGCCCCCGCTCGATCACCCGCGTCCCCCGCCAGGAGGGCGAAGGGGAGCGGGGCGCAGGAGAACGGGTTGATGGAGAACGAGGCGAAGGGGAGCGGGGCGACGGCGGACACGACACCCATATCGTCGACTTCGGACAGAACCTCGCCGGCCGGGTACGGCTCCGCGTCGCCGGACTCGCCGCCGGCGCGCGGGTGGTGGTACGCCACGCCGAGGCGCTGGACGAGACGGGCCGCCTCTACACCGCGAACCTGCGCACCGCCGCCGCCACCGACGTACTGATCGGTGACGGCCGTGAACACGTCGTCTTCGAGCCGCGCTTCACCTACCACGGGTTCCGTTTCGCGGAGATCAGCGGAATCCCGCAGGTGTACGACTCCGATGTCGTCGCCGTGGCGCTGCACAGCGACACACCATGGTCCGGCGCGTTCGACTGCTCCGACCCCGAGATCCGCCGGCTCCACGACTGTGTGGTCTGGGGACAGCGCTCGAACTTCGTCAGTGTGCCCACGGACTGCCCACAGCGCGACGAACGGCTCGGCTGGCTCGCCGACGCGCAGGTCTTCCTGCCGACCGCCGCGCTCAACGCCGATGTCGCCGCGTTCTTCACCAAGTGGCTCCGCGACATCGAGGACGCCCGCACCCCAGAAGGCGGCTTCACCAATGTCGCGCCGCGTCTCATCGGTGTCGCCGACGAGGGCGCCCCCGGCTGGGGCGACGCGGGTGTGATCATCCCCTGGCATCTGTACCGCACCTACGACGATCCGCGCTTCCTCGCCCGCGCGCTGCCCGCCATGCGCGCCTGGGTCGATCTGATCCACCGTCACAACCCGGACCTGATCTGGCGCGGGCATGTCGGTCCGCACTTCTCCGACTGGCTCGCCCCGGGGGTCCCGACCCCGCGCGAGGTCATCGCCACCGCCTACTTCGCGCACAGCACACGCCTGACCGCGAGCGCCGCCGAGGTGCTGGGGCTCCCGGACGTGGCGCGGGACTGTCACCGGCTGGCCACCGACATCCGTACCGCCTTCAATGAGCAGTTCGTGACGACCGACAAGAACGCGGCAGGCGAGCCCACCGTACGGATCGCCGGCGACACCCAGACCGGCTATCTCGTCGCCCTCGCCTTCGGCCTGCTGCCCGAGGACGCCACCGACCCCGCCGCCCGGCGGCTCGCCGAACTCATCGAGGCGGCCGGACCCGCCCTCCAGACCGGCTTCCTCGGCGTCGCGCTCGCCGCGCCCGTGCTGGACGCGTACGGCCGCGCGGACCTGGCGCACGCCCTGCTGCGCCGTACCGACGTGCCGTCCTGGCTGTTCCCGCTGCGCCACGGCGCCACCACCATCTGGGAACGCTGGGACGGCTGGACACCTGGTACGGGGTTCCGCGCCCCCTCGATGAACTCCTTCAACCACTACGCGCTCGGCTCGATCGGCGAATGGCTCTACCGGGGCGTCGCCGGACTCGACCAGAGCCCGGACTCCACCGGATACCGGCGGCTGCTGATCCGGCCAAGGCCCGGCGAACTCAGCCACGCGAGCGCCGGTTACGAATCGGCCCGGGGCACCGTCACGGTGCGCTGGGAACGCCACGACCGCACCATCGGCCTGCGCGTCCACGTCCCACCGGGCGCGAGCGCCGAGGTGCATGTGCCCACCGACGACCACGACTCGGTCCGCGAGTCGGGCGCGGTACCGGTGGACAGCGAGCACCTGACGCTCCTCGCGACCATTCCCGCCGCCCACACCGACACTCGCACCGATACCGATACTTGCTCCGACACCGACACCGACACCGACACCGACACCCACACCCACACCGGCACCGGCACCGGCACCGGCCACTCGGTCTACCGCGTCGGCTCGGGCGTCTACCGCTTCACCGCGTCGTACCCCTCGCGTCCCACGTACCCCTCGCGTCCCACGGGCGGGTACCCGACGGCGCCCGTCGTGAGCCCCGCGCCCCGACGTGCTCCAAGCCCGGCGGCGTCGCTCGCCGGATCCCACGAGGAGGACACACCATGACCACCGGTTCCCGCGGCCTGCCAGAGTCTGTCCCGGGCACGGTCAGCCGGCGGGGGTTCCTGCGCGCCGGCGGCGCAGTCGCGGCCCTGGCCGCGCTTCCCCCGCTGCTCACCGCGTGCTCCGGCTCCGGCGGCTCGGGCAAGGTACGTGTCGTCGGCGTCGCCGACCAGCAGAAACCTATCGAGGAACTGCTCGCGCTCTACCGCGAGAGCCACCCCGATGCCGCCTTCTCCACTTCCTTCGCCCCCACCGACCAGGTGCAGACGGTCGTACGCACTCAGCTCGCCGGCGGCAACGCCCCCGATGTGCATGTGCTGTTCCCCGGCAGTGGCAGCGCGATGTCCATGGTCGAGCTGGCCAAGGCCGGGCTCCTCACCGACCTGGGCGAGCAGCGGTGGACCCGGCGCATCCCCAAGAACTTCGACCCCGCCTACCGCCACGACGGCAAGACCTATCTGTACTCCGCGGGCAGCAGTGTCATCGGCGCCATCTACAACAAGAAGGCCTTCGCCACGGCGGGCGTCCAGCCGCCCAGGACATGGAGCGAACTGCTCGACGTCTGCGCCAAGCTCAAGGCCAAGGGCATAGTGCCCATCGCGCTCGGTGCCCAGACCCCCTGGGTCACCCAGCTGATCAGCTACGCGCTGGTCCCCAACGCCGTCTACGCCAAGAACCCGGGCTTCGACGCCGACATGGCCGCCGGCCGCGCGAAGTTCGTCGGCTCCGGCTGGGCCGACGCCCTGGGCAAGTACCAGGAGCTCCAGCGCAAGGGCTTCTTCAACGACAACCCCAACGGCACCACCTACGAGCAGCAGACCTCGCTGGTCGCGAGCGGGAAGGCCGCCATGGCCGTCCAGGTCTCGGCCGTACTCGCCAACTTCCGGCAGGCCACCCCCACCCCCGACGATCTGGGCATGTTCCCCTTCCCCGGCGGTGACAATGCCGCCGAGTCGTGGATTCCGGCGGGCATCGTCGTCGGCCTCGGCGTCGCCGCGCACGCCAAGAACCCGGCCGAGGCGAAGGCGTTCATCGAATTCCTGGGACAGCAACAGAACATCAACCGCTGGGCGACGGCCGTCTCGGCGATCCCCTTCACCCGCGACGCCACCACCAAGATCGATCCCGCCCTCGCCGGCTTCCTGCCCATCATCGACGCCAATCGCGCCGTCCCCTTCATGGACCAGAGCTGGCCCAACGCCGAGGTCCAGCCCGCCCACTTCGCCGCCGTGCAGGAACTGCTCGCGGGGAAGACGGATGTCGCGGGCGCGCTGGGGAAGATGGACCAGGCGTACGGGAAGTCCTCGTGAACTCCCTGCCGGACACGGCCGCTTCCGACGCTTCCGACCCTGAGCGACCCGGCGGGGCGGCCGACGCGGCGGGAGGCGCGGCGGCAGGCGAGGCGCCCGCGAAGGGCGGCGCGCCTGCTCCGGCGGGGCGGACCCGGCGCCATCGTGACACCACCCTCCCGCCCTGGGCCTTCGTCGTCCCCGCGCTCCTCGTGTACGCCGTCGTCGTCCTCTATCCGAGCCTCGCCGGGGTGGTGTACGCCTTCACCGACTGGTCCGGCGTCGGCGACTTCGCCTTCGTCGGCCTGGACAACTTCCGTACCCTGCTGGACGACGACCGCGCCCTGGAGTCCGTCAGCAACACCCTGCTGCTCACGCTCGCGGTGGTCATTGTCCAGAACGGCATCGGGCTGCTGCTCGCGCTCGGCGTGAACGCCAACATCAGATCCCGCTCGCTGCTGCGGGTGATCTTCTTCGCGCCCGCCGTCGTCAGCCCCGTCATGGTCGCCTTCCTGTGGAAGTACGTCTACAACCCGGACAACGGCGCGGGGCTCAACGGAATCCTCGGCGCCCTCGGCCTCGGCGGACTGCGGCAGGACTGGCTCGGTAACCCCTCGCTCGCGCTCTGGTCCGTCGCCGCCATGGTCGTCTGGCAGTACGCCGGATACTCGATGGTCATCTTCCTCGCCGGCCTCCAGGGCGTACCCGTCGAACTCCACGAGGCCGCCCGTATCGACGGCGCGGGCACCTGGCAGCGCTTCCGCTATGTCACCTGGCCGCTGCTGGCCCCGGCACTGACCATCAACCTCATGCTGTCGACCATCGGCGGCCTCAAGCTCTTCGACCAGGTCTACGCGGCCACCAACGGCGGCCCCGGCACATCGAGCGAGACGCTCTCGACCGTGCTGTACAAAGAAGCCTTCGTCTTCGGGAAGTTCGGCTACAGCACCGCCGTCGCGCTCGTCCTCGCGCTGTTCGTCGCCGCCGTCTCCCTCGTCCAACTCCGTTATCTGCGTGCCCGGGAGGTCACCGCGTGAGCACCGCCACCGCCACGACCGCCCGCAGTAGGCCCGGCAGGCGCCGCGCCCGGTACGGGGGTTACGCGCTGGAACTCGTCATGGCCGCCGCCGCCGTGGTGTTTCTGTTCCCGGTGTACGCGCTGGTCACGCTGGCGATGAAGGACCCGGCGCAGATCGCGGACTCGCCCCTGTCGCCGCCCGCGCCACCCACCTTCGCCAACTTCGGCAACGCGTGGTCCGCCGCCTCCCTCGGACCCGCCCTGCTCAACAGCGCGATCATCACCGCCGTCAGTCTGCTGCTGCTGATCGTCCTCGGCTCCACCGGCGCCTACTACCTCGCGCGCCGCGCCCGGGGACTCGGCTACGGGCTCTACATCCTCTTCCTGCTGGGCATCGTGCTGCCGTTCCAACTCGGCATGATCCCGCTGTACAAACTCGTCGACGACCTCGGCTGGCTCGGTACGTACCACGGCATGGTCCTCTTCTACACGGGCATCCAACTGCCGTTCACGGTCTTCCTCTACACGGGGTTCATCCGCGCCCTGCCCCAGGACTACGCGCAGGCCGCGCTCATCGACGGCTGTAACCACCGCCAGGCGTTCACCCGCGTCGTCTTCCCCCTGCTGCGGCCGATCACCGGCACCGTGATCATCCTCAACGCGGTCTTCATCTGGAACGACTTCTTCACCCCGCTGCTGTATCTCGGCGGATCCGGCAAGGAGACCGTCCCCGTGGGCGTGTTCTCGTTCGTGGGCCAGTACGTCTCCGACTACGGCCTCGTCTTCGCCGGTCTGGCGCTGGCCGCCCTGCCGATCCTCGTGGTGTTCCTGCTGCTCCAGCGTTATGTGATCAAGGGCTTCGCGGGCGGACTCAAAGGCTGAACGTCCCAACGGCGCAAGGCTCCAAAGACTGAAGACCTCAACGGCGCAAGGCTCCAAAGACTGAAGGCCCCAACGGCACAAGGTTCCAAAGGCACAAGGCTCCAGAAACTAGGAACAGTTCATGACGCACGAAGGACCTTCCCTCCCCACGAGCATCGCGGAGGTCCTGACCGAACCGCCGCGCGCGTTCTCGCCCACCGCCATCTGGTGGTGGAGCGGGGAACGGCTCGACCGCGCGCGCCTGCGCGACCAGCTCCAACGCTTCGCGCGGGGCGGGGTGTTCAATCTGGTCCTGCTCAACCTCGCGCCGTCGGGGCCGCTGTTCGGCTCCGACGCCGACGATCCACCGTTCCTCTCCGACGACTGGTGGGCCCTGCTCGAAGGGGTCTGTGACGACGCGCGCGCACTGGGCATCGGGCTCTGGTTCTACGACCAGCTCGGATTCTCCGGAGCAGATCTCCAGGCGCGTCTGGTCGACGAGCGGCCCGGATACGCGGGCCGTCGGCTCGAACGCGTACACGCCCTGGTCGACGGCCCCGGCGAGCTGTGCTGCCCGGACGGCGGGCAGCCGCTGGCGGGAAGCGCGGAGCCGGTCGACGGCGACGGATCCCCTGTCGGTCCGGCGATCCCGCTGCCTCTTGTCGCAGGCGCGGGGACCGCGTCCGTACGGGCCCCGGGCCCCGGACGCGTGTCCGTACGGGCACCCGGCCCCGGACGGTGGCGGCTGACGCTCCATCACCACACCGCCCTCGGCTTCGACTACCTCGGCGCCGACGCCTGTGCGGCGCTGCTCGCGGGGGTGCACGGCGAGTTCGAGCGACGGCTCGGCGACCGTCTCGGGACCGTCGTCGTCGGGTCGTTCCAGGACGAACTGCCGGCGCTGCCCACCTGGTCAGCTGGGTTCGCCGACGCCTTCCGGCGATTGCGCGGCTACGACCTCGTACCTCATCTGGACGCCCTGTACGAGGACGGCGCGCACCGGCCCGAAGTCCACCGGATCCGCCACGACTACCATCTGACCCGCGCGGAACTCGCCGAAGCGGCCTTCTTCCGCCCCCTCGCCGCCTGGCACGAGCGGCACGGGCTGGTCGTCGGCTGCGACCAGCAGGACCCGGCCCGCGCCGGACACCCGGTCGCCGGCGTGGAGTTGTACGCGGACTACGCCCGTACCCACCGCTGGTTCTCCGCGCCAGGCTCGGACCACCACGGGGACGCCCGGATCCACTCCTCCCTCGCCCATCTGTACGGCAGGCCCCGGACCTGGATCGAGGCATTCCACTCCACCGGCTGGGGCGGCACGCTGGAGGAGACCTACGACTGGCTCCTGCCCTGGCTGCGCGCCGGCGCGACCCTCTACAACCCGCACGCCGTCTACTACACGACCAAGGGCGGCTGGTGGGAGTGGGCGCCGCCGGGCACCGACTGGCGCCAGCCGTACTGGACACACCATCGCGTCTTCGCCGACGCCGTCACCCGGCTGTGCGCGATCCTCAGCCTCGGCAGCCATCTGTGCGACACCGCGATCCTGCTGCCCACGACCACCGCCCAGACCGGCGCCGCACTCGACGGCGTCTCCGCCGACGCGCGCCGTGCCCAGGCGGTCTATCTCGACCTCGTCGGGGACATGACCTGGTTCAGGACCCGGCCCGGGGTGACCGACCGGCTCGGTCTCGACGCCGATGTGATCGATGACGACTCCCTCGCCCGCGCCCTGGTCAGGGATTCGGGCGACGGGACGCGGCTGTGCGTGGCGGGTGAGAGCTATGCGACGCTCGTGCTGCCCGCGTGCACGGCGCTCGAAGAGGACACCGCGCTCCGGCTCGTCGAATTCGCCTCGGCGGGCGGAGAGTTGATCGCGATCGGCGCGCTCCCCGAAGAGGTCATAGGGCGGGACGGGGCCGCCGGCCCGGACAAGGTACGGGACGAGTTGCGCGCCTGCTTCGCCGATGGCCGCGCGGTTCTCGTCGGCACGGCGGACGGTCTGGGCGAGGCGCTGGGGCGGGTCCGGGCGCGGACCGGGACGCAGCCGGTCGTACGGGCGTCGGTACCCGCGCTCGCGCGCCGGGTGGCGGACGCGACGGTGGTGTTCCTGACCGCGGCCTCGTTCGACGTGCCGCGCGCGACCCGCGCCGCGGTCGCCGCTCCCGACGAACGTGGCGCCGCACAGGGCTGGCTCGACGCCCGTTACGACTTCGACCCCGACCGCTATGTGCGTCACGCACACGTACGGGTCAGGGATGTGGAGGGGCCGGCCGTACTGCTCGATCCCTTCGGCGGAGAGCCGCGTACGGTACCGGTCCGGCGCGCCGAGGATGACGATCGGGCGGTCGAGGCCGAGGTGCCGTTCGACCGGGGGCCCGCGGCGGTGCTGGTCTTTCCGGGGCGGGCGGCGGAGCGTACCGGATGCGCGGACGGTCCGGTCGTGGCGGATCCGGCCCGTACGACGATCGAGGTCCCACCGGACGCCGAGTGGGACATGACGCTGGTACCGACCCTGGACAACAGCTGGGGCGACTTCGCGCGGCCCGGCCCGTACGGCTCCCCCGAGCGTCCGGCGGGCGGCGACGACCGTGAGGGCTGTGCCGTCGTCGAGTGCCGTACGGTGCGGCGGGGCCGCGCGGGTGATCCGGCGCGGCCCCGGGCGCATGCCACCTTCGGCCCGCACGCGCTCCTCCTCGACGGCGACGGCGGGAGTGCCGGCGGCTCGCCGCTCGAATGGTCCGACACCCTGGGCGTTCACAAGGACCCGATCCACCGTGATGTCCTCGGGCCCAAGGGGCATGTGCCGGAGGAGTTCGTCCGGATCGGCCCGATCGCCGCCGGGACGGTGGCGCGCGTCCGGACCGAACTGCTCCTGGACGAAGCGTTCGACGGACATCTGGCGGTCGGGGCCGCCGCACGGAAGACGGTACGGCTCGGGGGCGTGCCCGTGGCGCTGGACGACGGCGGCCATCTCGCCCTGGGGCCCGTACGGCTCGCACCGGGGGGCCATCTCCTCGAACTGGATCTGACCCCCGAGCAGGACGTCGACCTGCGCGCACATGTGGCGCTCGTACGCGATCCGGAGCGCTACCGCCGTCCGGAGTGGATCCTCGCACCCGGTGGCCGGGCCTCCGTGGCGACGACACTGACCGTGGTGGACCTCCCGGCCCGTGCGATCGTCCAGATCGCGTCCCGGGGACGGTGTGTGCTGCGGGTCAACGGTCAGGTGGTCGGGATACAGGGCGGATTCGACCCGTACGCCGAGCATTCCGTGCCGCGCGTGCGACGGCACGACATCGCGTCGGCGCTGCGGATCGGCGTCAATGAGCTGGCGGTGGGGACGGACGACGGCGAGGACCCCGCCGTTCTGGTGGACGCGGCCCTCTATGACGTCGATGGCCGGTGCGTGACGACCGTGCACAGCGACGGCACATGGCGGGCCGAGCGCGCCGGTGAGCCGGTGCCGGTCGTGGTCCGGAGGGAACAGGTGGGGGACCCGGCCGCGCTGTACTTGCGGCGTCGGCCCCATCCGCTCCCCGGCGCCGCCTGGCTGGACCCGGACGCCGATGACGGCACTGTCGTACCGGTCGGCTTCGCCGTCCCGGGAGCACGGCCGGGAGTGGAGTGGTTCCGGTGCGAACTCCCGCCGGGCACAAGGCGGTTGACGGTGGACATCGAGGGCGCGACCACCGTGTTCGTCGACGGTCACGAGCGCACCGCGACGACGACCGCTGACAGCGGCTCCGGCTCCGGCAGCGGCAACGGCAGCGGCTCCGGCAGCGGTCGCGGCGGCGGTGTGACCGGGCCACATACCGTGACCGTCGATCTGACCGCCGACGGCCCCTCCGGGACCCGGACCGTCGCCCTCCGTGTGGAGACCCGACCCGGCCACCAGGGCGGCGCCGCGCTGGCGGGCCCCGTACGGTGCGAGGTCGGTCCCGGGCGGATCCGTACCGGGGACTGGGAGTCACGCGGCCTCGCCGAGTACAGCGGCGGCGTGCGCTACAGCCGCGTGCTGACCCTGCCCGCGGACGCCGGCACCGGGCGGGTCACCCTCGACCTGGGGCGGGTGCGGGGCACGGCCGAGGTACGGGTCGACGGCGTCGCCGCCGGGGTGCGGGTGTGCTCCCCGTACGTCTTCGATGTGACGGGACTGGCCGGGCCCGGGGACCGTACGGTCGAGATCACCGTCTTCGGCACGCTCGCGCCGTACTTGGACGCCGTCAGCCCGACCCACTTCGTCTTCCCCGGGCAGCGCGTCACCGGTCTGATGGGCCCCGTACGGCTGATCACCGGCCCGCTCAGCTGATCACCCGCCCATACGGCCGACCGCGGGCCGCGCCGCTCAGTGGGTGGCGGCCGGCCCCCGCCACCGGGCCCGCGCGCCGCCGACCCGGAACAGATAGTCGGCGTAGGCCTGTTCGTAGAACGCGACGCCCGCCGGATCCGGGTCCACCACGGCGTCCGGCGCGGTCCACGCCGCGACGTCCAGGCTCTGTCCCAGCTCCGCTCCCCGGGCATCGACCGCGGCCAGCACGGCGCCGCGCGCGCCCGGTTCCGGACCCCGCGCGACCCGGAGCGGGCGGCCGAGTACATCCGCGAACAGCCGCAGCCAGGCGAGGTTGCGCGCGCCGCCGCCGCACACGGCCAACTCGCCGGTGAGCCCCGCGGCCTCCAGACAGTGCCGGGCGGCGAACGCGATCGCCTCGCACATGCCCCGTACCAGATCCTCGCGCGAGGCCCGCAGATCGAGACCGGTGAACTCCGCGCGCGCGGTCGGGTCGACGAACGGGGCGCGTTCGCCGGACGGGGAGAGATAGGGCAGCGCGGCGACCCCCCGGGCGCCGCGCGGGGTCGCGTCCAGCATGCCGGAGACCTGGTCGTGGGTGGTGCCGGTGAGGTCGAGCACCCAGTCGAGCGCGACCGTACCGGTCATCGCGGGCAGCGCCCGCATATGGCGGTCGGGCCGGGCCAGCGCGAGATGGAACCCGACGGGGTCGTCGTCGAACGCGACCCGCTCGACCACTACTTGACAGGCCAGGGTCGTACCGACGATCAGCAGTCCGTCACCGGGCTCGGTCACGCCCGCGCCGATCGCGCTCGCGGGAAGGTCGTAGGGACCGGAGGTGACGGGGGTGCCGCGCGACAGCCCTGGGCTACGGCCATCGGCCTCCCCGTACGGCAGGGTCGCCGCGATGGGCGGCAGCAGCCCCGCGCGATGCTCCACCCCCAGGGCCGCGAGCGCCTCGGGGGAGTAGGCCCGGGTGCGGGGATCGAGGAAGGGGACCGACGCGTCGGAGAGATCGGTGGCGCGCTCGCCGGTGAGACGCAGCTGAACGACGTCCTTGCAGCTCGCGGCGGTCGTGGCCGCGTCCAGGGAGGCCGGCTCGTGACGGTCGAGCCACGCCAGCAGAGGCCCCGGGGAGCCGGGGAAGAGCACGTTCCCCGTACGCCGGTACATCTTCTCCGCGGTGCCGTCGTCCATCCATCCGGCGACGAGCTCGCCGGCCCTGCCGTCCATCCACGACAGCGCGGGACGTACGGCGCGCCCCTCGGCGTCGAGCAGCCACAGGCCGTCGCCCTGACCGGTGATCGCGACCAGGGCGGGCGCGCGTCCGCCGGTCACCGAGCCGAGGACGTCGGTGGCGGCCGCGACCACCTCCTCGACGTCCTGCTCGACACCGTCACCGTGGCCGCCGAGCGAGATCGGCTTCGATTCCACCCGCAGCGCCGTGCCGTCCTCGGCGAAGGCCGCGGCTTTGACGATCGAGGTTCCCATGTCCAGTCCGACGAACACCCTGTCTCCTCCGGTCGGTACGGCGAGCGTGACGAGCGACGAGCGTGACAAGCGTGACGAGCGTTCAGATGACGCGATGGGCGAGCGGTTCCCCGCGCAGGAACCGGCCCACCTCGGCGGCGGCGATGCGCGCCGCGTTGTGCGCGACCGAGATGTTCGCCCCGGCCAGATGGGGCGTCATGACGAGACGGGGAGCTCCACGCAGCCGGGAGTCCGCGGGCGGCGGCTCCACGGCGAACACATCGAGCCCCGCCGCGGCGAGCCGGCCCGACTCCAGGGCGTCGCAGAGCGCGTCCTCGTCCAGGAGCGCGCCACGCGCGCAGTTGACCACGACCGCGCCCTCGGGGAGCAGGGCGAGTTCGCGGGCGCCGAGCAGCCCGCGGGTCTCGGGCGTGAGCCGCGCGTGCAGCGAGACGACATCGGAGCGGCGCAGCAGTTCGTCCAGGTCGGCGACGGGGGTGCCCCACTCGCGCAGCGCCTCCTGGTCCGCGTACGGGTCGTAGAGACAGACATGCGCGCCGAGGGCGCCGAGCGCGCGGGCCACCCGGCTGCCGACCGCGCCGCAGCCGATCAGCCCGACGGTCGCCCCGTCCAGACCGGGACCGCAGTTGTCGTACGTATAGAACTCGCCCGCCCAGCGGCCCGCCGCGAGCGCCGCCGAGGTCTCCGGGATCCGGCGCATCGTGGCCAGCAGCAGCCCGACGGTGTACTCGGCGGTGGCCGCCGCGTTGCGTCCGGGGGTGTTGCACACCTGGACGCCGCGCTCCTTCGCCGCGTCCAGGTTGACGTTGACGGGGCCGCCCCTGCCGACGACCACCAGCCGGAGGTCGGGCGAACCGTCCAGCACCTTGCGGGTCACCGGAGCCATCTGGGTGACACACACCCGCGCCCCGCGCAGGGCGGTGAGGAGGGTGTCCTCGTCACCGGACGCCTCATCGACCTCGGAGACCGGCCCGAAGGGCGTCAGCGGCCAGGGGAGGCGCAGTTGGTCGATGGTGTGGTCCGTGCCGATCTCGGCCGTCAGCTCCCGGGCGAACAGATCGGGGGCGACGAAGTGGTCACCGGCGGCGAGGATTCTCATCGTCGAGGTCTCCTTGACGGTCAGAACGGCGGAACGGGCGGGACATCCACAACGAGCCGGACATCCACAACGGGCGGGACAGGCGGAACGTGCGGGACATCCAGAACGGGCGGTGGGCCCGGCGCCGGGCTCAGGTCTCGGCGACCTCGTAGTGGACACCGCTCTCGTCGAGCGAGCGCCGCATCTCGGGCGGCGTGCGGTCGTCGATCAGTATCAGGTCGAAGGTCGACAGCGGGGTCAGCCGGTGCAGCGCGGTGCGGCCGAGTTTGGAGTGGTCGATCATCAGCACCTTGTGGCCCGCGGCCTTGAGCATCGCGCGCTTGACGGCGACGATGCGCTGCTCCTGGTGGAAGGCGAAGTCGTCGTAGACGGACGAGGTGGACACGAAACACATGTCGACCCGCAGTGCCTCGACGGCCTCCACACAGGGCACCCCGAGAAAGGAGTCGTGCAGGGGGTCGTAGTCGCCGCCCAGGGCCATCAGATGGATCCCGCGTTCACCTGCCAGCAGATTCAGCGCTTCCCGAAAGTTGGTGACGACGGTCAGCGGTTCGATACGGGGAAGGAGCCTGGCCAGTTCCAGCACGGTGGTCGAGTCGTCGATCATCACCGACATACCCGGATCGATCAGTGTCGCGGCCTTGGCGGCGAGTGCCTCCTTCTCCGGCCGCATGGATTTCTTGCGGTAGGCGACATTGCTTTCGAACACCCCGGAGGGCTGTGCGGTGACACCCCCGCGGAACTTCCGCAGGACGCCCTCGCTCTCAAGCTCGTCGATATCGCGGTAGATCGTCATCACGCTGACGCCGAACCGCTCCGCCAGGTCCGACGCCGATACCGATCCCTCGGTCAGTACATGATCGGAGATCTCCCGGCGGCGCTCTATGGGGCCCCGCTGGCTCTTGTCCTGTGACATTCCTCGGTCCTGTTCACCTCATGAATAACATGAAGCTCTGAGGTTATAACATAGATTGTTGAGGTACCGTTCGGCAGTGTTTCGCACGGTCGATGGCCTGGTCAACCCGTCCGACGCCACGTCAGCCCCTTCCCTACCAGGTGGGACGCGGAGCCCGGGGCGCTGAGCTGTGCCGACGCCCTCGACGGAATCCGCACCCGCGATGTGAAATGCGTCGTGAGATCAACATTCGTGAGAACACCGGACGACGACGAGAAGGCGGGAGCCTGTGCGCGAGCCCCTGACGGACACACGCCATGAGGACGTGTGGATGGGAGTCGACCTGGGGACGCAGAGCGTACGCGCTCTGGCTGTCACCGACGACGGGCGGGTACTCGGCCGCGGCTCCGCACCACTCACCGGTCACCGCGAGGGGGACCGTCATGAACAGCAGCCCGCCGACTGGTGGCGGGGCGCCGCCGACGCCATCCGCCGGACACTGAACGCCCTGTCCGCTTCCGCCCCGCCCGCGCGGGGACACGCGCGCGTACGGGGATTGGCGGTGTGCGGTACGTCGGGCACGGTCCTGCTGACCGACGCGCGCGGGGTGCCCCTGACCCCCGCGCTGATGTACGACGACGGCCGGGCCGGGGCCGAGGCGCGGCACGCGCAGGAGACCGGCGCCGACGTGTGGGACGCGCTCGGGCTCCGCATCCAGCCGAGTTGGGCCCTGGCCAAACTGCTCTGGCTGATCGGCGCGGGCGCGAGGAACGCCCGGGGCGGCCTTGACGGCGCCCGCGTCTGCCACCAGCCGGACTTCATCACCGGGCGCCTGGTCGGGCGGCCCGTACCGACCGACTCCAGCCATGCCCTCAAGACCGGCTACGACCTCCACACCCGCTCCTGGCCCACCGCCGTGCACGACCGGCTCGGTCTTTCCGGGCTCGACTTCCCCGCCGTGGTGGCCCCCGGCACCCCGCTCGGTACGGTGTGCGCCGAGGCGGCGGCCGACACGGGGCTCGCCGAAGGCACCCCGGTCATCGCGGGCATGACCGACGGCTGCGCGGCCCAACTCGGCTCGGGGGCCTGGGAAGTGGGCCGGTGGAACACCGTCCTGGGCACCACGCTCGTCCTCAAGGGCGTCACCGCCACCCCGCTCCGTGATCCCGCCGGTGTCCTCTACAACCACCGGTCCCCGGACGGGCACTGGCTGCCCGGCGGAGCCTCCAGCGTCGGCGCGGGCGCCCTGACCCACGCGTTCCCCGGCGCCGATCTCGCGCGCCTCGACCGTCTCGCGGCGGACCGGGAGCCGGCGAGCGTTGTCGCGTACCCCCTCGTCTCCCGAGGCGAACGCTTTCCGTTCCTGGCCCCCGACGCCGAGCCCTTCACACTCGGCCGCCCCACCGACGAGGCCGATCGGTACGCCGCGCTGCTCCAGGGCGTCGCGCTCGCCGAACGGCTCTGTCTGGCGTATGTACGGTTCCTGGGCGCCCCGATCGAGGGGCCGGTCACCTTCACCGGCGGCGCGACCCGCAGCGGCTACTGGAACCAACTGCGCGCGGACATCCTGGGCCGCCCCGCCGCCCTCCCCGAACAGGCCGACTCCGCCCTCGGCATGGCCGTGCTCGCCGCCCACGCGGTGACCGGTGACGACGCGGCCCGCCGCATGGTGCGTATCCGTACGATCCTGGAACCGCGGCCCGAGGCCGGCCGGCGCTTCGTGGGGCCCTTCGTCGCCCTGGTCGACGCGCTCGAACGGCGCGGCTGGCTGCCCTCGGAGACCGCCACCTACGCACGGGAGCACGGATGACGACCAGCACCACCCTCTTTCTCGCCCGCCACGGCGAGACCGTCTGGCACGACGAGAACCGCTACACCGGCATCAGCGACATCGAGCTGACCCCGCGCGGCCTGGTGCAGGCGGAGGCGCTCGGCGTGTGGGCCGCGGGCGCAGGACTCGACGCGATCGTGACCTCGCCCCTCTCCCGCGCCCGGCGCACGGCAGAGCCCGCGGTCCGGCTGACGGGGCTGACGGCGGTGGTCGAACCGGATCTGCTCGAAGTCGACTTCGGGATCGCCGAGGGCCGGACCATCGCCGAACTCGAAGCGACCCATCCCGGCGAGGTGGCGGCGTTCCGGCGCGACCCGGCCGCCCATCCGCTGCCGGACGGCGAGGACCCGGCCGCCGCCGCCGCGCGCGGTGCCGGGGCCCTGTTCCGTCTCGTGGACACCCACCGGGGAGAGCGTGTGCTGACGGTCGCTCACAACACGTTGTTCCGGCTGGTCCTGTGCCGCCTGCTCGGTATCCCCGGGAGCGAGTACCGACGCGTGTTCCCGGCGATGCGCAATTGCGCGATCACCGAACTGCGGGTGCCGGCGGCCCCGGCCGGGCAACCACGGCAGGTCGCCCTCATGTCGTACAACGTGCCGACCTCCTGACGTCAGCCGACGGGCAGCCCCGGCAGCCGCAGCAGCCCCGGCAGCCGCGGCAGCCGCGCGAACGGAACCGGCACCGCCCGGCCGTGCGGCGAGGGAACCTCGATGGATCACACAATTCGTATGTTTTGGCTAGGGTGGACCCATGTCCTCGACGCCCGTGCACCGCCGCCGGCCGGCCCTGAGCAACCCGCGTGTCCAGCGCACCCGGGCCCGCATCATGGCGATCGCGCGGGAGTTGCTGCCCGAGGTCGGGCCCACGGGGCTGAGCTACGCGCTGTTGGCGGAGCGGGCCGAGGTCACGCGTCAGACGGTGTACCGGCACTGGCCCAGTCGTGCCGCTCTGCTTCTCGATCTCATCCTCGAAGGGCCGGATCTCGGTGATTATCCCGAGCCGGGCAGTGATGTGCGGGTCGTGGCCACCGCATGGCTGAAGAGTCTGCGCAATGGCACCAGCGATCCTGCCACCCGGTCCGCTGTCCTGGCGGTCACTGCCCACGCCGACCATGACTCCGACAGTGCGCAGGCCCTTGCCCGTCTGATCCAGGACCGGCGTGCGGCCCTGAACGTGCTGTTGGAGCCCGCGGGTGTCCATGTCGACGACGACGAGTTCACCCTGCTCTACGGGCCCGTCCTGGCGCGGCTTCTCATCGACCGCGAGCAGGTCACCGACGCCTTCGTGAACGTTGTCGTCACGCAGTGGCTCGCCCTTTTGGATCGTGCGGGGGCGGCGTCCCGGTCGCACGCCGCCGCGGGATCCTGAGTCCAGGCTGGTGGTCCGGGGCCGGGCCGGTCAGCCGGCGATGGCGTCCAGGTCGGCGACCGCGTCGTCCGGCAGGGCGAGGCCGGCGGCGCTGATGTTGTCCCGCAGGTGCTCCGGGGAGGAGGTGCCGGGGATGAGCGCGATGTTGGGTGACCGGTGCAGCAGCCAGGCCAGTGCCACCTTCTGGGGTGAGGTCTCCAGGCGGGCGGCGACCTTGGCCAGTGTCCCGGACTGTAGCGGGGAGAAGCCGCCGAGGGGGAAGTAGGGCACGAAGGCGATGTTGTCGGTGGCCGTGCGGTCTACGAGGGCGTCGTCCTGCCGGTTGGCCAGGTTGTACAGGTTCTGCACGCTGACGACGGGCGCGATCGCCAGGGCTTCGTCCAGCTGTGCCGGGGTCACCGTGCTGAGCCCCAGGTGCCGGATCAGTCCCTGTTCGCGCAGCTCGGCCAGCGCGCCGAACTGGTCGGCCAGCGAGTCGTCGTTCGGGGCGTCCGTGGTGCCCAGCCGCAGGTTGACGACGTCCAGGGCATCCAGGGCGAGGTTGCGAAGGTTGTCGTGGACCTGCGCCTTGAGGTCCTCGGGATGGCGGGACACCATCCAGCTGCCGTCGGCGGCGCGGCGGGCGCCGACCTTGGTGACGATGTGCAGGCCCTCGGGGTAGGGGTGCAGGGCCTCCCGGATGAGTTCGTTGACGACGACGGGTCCGTAGTAGTCGGAGGTGTCGATGTGGGTGATGCCTGCCTCGACCACCGCGCGGAGCACCGCGAGCGCCCGGGTGCGGTCCTTCGGGGGGCCGAAGACGCCGGGTCCGGCGAGCTGCATGGCGCCGTAGCCCACACGGGTCAGGGTCAGGCCGTTGGCCGGGGTGATGGTGCCGGCGAGCTGGGTGTTCATCTCGTACCTCTCAGGATGTCCGGGCCACCGCCGTCGGGCCGGCGACCTCGCTTGGTAATCATACAGCCTGTGTGATACACGAGAGGTAATCACACACGCTGAATGATTCGGTGGTGGGATCGCCCACCCGTCTTGTTTCCAGGAGCTTTCGATGTCTGCTGCGATCACCTACTCCCGCTATGGCGCGCCCGAGGTGCTGACCTTGTCCGACGTCCCCACGCCGCAGCCCGGTCCGGGACAGGTCCGCGTCCGGGTCCGCGCCGTCGCCGTCAACCCCATCGACCTCCGGGTCCGCTCCGGCGGGATGGCGGGGGTCTTCCCGGTCCAGTTCCCGGTGATCCCCGGCCACGACGTCGCCGGCGTGGTCGACGAGGCGGGCGAGGGCTCCGGCTTCTCGCGCGGTGACGAGGTCTTCGGGTCGGTTCACGGCGGCGGCTACAGCGAGTGCGTCCTGCTGGACCAGCCGTTCGCCAAGCCGCGGGACCTGTCCTTCGAGGACGCGGCGGCCCTGGTCACGGTCGGTGAGACCGCCTACCGGGTGCTCGAACACCTCGCCGTCGCGCCCGGGCAGACCCTGCTGGTCCATGCCGCGGGTGGCGCCGTCGGCGCCGTCGCCGTGCAGCTGGCCGTCGCCCGCGGCATCACGGTGGTCGGCACCGCCGGTGACCACGACCTCGACCGGGTCCGCGGCCTCGGGGCCACGGCCGTCCGCTACGGCGAGGGCTGGGCCGAGCGGGTCCGGGCCGCCGTACCGGCGGTGGACCACGTGCTCGACACCGCCGGCGTCGGCGTCCTCGCCGACTCCGTCGCCCTCACCGGCGATGCCGCGCGCGTCATCACCATCGCCGACATGACCTCCGCCGAGCACGGAGTGCGCTTCACCGGACTCGACCCGGCCGACCGGTTCCCGCAGGCCCTGCCCCTGCTCGCCGACCTCGTGGCCGACGGCCGCCTCTCGGTGCCGGTCTGGCGCACCTTCCCCCTCAGCGAGGCCGCCAAGGCCCACGCCGAGATCGAGGCCGGCCACAACCGGGGCAAGGTCGTCCTCCTCCCCTGGCAAGACCACTGAGGATGCCGCGGGTCATGAGGGCGGAGGTGTCGGCCGTCTCGGCGATTGCCTGCCGCATTGCCTCGACCACCGCTGGGCGCTCGCGTTCGGCCGGCGAATGCCGTCTGGGGGCGAAATCCGCTCGTGGCACTGCCCCTTGGGGTGCCTCCGGTGGCAGACCGTGCGGCGCCTCCGGCCGTACCGGAACCGCGTCCTCGAACCTGACCGGCACACAGTCCAACAGCGGACGCCGTCGACGCTCGCGCCTGCCGTCCACGCACGACACCTCGACGTACGCCTCGATGGGATGACAAAGGACAGTCGTACCCACGCATGACCGAGCAGCGGTCATGTACTAGAGTTATCTCGACATCGAGATATCTGCCGAAGGCGTACCGCGGCCGCCCGGCTGGTAAGGCTTACCTTATTAAGGCTTACCTTAGCGGATCGGCGAGGAGTCGTGGCGGCAGCATGACGGTAGTACGCGCACATTGATGAAGGAGACTGTCGTGTCGGCGAACAGCTTCGACGCCCGCAGCACGCTGCGCGTGGGCGACGAGTCGTACGAGATCTTCAGGCTGGACAAGGTCGAGGGCTCCGCCCGCCTCCCTTACAGCCTGAAGGTGCTGCTGGAGAATCTGCTCCGCACCGAGGACGGCGCGAACATCACCGCCGACCACATCCGCTCCATCGGCTCCTGGGACTCCCAGGCGCAGCCGAGCCAGGAGATCCAGTTCACCCCGGCCCGGGTGATCATGCAGGACTTCACCGGTGTGCCCTGTGTCGTGGACCTCGCCACCATGCGTGAGGCCGTGAAGGAGCTGGGCGGCGATCCGGCGAAGATCAACCCGCTGGCCCCCGCCGAGCTGGTCATCGACCACTCCGTCATCGCCGACAAGTTCGGCACGCCGGAGTCCTTCACGCAGAACGTGGAGCTGGAGTACGGCCGGAACAAGGAGCGCTACCAGTTCCTGCGCTGGGGCCAGACCGCGTTCGACGAGTTCAAGGTCGTCCCGCCGGGCACCGGCATCGTCCACCAGGTCAATATCGAGCACCTGGCCCGTACGGTCATGGTCCGGAACGGCCAGGCGTACCCCGACACCCTCGTCGGGACCGACTCGCACACCACCATGGTCAACGGCCTCGGTGTGCTGGGCTGGGGCGTCGGCGGTATCGAGGCCGAGGCCGCGATGCTCGGCCAGCCCGTCTCCATGCTCATCCCGCGCGTCGTCGGCTTCAAGCTGACCGGCGAGCTGCCGGCCGGCACCACCGCCACCGACCTGGTCCTGACGATCACCGAGATGCTGCGCAAGCACGGCGTCGTCGGCAAGTTCGTCGAGTTCTACGGTGAGGGCGTCGCCGCCACCTCCCTCGCGAACCGCGCCACCATCGGCAACATGTCGCCGGAGTTCGGCTCCACCGCCGCGATCTTCCCGATCGACGACGAGACGCTGAAGTATCTGCGCCTGACCGGCCGCAGCGACCAGCAGGTCGCCCTCGTCGAGGCGTACGCCAAGGAACAGGGCCTCTGGCTCGACCCGGCCGCCGAGCCCGACTTCTCCGAGAAGCTGGAGCTGGACCTCGCCACGGTCGTCCCCTCCATCGCGGGCCCGAAGCGCCCCCAGGACCGCATCATCCTGGCCGAGGCCAAGGAGAAGTTCGCCGAGGACGTACGCAACTACGTCTCCGAGGACGAGGAGGCGGGCAAGGAGTCCTTCCCGGCCTCCGACGCCCCGGCCTCCGCCAACGGCGTGCCGACCCGCCCGACCCTGGTGACGGCCCCCGACGGGACGACGTACGAGATCGACCACGGCGCCGTCACCGTCGCCGCGATCACCTCCTGCACCAACACCTCGAACCCGTATGTCATGGTCGCCGCCGCGCTGGTGGCCAAGAAGGCGGTCGAGAAGGGCCTGACCCGCAAGCCGTGGGTCAAGACCACGCTCGCCCCGGGCTCGAAGGTCGTCACCGACTACTTCGACAAGGCGGGCCTCACCCCGTACCTCGACAAGGTCGGCTTCAACCTCGTCGGTTACGGCTGCACCACCTGCATCGGCAACTCGGGCCCGCTGCCCGAGGAGGTCTCCAAGGCCGTCAACGAGCACGACCTCGCCGTCACCTCGGTGCTCTCCGGCAACCGCAACTTCGAGGGCCGGATCAACCCGGACGTCAAGATGAACTACCTGGCGTCGCCGCCGCTGGTCGTCGCGTACGCCCTGGCCGGTTCCATGAAGGTGGACATCACCAAGGACGCCCTCGGTATCGACCAGGACGGCAAGCCGGTCCACCTCGCCGACATCTGGCCGACCGAGGCCGAGGTCAACGATGTCGTCGCCAACGCCATCGGCGAGGACATGTTCAACAAGTCCTACTCGGACGTCTTCGCGGGCGACGCGCAGTGGCAGGCGCTGCCGATCCCGACCGGCAACACCTTCGAGTGGGACCCGCGGTCCACCTACGTCCGTAAGCCCCCGTACTTCGAGGGCATGACGATGGAGACCTCCCCGGTCGAGGACATCACCGGCGCGCGCGTGCTGGCGAAGCTCGGCGACTCGGTCACCACCGACCACATCTCCCCGGCGGGTGCGATCAAGGCCGACACCCCGGCCGGGAAGTATCTGACGGAGCACGGCGTCGAGCGCCGCGACTTCAACTCGTACGGTTCCCGCCGCGGCAACCACGAGGTCATGATCCGCGGCACGTTCGCCAACATCCGGCTGCGCAACCAGATCGCGCCGGGCACGGAGGGCGGCTTCACCCGCGACTTCACCGTCGAGGGCGCCCCGGTCGCCTTCATCTACGACGCCTCCCAGAACTACCAGGCCGCCGGCACCCCGCTGGTCGTCCTGGCGGGCAAGGAGTACGGCTCGGGCTCGTCCCGCGACTGGGCCGCCAAGGGCACCGCGCTGCTCGGCGTGAAGGCCGTCATCGCCGAGTCGTACGAGCGCATCCACCGCTCGAACCTGATCGGCATGGGCGTACTGCCGCTCCAGTACCCGGAAGGCGCCTCGGCGCAGGCCCTGGGCCTGACCGGCGAGGAGACCTTCTCCTTCACCGGCGTGACGGAGCTGAACAACGGCACCACCCCGCGCACGGTCAAGGTGACGACGGACACGGGCGTCGAGTTCGACGCGGTCGTCCGTATCGACACCCCCGGTGAGGCGGACTACTACCGCAACGGCGGCATCATGCAGTACGTGCTGCGCAGCCTGATCCGCAAGTAGCCGGCGCCGCGACGGAAACGAGGGCCGTGCCCCGTACGGAAGTACGGGGCACGGCCCTCGCCGTTCAGCGCGCGAGCCACGTCGCTAGCGCAGCAGCTCCACCTCCGCCAGGGTCGACGGGGCGTCGCTCACCAGGCGGTACTTCGCGTACGTACCCGGCTCGCCGATGGTGAAGACCCGGGTCTGCCGGTCCCAGCCGAAGGACTGGCCCGAGCGGGTGTCCAGGTCGCGCCAGGTCGTGCCGTCCGCCGAGCCCTGGAGTGTCCAGCCGGCCGGGGCCTTCGCCGCGGTGGCGGAGGTCAAGGTGTACTGGACCGCCTTCGTCGCCGACGTCACCGGCAGTTCCACGGACTCGACCGGCGCCGAGGTGCGGGAGGAGTCGTCGAAGAGCGGGCCCGACGCGGTGAGCGCGTCGGTGCGCGGTGACGGCGCCTTGTCGTCCTGCTGGATCGAGACCGGCGCCGCGTTCGCGCCGGTGCCCCAGGACGACGGCTTCGGGCCCATCGCGAACTCCAGCTGCCCGCCGCGCGCCAGCACATCGTGCGGGAGCGCCGTGGAGTTCCAGGACTTGCCGTTGACCTTCAGACCCTGGACGTAGATGTTCTTGTCGCTGTTCTTCGGCGCCTTGACGACCAGCGTGCGGCCGTTGTCCAGATGGACGGTCGCCTTGGTGAAGAGCGGCGAGCCGATCGCGTACTCCCCGCTGCCCATCACGAGCGGATAGAAGCCGAGCGCGGAGAAGAGGAACCACCCGGACTGCTCGCCGTTGTCCTCGTCGCCGTGGTAGCCCTGGCCGATCTCGCTGCCGACGTACAGCCGCCCCAGCACCTCGCGCACCTTCTCCTGGGTCTTCCAGGGCTGCGAGGCCGCGTTGTACATGTAGGCGGCGTGGTGGGCGACCTGGTTGGAGTGGCCGTACATCCCCATCCGTACGTCGCGCGCCTCCGTCATCTCATGGATGACGCCGCCGTACGAGCCGACGAACTCGGGCCCGGCCGTCTCGGGGGTCGAGAAGTACGTGTCCAGCTTGTCCGCGAGACCGGAGCGGCCGCCGTAGAGGTTGGCGAGCCCGCGGCTGTCCTGGACCGCCGTGAACGCGTAGCCCCACGCGTTGGTCTCGGTGTAGTCATAGCCCCACACCCTCGGGTCGAACGAGTCGGAGGGCACCCGCCAGTCGCCCTTGAGGTTACGGCCCTGGAAGAAGCCAGCCTTCGAGTCGAAGAGCGAGACATAGTTCTGGGCGCGGTTGCGGAAGTACTCGGACTCCTCCTTGTAGCGCTCCTTCTTGGTCTTCTTGTAGAGCGCCTCGCCCATCTTCGACAGGCCGTAGTCGTTGAGGTAGCCCTCCAGCGACCAAGACAGACCCTCATGGGTCTCCGTGGAGGCATAGCGGAGGAACGGCGACGTCTCCATGCCCTTGCGGCCCACACCCGGGCCGGGCGGTACCACCGTCGCGTTCTTCAGCGCCGCCTCGTACGCCGCCTCCGCGTCGAAGTCGACACCCTTGACGTAGGCGTCGGCGAAGGCCACGTCCGAGCTGGTGCCGGTCATCAGATCCGCGTAGCCGGGGGAGGACCAGCGGGAGATCCAGCCGCCGTCCTTGTACTGCTGGACGAAGCCGTCCACCAGCTCGCCCGCCTTCTTCGGGGTGAGGAGGGAGTACGCGGGCCAGGTCGTCCGATAGGTGTCCCAGAAGCCGTTGTTGACATACACCTCGCCGTCGACGATCTTCGCGCCGGTGTGGGTCGGGGTGTCGGGCCCGGTCTGCGGCGAGAACGGGCTGGCGTACTGCTGCTTCGGGCGGGACTTCGTACCGGTGTTCTCGAAACCGGAGTTGGGATACAGATACAGCCGGTAGAGGCTGGAGTAGAGCGTGGTCAGCTGGTCGTGGTCCGCGCCCTCCACCTCCACCCGCCCCAGGATGTCGTCCCAGGCGCTCTGCGCCCGGTCCTTGACCCGCTCGAAGCGGGTGGTGGCGGGGATCTCGTCGGCGAGGTTCTTCTTCGCCTGGTCGAGGCTGATCAGCGAGGTCGCCAGCCGCAGGGTGACGGTACGGTCCTGGCCGGCGTCGAAGCGCAGATAGCCGGAGACATCGGCGCCACCGCCGCCGGAGAGCTTGCCGCTCGCGGTGACCGGCGCGTCGAAGACGCCGTATACGAAGAGCCGGGTCGCGCCGGTCGACAGTCCGCTCTTCACATCGGAGAAGCCGGAGAAGGAACGGGTCGCCGGGTCGAGGGTGAGTCCCCCCGCGTTGGAGATGTTGTCGAACACCATGGCGGCGTTATCGCCGGGATAGGTGAACCGCATCATCGCCGCGTGATCGGTCGGGGTCATCTCGGTCTTGAGACCGTTCTCGAACGTCACGCCGTAGTAGTGCGGCTTCGCGATCTCGTTCTCGTGCCGGAAGGGCAGCGCCCGCGCGGTACGGGATGCCTCGGGCGTCCCGGCGGCCACCGACGGCATCACCTGGAAGGTCTGCCGGTCACCCATCCAGGGGCTCGGCTCATGACTGGCGCTGAAGGCCTGCACGGTCGGCAGATTGTCGGCGTTGTTGGCTCGGCTGTACTCGTAGAGCCAGCTGGTGGAACCGGCGTTGGTCACCGGCGTCCAGAAGTTGAAGCCATGGGGCACGGCGGTCGCGGGGAAGGTGTTTCCACGCGAGAACGAGCCGCTGGAGTTGGTGCCGCGAGTGGTGGAGGCGTAGTCCGACAGATGCGCGAGCCGCTTCTCGGGGGCCTTGGGCGCCAGGCTGATGTCGTCGATCCAGCCCTGGAACTTCGCCGGGCCCTTGCGGGAGTCGTATGCCACCAGGATCCGGTCGACGGTCTTGCCCGCCGCCACGGCGCCGATCCGGGCGTCCACCTGGTTCCACTGGTTGACATAGAGCCGCTTGGCGTCGCCCTGGCCCTGCGGCGTCAGCAGCCCGCCGTGGGCGTCGGTGGCCTTCAGATCACTCAGATAGGTGCCGTCGGTGAAGGCGAGATCGACCGAGACGTTCGTGGCCGGATAGTTCAGATCCGTCTGCGGGAGGGAGGGATAGATCCGGTACGAGAGCGCGGTGTCGCGCCGTATGGCCGTGTGGACGTCGAAGACCTTGTTGTACGAGTACGCCCGGCCGTCCGGCTGGTGCGTACCGGCGTACTTCAGCGCCTTCGTACCGGTGAATCCGGCGCCGGCCTTGGCGGTGGGGGAGCCGGAGGGGCCGCGGTCCACCTGGGTGCGCATGTCCTGGGGCGCGGGTGTGCTCGTGTCCCCGTTGGAGAACTGCACGTCGGCCAGCTGGGTCGCGTCGGAGGCGCCGTTGTTCGCCGTGATGTCCAGCCGGAAGTGCTGGTAGGCGGCCTGGCCCGGGACGGCGATGTCGTAGGACTTGGTCTGGAACCGCTCCGTGAAGGTCTCGCCCTCGCGGGAGTCCAGCTCCTTCCACTCCTTGCCGTCGGTGGATCCTTGGAGCGTCCAGTCCTTGGGGTCGCGCTCGGCGTGGTCGTTCGCCGAGGTCAACGCGTATGTGACGACCTTGACCGGCGCGTCGAGATCGAACTCGATCCAGGCCGTCGGCTCGAACGCCAGCCACTTCGTGGCCGACTGGACGTCGACGAGATTCTCCTTGGTCTCACCGCCGCCCGTGTTCTCCCCGCTCGCGCGCAGCTCCACGACCCGGTCGGTGACATTGCCCGGAATCCCATGGGTGAAGCCGCCGTCGACGCCGGATGCCCGCTTCGCTCCGTCAGGGCCCACTTCGACGGTATTGCGCCAGTCCGGCTGGGGTTCATCCGCCTCGAAGGAGGAGGTGAATTCACTTTCCGCCGACTTTGGTTGAGCGGGTTGTGCGATAGCCGCCGACTGTGCTGTGACGACGAGCAGTGAGGCGGCCGCCACCAGGGCGGCCGTATGCCATTGTCTGCGCCGGGGTCCGGTTCTCTGCCGCATACGGAGCCTTTCATCCTGCGTACCAAGTTGGACAACGTTGTCAAACGAAGCGCAGGGTCCAGTAGGGGCCAAGTGTCGTGTGGTGTCAAGGGTGTTGCCGGGATCGCGCGATCGGAATGGCTCATTCCTGAGAGACCGAGGTGGTCGAATGAGTACACACCCGGCTCAGATATCCACGAGGTCTCAACTCGGGAAAGACTGCCGTCCAAACCTGCTTTCGATCTTGCCCCGTCGACGGGAAGTGGACTATACCTGTCGCGTCCGCCCAAGCGTTGCGATCGAGCACGACCCAGCACGATCAAGCACGGCAATTCCGCACGACCCAGCTTCATTTGACCGCGGTGGCGGGGCCCTTCGCCTCAGAAGAGAAGGACGGGCGACCGGTACACCGCCTGAGTCCTGGAGAAGGCGAGGACTTGAGCATGGGATCCACCTCCGCTCAGAACAGCGAGGGCCTCGGCCGTCGCGATGTGATCAAGCGGTCCGCCGCGATCGGTCTGATCACCGTCCCGACGATGAGCTTCCTGGCCTCTTGTGCCAGTGGCGACAGCGGGAGCGACAAGAAGGTCGAGAAAGGCGAGGCGACCGAGAAGAATCCGCTCGGGGTGAACGCGAGCGCGCCTCTCGACTTCGTCCTGTTCGACGGCGGATTCGGTACGGAGTACGCCACGGACGCCGTCAAGGAGTACGAGAAGGCGTTCCCCGAGGCCAAGGTGAAGTTCACCCCGACCCAGAAGATCCAGTCCGAGCTCCAGCCGCGCTTCAACGGCGGCACCCCGCCCGACCTGATCGACAACTCGGGCGCCGAGCAGATGGACATGGGCGTTCTCGTCGGCAAGAAGCAGCTCGCCGACCTCACCCCGCTGCTGGACGCCCCCTCCATAGACGACCCGGCCAAGAAGGTCCGCGAGACGCTGCGCCCGGGTGTCCTGGAGATGGGCCAGTTCGACGGCGACCCGGTCTGGATCCTCTACTACGCCTACACCGTCTACGGTGTGTGGTACTCGCAGACCGCGCTGGACAAGCTCGACGCGGAGTACCCCGAGGACTGGGACGCCATGCTGGCCCTCTGCGCGAAGGCCAAGAAGCAGGGCATCGCGGGCTGGACGTACGCCGGCAAGTACCCGTACTACCTCCCCTTCTCGCTCTACCCGTTCATCGGCAAGATCGGCGGCCGCGAGGTCCTCGACGCCATTGACAACCTGGAGCCCAACGCCTGGAAGCACGCGGCGGTGAAGTCCGCCTTCGAGGCGTACTTCGAGCTCTTCAAGAAGGGCTACATCCTCCAGGGCACCCCGGGTCTGGACCACATCCAGTCGCAGACCGCGTGGACCGAGGGCAAGGCGCTGTTCATCCCGAACGGCTCCTGGGTGGAGAACGAGGCGGCGAAGACCACGCCGAAGGACTTCCAGATGAAGGTGGCCGCGCCGTCCAGCCTGGACAGCTCGGACAAGCTCCCCTTCGGCACGCTCTGGGCGTCCGGCGGCGAGCCCTTCGTCGTACCGGCGAACGCCAAGAACCCCGACGGCGGCATGGAGCAGCTGCGCATCATGCTCAGCGAAGCCTCGTCGAAGAACTTCACGTCCAAGGTGAAGTCGCTGAGCTCCTTCAACGGCGGCACCGACGGACTCACCCTCTCCAGCGCGCTGCAGGCCGGGGTGGACGCGCTGGCCAAGGCCGGTACCAATGTGCTCAACCCCCGGCTCCAGGACTGGTACGTGGCACTCCAGAAGGAGAAGATCGGCGTGGGCGCGCTCGGCGAGATGATGGCCGGACGTCTCACCCCCGTCGAGGCCATCAACAAGTGCCAGGAGTACGCCGACGCGGCCGCCAAGGACACCTCCATCAAGCACTACAAGCACCAGTAGGAGTGGAAGTGACCGGAGGCCCCGCCGGGGCTTCCGGTTCCGGCCCGTCGCACGGGCCCCCAAGGCAGCACGGCGGCACCCGCCGGAGATTCGGGGTCGGGAGACATGCAACACGGCAAGTACCGGTTCATCGTGGGGTTTCTGGTATTCCCCCTGGCGATATACGCGCTCTTCGTCGTATGGCCATTCATCCAGTCCATCTATTACTCGTTCACGGACTGGACCGGTCTCAGCCCTGACTTCACGATGGTGGGCTTCGACAACTACGTCCGGATGCTCGACGACGACACCTTCTGGAGTTCTCTCCAGCACAGTCTGATCTTCGCGCTCCTGCTGCCCGTGGTGGTACTCGGTCTCGCGCTGTTCTTCGCCTTCATGCTGAATGTCGGCGGGCGCGGCCGGAAGGGGGCGGCCGTCGCGGGGGTCCGTGGATCCTCGTTCTACAAGATCGTCTACTTCTTCCCGCAAGTGCTCTCGATCGCGATCGTCGCCCTGCTTTTCCAGTTCGCGTACAACCCGAACAGCGGCGCCATCAACTCCGCGTTCAGCGCGATCGGTCTGGACAGCGTGAAGCCGGACTGGCTGGGCGATCCGAACCTCGCGCTGTGGTGTGTGATGGCCGTCCTGGTGTGGAGTACGACGGGCTTCTTCGTGGTCCTCTTCTCCGCCGGAATGGCCTCCATTCCGAAGGACTTCTACGAGGCGGCGCTGCTGGACGGCGCGAGCCGGGTCACCACCTTCTTCCGGATCACCCTGCCGCTGCTGTGGGACACCGTGCAGTCCGGCTGGGTCTATATGGGCATTCTCGCCCTGGGCGCGGAGTCGTTCGCGGTCGTCCAGATCATGACCGTGGGGCCGGGCGGTCCCGCCGATTCCACCAATGTGCTGACGTTGCTCGTCTACCAGAAGGCGTTCCGTGACGGTCAGGCGGCCTATGCGACCACGATCGGTGTCGCCCTCCTCGTCGTCACGCTGGCCTTCGCCGCCATCGTGATGCGGCTGGGTCGACGTGAGCGGCTGGAGTTCTGATGAAGACCACTGAGACCCCTCCCCCCGCCGACACGCCTCCGCCGGCGGACGCCGTACGGAATCGGCCCCCCGTGACCAAGGCGGCCGCCCCGCCCGACAAGGAGTCGAAGACCGGCGGCGTGCTCAATGTCTTCTCCCACGGCGTGCTCGTCATCTGGGCCTTCCTGGTCGCGATGCCGCTGCTGTGGGCGGTGATGACGTCCTTCAAGGACGACAAGTCGATCTTCACCTCGCCGTGGTCGCTGCCGGACACGCTGCACTTCGAGAACTGGTCGCGCGCCTGGACCCAGGCGCATATGAGCGACTACTTCCTCAACACCGTTCTGGTGGTGGCGGGTTCACTGTTCGGCACGCTGCTGCTCGGTTCGATGGCGGCGTATGTGCTGGCCCGCTTCGAGTTCCCCGGCAACCGGCTCATCTACTACCTGTTCATCGGCGGGATGAGCTTCCCGATCATCCTCGCGCTGGTCCCGTTGTTTTATGTCATGAACAATATGGCCCTGCTGAACACGATCCACGGTCTGATCCTGGTCTACATCGCGTACTCGCTGCCGTTCACGGTCTTCTTCCTGACCTCGTTCTTCAGAACGCTGCCGACCTCGGTGGCGGAAGCGGCGATCATCGACGGGGCCTCGCACACCAGGACCTTCTTCCAGGTGATGCTGCCGATGGCCAAGCCGGGTCTGATCAGCGTCGGCATCTTCAACTTCCTCGGGCAGTGGAACCAGTACCTGCTGCCCACGGTGCTCAACACCGACCCGGACCGCAAGGTCCTCTCCCAGGGGCTGGTCCAGCTCGCCGTCAGCCAGGGGTACAAGGGGGACTGGTCAGGTCTCTTCGCCGGGCTGGTGATGGCGATGCTGCCCGTGCTCGCCGCGTACATCATCTTCCAGCGTCAGGTGGTCGCCGGGCTGACGGCGGGGGCGCTGAAGTAGCGCCCCAACCGGACGAACCCGCCCGTCGGCCTCGGCCGGCGGGCGGTTCGGCGTGTTCCGATCGCTCAAGGTCTTGACGGGGAGGCGCCCCAAAGGCTGAGCTTAGGGTTCACAAGTTGGAGATACGTCGGGGTCTCATTGGCGCGGCCCCGGCCGGGGGCGGTGGTCGTGCCGTCCGCCAAGGGCAGGAGTGGATGAGTCGTGGAGACTCCGGGGTCGCAGTCGTCTCTGCACCGAGCCAACCTCGAACGGGTCGTGCGCGCGGTGCGCATGGCCGGTTCGCTCACCCAGGCGGAGATCGCCAGAAGCACGGGACTGTCGGCGGCCACGGTCTCCAATATCGTCCGTGAGCTGAAGGAGGGCGGGACTGTCCAGGTCACGCCCACCTCGGCGGGGGGCCGCCGGGCCCGCAGCGTCTCGCTCAGCGGGGACGCGGGCATCGTCATCGGGGTGGATTTCGGTCATACGCATCTGCGGGTGGCGGTCGGCAATCTGGCCCATCAGGTGCTCGCGGAGGAGTCGGAGCCCCTTGATGTGGACGCCTCGTCCGCGCAGGGTTTCGGCCGGGCCGAGGAACTGGTCGAGCGGCTGATCGTCACCACCGGGGTCAGCCGCCAGAAGGTGATCGGAGTCGGCCTCGGTGTCCCCGGGCCGATAGACGTCGAGTCGGGCACGCTCGGCTCCACCTCGATCCTCCCCGGCTGGACCGGCATCAACCCGAGCGACGAGCTGGCCGGGCGGCTCGGCGTACCGGTGTACGTCGACAACGACGCCAACCTCGGCGCCCTCGGCGAGCTGGTCTGGGGGAGCGGTCGCGGGGTCAGGGACCTCGCCTACATCAAGGTCGCCAGCGGGGTCGGCTCCGGGCTGGTGATAGACGGCCAGATCTACCGCGGCCCCGGCGGTACGGCCGGTGAGATCGGCCACATCACGCTCGACGAGTCGGGCCCCGTCTGCCGCTGCGGCAACCGCGGCTGCCTGGAGACCTTCACATCGGCCCGTTACGTACTGCCACTGCTCCGGCCCAGCCATGGCGTGGATCTCACCATGGAGCGTGTCGTCCAGCTCGCCAGGGAGGGCGATCCGGGCTGCCGCCGGGTGATCGCCGATGTCGGCAGGCACATCGGCAGCGGCGTGGCCAATCTCTGCAATCTGCTCAACCCCAGCCGGGTGGTGCTCGGCGGGGATCTGGCGGAGGCTGGGGAACTGGTGCTCGGGCCCATACGCGAGTCCGTCTCCCGGTACGCGATCCCCAGCGCGGCACGGCAGTTGTCGGTGCTCCCCGGGGCGCTCGGGGGCCGCGCCGAGGTGCTTGGCGCGCTCGCCCTCGTCCTGAGCGAGATGGGTGATTCGACTCTTTTGGAGAGCGCCCTCCCGGCAGGGACCCCTGCCTTCACTTAGATAACGAATGGCACCGTTGTCATCTCGTTAAGGATTTACTCCTTGACGCTGGCCTCGCGCCGGAGTTGACTTCCTGCCACCTCGGCCGCAACGACGCGGCCTCGTCAGGGAGGTTTTTGAAGTGAGCGCAAAGATGCGTCGTGCTGCCGTGGCCACCGCCGCTACCGCTATGGCCGTCTCCCTCGCCGCCTGTGGCAGCGCCAAGGAGTCCGGCGACAAGGCCGAAGCGTCCGCGTCGGACAAGAAGGGCCCGATCACGGTCGGCCTGCTTCTGCCGGAGAACCAGACGGCGCGGTACGAGAAGTTCGACAAGCCGCTGATCGAGAAGAAGGTCAGCGAGCTGACCGACGGCACGGGCAAGGTCGTCTACGCGAACGCCAAGCAGGACGCGACGCTCCAGAACCAGCAGGCCGACACCATGGTCACCAACAAGGTCGATGTGCTGGTCGTGGACGCCGTCGACTCCAAGGCCATCGCCAGCTCGGTGAAGAAGGCCAAGGACGCGGGCATACCGGTCGTGGCGTACGACCGTCTCGCCGAGGGGCCGATCGACGCCTACACCTCCTTCGACAACGAAGAGGTCGGCCGGGTCCAGGGCAAGGCGCTCCTCGAAGCGCTCGGCGACAAGGCCAAGTCGGGTCAGATCGTGATGATGAACGGCGCGGTCACCGACCCGAACGCCGCCCTGTTCAAGAAGGGCGCGCACTCCGAGCTCGACGGCAAGGTGAACATCGGCAAGGAGTACGACACCAAGGAGTGGAAGCCGGAGAACGCCAACGCCAACATGGAAGGCGCCATCTCCGCCCTCGGCAAGGACAAGATCATCGGCGTCTACTCCGCCAATGACAGCATGGCGGGCGGCATCATCACCGCGCTCAAGGGCGCCGGCTTCAGCAAGCTCCCGCCGGTCACCGGCCAGGACGCGGAACTCGCCGGTGTGCAGCGCATCGTCACGGGCGAGCAGTTCATGAGCGTCTACAAGTCCTACCCGCAGGAGGCGGCCGTGGCCGCCGAGATGGCCGTCGCGCTCGCCAAGGGCGAGAAGCTCGACTCCATCGCCAAGAGCACCGTGGACAGCCCGACCACCAAGGGCGTCCCCTCCGTGCTCGTCCCGGTCGTGTCGCTGACCAAGGACAACATCAACGACACGGTCATCAAGGAAGGCATCTACACCGCCGGTGAGATCTGCACCGACAAGTACAAGGCCGGCTGTGACGCGATCGGTCTGAAGTAGTCCGCCCAGGGACCGTCCGGTGACCGCCCCCGGTGAAAGCCTGTCCGGCACCCCGCCCGTCAACGCCCCGCGAGCGGGGCGGGGTGCCGGATGGAACCACCCCGGCCCGCCGGTGCGCCCCGCGTGCCGTGTCGCGCGGCGTCCGTGATCAGGACCCGCGCGGCCGGCCCCTTGCTCGTCTCTTCTGCTCGACCTCCGCGCCTCCCCCCGGCGCGGCATCCCCGCCGGTCAGGCGGCGAAGGAGATGGTTCACGTGACCGCTACGCCCGTGCTGGCGTTGCGAGGGGTCTCCAAGCGATTCGGTGCCGTCCAAGCGCTCACCGACGTAGAGCTTGAGGTCCACTCCGGTGAGGTGGTCGCCCTCGTGGGCGACAACGGCGCCGGGAAATCGACGCTGGTGAAGACCATCGCCGGCGTCCACCCCATCGATGACGGCGTCATCGAGTGGGAGGGCAGGCCCGTCTCGATCAACCGGCCGCACGACGCCCAGAGCCTGGGCATCGCGACCGTCTACCAGGACCTGGCGCTCTGCGACAACATCGACGTCGTCGGCAATCTCTATCTCGGCAGGGAACTCCGCAGCTGGGGCGTCCTCAACGAGGTCGAGATGGAGCGCCGCTCGCGCGAGCTGCTCACCACACTGTCGATCCGGATTCCCAGTGTCCGTATCCCGATCGCCTCGCTCTCCGGCGGTCAGCGCCAGACCGTGGCCATCGCCCGGTCGATGCTCGGCGACCCCAAGCTCGTCATCCTCGACGAGCCGACGGCGGCCCTCGGCGTCGAGCAGACGGCGCAGGTGCTCGACCTCGTCGAGCGGCTGCGCGAGCGCGGTCTCGCCGTGCTGCTCATCAGCCACAACATGGCCGATGTCAAGGCCGTCGCGGACAAGGTGGCGGTGCTCAGGCTGGGCAGCAACAACGGCGTCTTCGACGTCGCGTCCACCTCTCAGGAAGAGATCATCGCCGCCATCACCGGCGCCACGGACAACGCCGTGACCCGCCGCGCGTCGCGCACCGTGGAGGTTCAGAAGTGAGTACGGACAACACCTCCACGTCTCTTGAGAAGACCCCGGGCGAGACCCCGGGAGAGACGATCCCCGCCCAGGTCGACGCCCCCGCCGCGGCGGACGGCGCGGTCACCGCGGTGGACCCCCGACTGCTGGTGCGCGAGCAGGGGTTCGCGGGCTATGTCTCCGAGTTCAAGCGCAAGATACGCGCCGGTGATCTGGGCTCACTCCCGGTCGTCGTCGGGCTGCTCATCATCTGCGTGGTCTTCCAGAGCCTGAACTCCAATTTCCTGTCCGCGGAGAACCTGAGCAACATCTCCGTGGCCATGGTCGGCACCGGCATGATCGCCGTCGGTATCGTCTTCGTCCTGCTGCTCGGTGAGATCGACCTGTCGGTCGGCTCGGTCAGTGGTGTGTCCGGCGCCATCGTCGCCGTACTGAGCGTCACCCACGGCATGAACGAATGGCTGGCCCTGGTGGTCGCCATCCTCAGCGGCGCGGTCATCGGCGCGATCCACGGCTTCTTCTTCGCCCGCGTCGGCGCGCCCGCGTTCGCCGTCACCCTGGCCGGTCTGCTCTTCTGGCTCGGCTTCATGCTCCAGATCCTGGGCGACAACGGCACCATCAACCTGAACTCCGACGGTCTGGTGGCCAAGCTCACCACCTACTACTTCACCGATGTCGCGGCCGCCTACGGTCTCGCCCTCGTCGCGGTCGTGGCGTTCTTCCTGACCTCCTTCCTGGAGAACCGCCGCCGTGAGGCGGCCGGGGTCCCGTCGAGGCCGGTCAGCGAGACCGCGCTGCGCACGGCCGTCCTCGCGGTCGTGGCCTTCGCCGCGGCGTTCATGTTCAACCAGTACAAGGGCCTGCCCCTGGCACCGGTCATCTTCCTGCTGGTCCTGGTGGCGACCGACTTCGTACTGCGGCGCACCACCTACGGCCGCAAGGTCTTCGCGCTCGGCGGCAGTGTCGAGGCGTCCCGCCGCGCGGGTATCAACGTCACGCTGATCCGGGTCTCGGTCTACTCGATCGCCGGTACGTTCGCGGCCATCGGCGGTCTCTTCATCGCCTCCAAGATCGCCGCGGCCAACCAGGGCGCCGGCACCGGCGACCTGCTGATGAACGCGATCGCGGCGGCCGTGATCGGTGGCACCAGCCTCTTCGGTGGCCGGGGCCGCACATGGAACGCGCTGCTCGGTGTCATGGTCATCACCTCGATCCAGTACGGACTGGCGCTGGAGGGCATCGCCACCCCGATCCAGTACATGATCACCGGTGGTGTGCTGCTGGCCACCGTCGTCATCGACTCCGTCACCCGCAAGACCCAGAAGACCGCGGGTCGCGCCTGACCGCGGTCCCGCACGCCGTGCCCGGCACCCTCGCGGTGCCGGGCACGGCCGCGTTCCGGAGGCAGCCGATATGACGTACATACCGTCGATCGGGTGACGTGGGATGTACCGCCCGCCGACCACTCGCGCGAGTGGAACATTAGACTCGCCAGATCGGCATGCTCGACAGCTCATACCCAAGGAGGCACGGGTGGCGTTGCTGACCCGCATCAGGGGACCACGCGATCTGGACCGGCTCGCCCCGGAGCAGCTGAGGCAGCTGGCCGGAGAGATCCGGTCCTTCCTCGTGGAGGCGGTCTCCAAGACCGGCGGCCACCTCGGTCCCAACCTCGGTGTCGTCGAGCTGACCATCGCCCTGCACCGTGTGTACGACTCCCCCAAGGACAAGGTCCTCTTCGACACGGGCCACCAGTCGTACGTCCACAAGCTGCTCACCGGCCGTCAGGACTTCTCCAGGCTCAGGAACAGGAACGGACTCTCCGGCTACCCGTCCCGCGCCGAGTCCGACCACGACATCATCGAGAACTCCCACGCCTCCACCGTGCTCGGCTGGGCCGACGGTCTGGCCAAGGCCAACGAGGTCCTGAAGAAGGACGATCATGTGGTCGCGGTGATCGGTGACGGCGCGCTGACCGGTGGTATGGCCTGGGAGGCGCTGAACAACATCGCCGCCGCCAAGGACCGTCCGCTCGTCATCGTCGTCAACGACAACGAGCGTTCGTACGCGCCGACCATCGGCGGTCTGGCGAACCATCTCGCGACCCTGCGGATCACCGACGGCTATGAACGCTTCCTGGCCCGCGGCAAGGAGATCCTGGACCGCACACCGGTCGTCGGCAGGCCCCTCTACGACACCCTGCACGGCGCCAAGAAGGGCCTGAAGGACTTCATCGCGCCTCAGGGGATGTTCGAGGACCTCGGGCTGAAGTACGTGGGCCCGATCGACGGTCATGACATCGAGGCCCTGGAGTCCGCGCTCCAGCGGGCGAAGCGATTCGGCGGCCCGGTCATCGTGCACTGCATCACCGAGAAGGGCCGCGGCTACAAGCCGGCCGAGCAGGACGAGGCCGACCACTTCCACGGCATCGGCCCCATCCACCCCGACACCGGACTGCCCATCGCCGCCGCCGGCATGGACTGGACCTCCGTGTTCGGCGAGGAGATGGTCAAGCTCGGCCATGAGCGCGAGGACATCGTCGCCATCACGGCCGCCATGCTCCAGCCCGTCGGCCTGGAGAAGTTCGCCAAGGCGTTCCCGGACCGGGTGTACGACGTCGGGATCGCGGAGCAGCACGGCGCGGTCTCCGCCGCGGGCCTGGCCACCGGCGGTGTGCACCCGGTGTTCGCCCTCTACGCGACCTTCCTCAACCGCGCCTTCGACCAGCTGCTGATGGATGTCGCCCTGCACCGCTGCGGTGTGACGTTCGTCCTGGACCGGGCCGGCATCACCGGCACCGACGGTGCCTCGCACAACGGCATGTGGGACATGTCGATGCTCCAGTGCGTGCCGGGGCTGCGGATCGCGGCCCCGCGCGACGCCGACCAGGTCCGCGCTCAGCTGCGCGAGGCCGTGGCGGTGGAGAACGCCCCGACCGTGGTCCGTTACTCCAAGGGCGCGGTCGGCCCGGCGGTCGCCGCCGTCGGAAGGGTCGGCGGGATGGACGTCCTGCGCAGGACCGAGGAGGGTACGGCGGACGTCCTGCTGGTCTCCGTCGGCGCGCTCGCCCCGATGTGCCTGGACATCGCCGACCTTCTCGACAAACAGGGCATCTCGGCCACGGTGGTCGACCCGCGCTGGGTCAAGCCGGTGGACGAGGCACTCGCCCCGCTCGCCGAGCAGCACCGCGTGGTGGTCACCGTCGAGGACAACAGCCGGGTCGGTGGCGTCGGTTCGGCGATCGCCCAGGCGCTGCGTGACGCCGGGGTCGACGTACCACTGCGGGACTTCGGCATTCCGCCGCGTTTCCTCGACCATGCCTCCCGCAAGGAGGTCATGGCCGAGATCGGGCTGACCGCACCGGACATCGCGCGCCAGGTCACCGGTCTGGTCGCGAGGCTGGACGGCCGGCTGGTGGACTCGCCCACCGAGGCCGCCCGCGACTGATCCTCCGTATCGCGCGGTACCGATGGGCCGGTGGGGCCGCCCTGTAAGGGTGGACCAATCGGCTCATCCGTGTGAAATTCGCCCATATCGGGTGCCCGGAATTGGGGCGCCTCCCGATCATGGCCCGATGAACGCGCACACGGAGGTACGCCGGTGAGTACGCAGCAGGACTCGGGGCCAGCCGGAAACGGTCTGTTTCGCACCAAGGATGTCGAACAGTCGATCCGTGACACCGAAGACCCCGAGTTCGCGCTCAGGAAGTCCCTCTCCGCGCTGGATCTGACGGTCTTCGGCGTCGGTGTGATCATCGGTACCGGCATCTTCGTCCTGACCGGTGTGGTGGCCAGACAGACGGCGGGGCCCGCCACCGCCATCGCCTTCGTCGTCGCCGGGATCGTCTGCGCGCTGGCCGGCCTCTGCTACGCCGAGTTCGCCTCGACGGTGCCGGTCGCCGGATCCGCGTACACCTTCTCGTACGCCTCGCTCGGCGAACTGCCCGCCTGGATCATCGGCTGGGATCTCGTCCTGGAACTGGCGCTTGGCTGCGCGGTCGTCGCGGTCGGCTGGTCCGGCTATGTGCGCTCCCTGCTGGGCAACGCAGGGGCGAGTCTGCCGGACTTCCTCTCCGGCACGCAGAACGGGAGGTTCGGCTTCGATCTGCTCGCGTTCCTGCTCGTCCTCGCCCTGACCTGCGTCCTCGTCGTCGGTGTCAAGCTCTCCTCGCGCGTCACCAGCGTCATCGTCGGCGTCAAGGTCACCGTCGTCCTGCTCGTGATCATCGTCGGGGCGTTCTTCGTCAACGGGGCCAACTACCGGCCGTTCATCCCGCCGTCGGAGCCGGCCGCCGGCGGCGGCGGGCTCAGGGCCCCGATCATCCAGCTGATGGCCGGCTACACCCCCACCAACTTCGGGATCCTCGGCATCTTCACCGCCGCGGCCGTCGTGTTCTTCGCCTTCATCGGCTTCGACATCGTCGCGACCGCCGCCGAGGAGACCGTCAACCCGCAGCGCGACGTCCCCCGTGGCATCCTCGGCTCCCTCTTCATCTGCACCGTGCTCTATGTCGCCGTCTCGCTCGTCGTCACCGGAATGCAGCACTACACCGAGCTGACGGTGGTCGCACCGCTCGCCGACGCCTTCAAGTCGGTCGGCCATCCCTTCTGGGCCGGACTGATCAGCTTCGGCGCCGCCGTCGGACTCACCTCGGTCTGCATGATCCTGCTGCTCGGCCAGACCCGGGTGTTCTTCGCGATGAGCCGCGACGGACTGCTGCCGCGTACCTTCTCCCATGTCCACCACCGGTTCGGCACGCCGTACCGCTCCACCGTCCTGCTCGGGGTGATCGTCGCGATCGTCGCCGGCTTCACCTCCATCGAGGAACTGGCCGAACTGGTCAACATCGGAACGCTGTTCGCCTTCGTCGTGGTCGCCGTCGGCGTTGTCATCCTGCGCAGACGGCGCCCCGACCTGCCGCGCTCGTTCCGCACCCCGCTGGTGCCGTATCTGCCGATCGCGTCCGTGCTCGCCTCCTTGTGGCTGATGCTCAACCTGCCCGCCGAGACCTGGCTCCGCTTCGGTGTCTGGATGGCCATCGGCGTCGTCGTGTACGTCGTGTACGGACGCGCGCACAGCCGTCTCGGGCTGTCCCGCTGACGGTCCGTCATCCCGCGCGGAGGCCCGCCACGCGGCCCGGCCCCGTATGTCCTGCTCCGGCACGGACCGCGGCGCCGGTTACTGTGCCGCGCATGGTCGTCGAGCCGCCCGCCCTCCGGTACGTCACGCCCCCGCGACGTTTCGCCCCGCACCCCGTACCGGCCCCCGCCCGGCCGCCGGTGCGCCCCACCGCCGGCTACTGGCGGCGGCTGCTCCCCGTTCTCGCGCTGCTGACGCTCGTCACCCGGCTGCCCTCCTTCCGCCCGCCCCTGTGGAGCCCCGACGAGGGCTATCTCGCCGTCCAGGCACGGATACTGGCCGCCGGGGGAGCGCTGTACGACACCGTCGTCGACCGGAAGCCGCCGCTACTGCCCTGGCTCTACGAATCGGCCTTCGCGCTCTTCGGCGACCAATCCCTGTACGCGATGAAGGCGCTCGCCGTCCTCGCCCAACTGACCACCGCCGCGCTGCTCGCCGCCGTCGCCAGGGAACGCTGGGGCGACCGCGCGGGCCGCACCGCCGGGGTCCTCTACCCGCTGGTCTCCATCGGACTCAACCCCGAGGACACCCAGTCGGCCACCTTCGAGGTCTTCATACTGCCGTTCACCGTCGCGGCGGTATGGTGCGCGGGCCGGGGCCGCTGGGGCGCCGCCGGACTCGCCGTCGCCGGGGCGCTGCTGACCAAACAGACCGGCGGCGCGGTACTCGCCCCGGTCCTGTGGCTGCTCTGGAACACCGCGCGCACCACTGCCGCCCCCCTCTTCCGGGCCGCCCTCGGGCGGCTCGCCGCCGGGCTCGTGCCGCCCGTACTCGCGGTGGCCCTGCTCACCACCCCCTCCGGCTTCCTCTTCTGGGCGGTGACCGGATCGGGCGCGTACGCCACCCTGACCGGCTCCGAACTCCATGTGCTCCTGAGGGCCTTGGCCAACACCTCGCTGCTCTGCCTCGCCTGCGCGGGACTGCTGCCCCCCGTCGTCCGCGCCCTGCGCGTCCGCGGCGGCACCCGCGGACCGGGCGCCGACCTCTGGGTGTGGCTCGCGTCCTCGTCCGCCGCCGTCCTGCTCGGCTTCCACTTCTTCGGCCACTACTTCCTGCAACTCCTGCCACCGCTGGTGCTCCTGGCGACCGCCGCGCTGCGGCTGCTGCCCCGCGACCGGCTCGCCTCCGCGCTGCTCCCCTCTGCCTGCGCCTGCGCGCTGTTCCTCACCTGGGGCGTGCTGGCGCCCCGGCCGGAACTCGCCCACGCCCAGCGCCTCGCGGACGCCGTACGGGCCCGTACAGCGCCCACGGACCGGGTCCTGGTCTGGGGGATACACCCGGAGGTCTACTGGCTCGCCGACCGCGCCCCGGCCAGCCGCTATCTGACGGCCGGTCTGCTGACCAACTACAGCGGCGGCCGGGACGGGCCCCGGGTCGGCGAGAAGTACGCGATGGCGGGCACCTGGCCGGTCCTCGTCGACGAACTGAGCGCGAACCCGCCCGCACTGGTCGTCGACGACTCACGTGGCAAACCCTTCGCCCCCGACCGGCTGCCCACCCTGCGCGGACTGCTCGCCCGGCACTACGAGCCACTGCCGGGGACGGTCGACGGGGCGGTGCTCTACGTACCCGCGCCCGGCGAGCCGCCCGACGGCCTGTCCGGGGGCCCGTCCGGCGGCGCGCCCGTACTCAGGTCCGTCGTCCGGTCCCCGGTCTGGTCCGGGGCCGTGTCAGGGGCCGGAGGCTGACCCTCCGGCGCCCGGCGATCCGGTGCCCGGCGTACGGTCCTGGGCCCGGCGCACTCCGCCCCGTGCGCGGCCACCCGCCGGCGCAGTTCGCGGTCGGCCGTGACGACGACACAGCCCGCGCCGTCCGCCGCCGCCCGCGCGGCCAGCTCCACGATCAGGTCGTCCCCGCCACCGGCCGCCGCCGCCACCCGTACCCCCGGTACGGACTCCACGCCCCGCGCGGCGCCCTCCACGACGAGCACGACCTCAACGGGCCCCGGATGCCCCGCCGCTCCTCGCGCGGCGTACGGCACCAGGGAGTCACGCAGCCGCTCGGTGGCACCCCGCCGGTCACGCCACCACCCGTCGGGAACGGATCCGACCACATTCGCCGCGTCGACGATCAACCGCATCAGCACAGCCGCAGCCTCGCACAGCGCCGGGCCGTACCGCCTTCCGGAGCCCCCGCCGACGCCCCTGAGTACTATCGAGCTCTGGGTTTTCCGCGCTCGGGAAGGTGGCAGTGGGCCATGACACCGCGGTCCGGACGGACGTCCAAGCGATCGGGGGACAGCGCGAGCCAGGCCCCCGACCCTGGCACGAGGCCACTCCGCACGCCGCCCGCGCCCCTCGGGGACGACGCCCTCCCCGCGACCACCGGCTGGCTGCTGCGCGGCAAGGACGGCAGGCTCACGGCGTACGCGCCGACCACCGACGCGGTGCTCCGCTGGACGGAGACCCGCCCCGGCGGCCCCGACTGGTCGGGCCCCGAGCGACTGGCCGCCCGGGGCCTGCTGCCGTATCTGTCGGTCGCGCGCAGCGCCGAGGGCTTCGTCCATCTCGTGGGGGTACGGAAACGCCCGCGCGCCGAAGGACCCGCCGACACCGATCTCGTCCACGCCGTGCAGTACCAGACGGGCCGCCCGCTGCGGGACTGGCAGTCACTGGGCAACCCGCACGGGAAGGACCGTGAGAAAGCCGTGGACATCGGCCTGCCGTCCGCGGTCCTGGACGCCACCGGCTCGGTGCATCTGTTCCTCCGCAACACCAACGGCGGACTCTCGGCCAAGCACCAGTCGCCCACCGGCCGCTGGCAGCCCTGGGGCGGCGCCAACGCCGAGGACACGGCGCTGACCGGTGAGACGGCCGCCGCCGTCACCGACCACGGACTGATCGATGTCCTCGTCCCGGCCGGGGACACCGTGGTCCGCTGGCTGCGCCCGAAACCCGACGCGAAACTGGAGCGCGCCGAGGACGAACCGGACGGCAGGGTCGAACAAGGCACCATCACCGCCTGGCCCACCGGGGGCGGACGGCTCACCCACTTCTGGCGCGACGCGGGCGACGGCACCGTCCACGCCTGGCGCCCCGGGATGAGACCGGCGCGGCTGGGCGGTCCCGGCACCGGCCCACTCGCCCTGCTGCGTACCCCCGTGGACGGCCACGACTGCACGATCCTCGCCCAGCGCGGCGCCGACGGCCGCCCGCACATCGCCGCCTACCCGACGGAGAACGAGGCGGCGGGCCTCCACTGGACCCCGACCGGCGAGCGTTGCTCCGGCGCGCCCGCGCTGGCGCTGGACGGCCGGGGGCGGGTGATCCTCGCGGTGATCGGTGAGGACGGCGCCCTGCGGACGGCCCGTCAGAAGGCGGAGCCGGGCCTGGCGCTGGAGGCGTGGACCCGGAACTGAGCGCCGTACGGAAACCACGTCGTACGGAAGCCATGTCGTACGGGCGCGCGTGGCGGGCACAACGGACCGGGCCGGTACGGAAGTCCCCTTCCGTACCGGCCCGGTGGCCGTCCACCCGTGAACGCTACGCCGGGACGCTCGCCACACCCGGCGCCAGGAACCGCTTGCCGTTCACCCGCTCCGAGACGCCCTCCCTGTCCAGGTACGGGGTGATGCCGCCCAGATGGAAGGGCCAGCCCGCGCCCGTGAGCAGACAGAGGTCGATGTCCTGGGCCTCGGCCACGACACCCTCGGCCAGCATCAGACCGATCTCCTGGGCCACCGCGTCCAGCACCCGCTCGCGCGTCCGCTCCTCGGTGAGGACGATGTCGCCCTGCTGGAGAAGCGCGGCCACCTCCGGGTCCAGCTCCGGCTTTGCCGCACCGTCGGTGGCATGGACGTAGAAGCCGCGCTTGCCCGCCTCGACGACCGCCGCGAGGTTCGCGGAGACCTTGAAGCGGTCAGGGAACGCGCCGTGCAGGGTCTGCGAGACATGCAGACCGATGGCGGGCCCGACCAGTTCGAGCAGCACCAGCGGGGACATCGGCAGCCCCAGCGGCTCGACCGCGCGCTCCGCCACCGCGACCGGAGTGCCCTCGTCGATGACGTTCTGGATCTCGCCCATGAAGCGGGTGAGGATGCGGTTGACGACGAACGCCGGGGCGTCCTTCACCAGTACCGCGCTCTTCTTGAGCTTCTTCGCCACCCCGAACGCCGTCGCCAGCGCGGCGTCGTCGGTCCGCTCCCCGCGCACGATCTCCAGCAGCGGAAGGATCGCGACCGGGTTGAAGAAGTGGAAGCCCACGACCCGCTCGGGGTTCTTCAGTTTCGAGGCCATCTCGGAGACGGACAGCGACGAGGTGTTGGTGGCGAGGATCGCGTGCGCCGGGGCGACCGCCTCGACCTCCGCGAACACCTTCTGCTTGACGCCCATCTCCTCGAAGACGGCCTCGATGATGAAGTCCGCGTCCGAGAAGCCCTCGGCCTTGTCCAGCACACCCGAGACGAGGCCCTTGAGACGGTTGGCCTTGTCCTGGTTGATACGGGACTTCAGCAGCAGCTTGTCGATCTCGCCGTGGACATACCCGACGCCCTTGTCGACCCGCTCCTGGTCGATGTCCGTGAGAACGACCGGGACTTCGAGCCGGCGCAGGAAGAGCAGCGCCAACTGCGAGGCCATCAGACCCGCGCCGACGACGCCGACCTTGGTGACCGGGCGCGCCAGCGCCTTGTCGGGGGCCCCGGCCGGCCGCTTGGCGCGCCGCTGCACCAGGTTGAACGCGTAGATACCGGCGCGCAGTTCGCCGCCCATGATCAGATCCGCGAGGGCCTGGTCCTCGGCGTCGAAGCCGGCCTGGAGGTCGCCGTCCTTGGCGGCGGCGATGATGTCCAGCGCGCGATAGGCCGCCGGGGCGGCGCCGTGCACCTTGGAGTCGGCGATCTGCCTGCCGCGCTCCACCGCGCGGTCCCAGGCCTCGCCGCGGTCCACCTCGGCGCGCTCGACGGTCAGTTCGCCCTTCAGCACCGACGCGGTCCAGCTCAGCGACCGCTCCAGGAAGTCGGCGCCCTCGAAGATCGCGTCTGCGATGCCCAGTTCACGCACCTGGGCGCCCTTGAGCTGCTTGTTCTGGTTGAGCGAGTTCTCGATGACGACCGAGACCGCGCGGTCCGCGCCGATCAGGTTCGGCAGCAGCGTGCAGCCGCCCCAGCCAGGGACGAGGCCGAGGAAGACCTCGGGCAGCGAGAACGCGGGCAGCGCGGCCGAGACGGTGCGGTACTGACAGTGCAGCCCGACCTCGACACCGCCGCCCATCGCCGCGCCGTTGTAGTACGCGAACGTCGGCACGGCCAGCGTGGCGAGCCGCTTGAAGACCTCGTGACCGCCCTTGCCGATCGCGAGCGCGTCCTCGTGGCGCGTCAGCAGCTCCACACCCTTGAGGTCGGCGCCGACCGCGAAGATGAACGGCTTGCCGGTGATCCCGACGCCGACGACCGTACCGTCGGTCGCTTCCTTGTCGACCTGGTCGATCGCGGCGCTGAGGTTCGCCAGCGACTGCGGTCCGAAGGTGGTCGGCTTGGTGTGGTCCAGGCCGTTGTCCAGCGTGATGAGCGCGAAGCGCCCGGCACCCGCGGGGAGATCGAGATGGCGTACGTGCGCCTGTGTGACGACCTCGCCGGGGAACAGTTCGGCCGCGCCCTTCAGGAGTTCGGCGGTGCTGGTGCTCACTTGGTGCCTCCGTCGAAGTGCGGGTTCTCCCAGATGACCGACGCGCCCATGCCGAAGCCGACGCACATGGTGGTCAGCCCGTAGCGGACGTGCGGGTGCGACTCGAACTGCCGCGCGAGCTGGGTCATCAGCCGGACACCGGAGGAGGCCAGCGGGTGGCCGAACGCGATGGCGCCGCCGTACTGGTTGACACGCTCGTCGTCGTCCGCGATGCCGTAGTGGTCCAGGAAGGCCAGCACCTGTACGGCGAAGGCCTCGTTGATCTCGAACAGACCGATGTCGGAGATCGACAGCCCCGCCTTGGCGAGCGCCTTCTGGGTCGAGGGGATCGGGCCGTACCCCATGACCTCCGGCTCGACGCCCGCGAACGCGTACGAGACCAGCCGCATCCTGACCGGCAGGCCCTGCTCGCGCGCGAAGTCCTCGGCGGCGATCAGCGAGGCGGTCGCTCCGTCGTTGAGCCCCGCCGCGTTGCCCGCGGTGACTCGGCCGTGCGGCCGGAACGGGGTCTTCAGCCCGGCCAGCGTCTCCAGCGTCGTCCCCGGGCGCATCGGCTCGTCGGCGGTGGCGAGCCCCCAGCCGGTCTCGCCCGTCTCGGGGTTGGTGCGGCGGATGGAGATCGGCACCAGGTCCTGCTGGATCGTGCCGTTGGCGTACGCCTTGGCGGCCTTCTCCTGCGAGCGCACCGCGTACTCGTCGGCGCGTGCCTTCGTCAGATGTGGGAAGCGGTCGTGCAGATTCTCGGCGGTCATCCCCATGAAGAGCGCGGAGTCGTCCACGAGCTTCTCGGAGACGAAGCGCGGGTTCGGGTCGACGCCCTCGCCCATGGGATGGCGGCCCATGTGCTCGACGCCGCCGGCCACGACGATGTCGTACGCGCCGAACGCGATGGAGCCCGCGGTGCTGGTCACCGCGGTCAGCGCGCCCGCGCACATCCGGTCGATCGAGTAGCCGGGCACGGACTGCGGCAGCCCGGCGAGGATCCCCGCGGTACGGCCGAGTGTGAGGCCCTGGTCACCGATCTGGGTGGTGGCCGCGATGGCGACCTCGTCGATCCGGGCCGGGTCGAGGTCCGGGTTGCGGCGCAGCAGCTCCCGGATCGCCTTCACGACGAGATCGTCGGCACGGGTCTCGTGGTACATGCCCTTCGGGCCCGCCTTGCCGAACGGGGTACGGACGCCGTCGACGAAGACGACATCCCTGACGGTACGAGGCACGATGGCTCTCCTCCAGGGTGCGGGGTGGCACTGCGGGGCGCGCTGAGGCGCGCTACCGCATCTATGCTACTTGCGGGTAACCATGCTGCCCAGCCCGGGCTGAAGTTTTTAGGGCTCGGTTCGCCTCCGGGGCGCTTTCCGCCGACGTCGACAGTCGACCGTGCTCGATTCGCTCGTTCCTCACGAACCTCCGCGCGCTCTCCCTTTCGACGTCGACGCGCCCCTTCGGCTCACTCGCCGGCCGACCGCCCCCGGCCCCCGCCGGAAGGCGAGGCGCAGCGTCAGTACGGCACGGCCGCCGGTCAGTCGGACACCGTCAGCGCGCGCGTCAGCAGCGGCGCCACCTGCTCGACCTGCCAGGCGCGCGCCCCATGGCCCGCGAGCGCGTCCGCCACCTTCGCCACCGTCGGCTCGTGCGGCGGCTCCCAGCAGACCCGGCGCACCGTGTCCGGCGTGATCAGGTTCTCCTGCGGCATGTTCAGCCGCTCGGCCAGCTCCGAGACCGCCGCGCGCGCGGCCGACAGCCGGGCCGCCGCCTCCGGGTCCTTGTCCGCCCAGGAGCGCGGCGGCGGTGGCCCCGCCACCTGCTGCCCCGGCTGGGGCAGCTCCACGTCGGGCAGCGCCCTCGCCCGGTCGACCGCCGTCTGCCACTGCTCCAGCTGGCGGCGTCCCATCCGGTGGCCGAAGCCGGTCAGCGCGGTCAGCGCGTGCACGTTCACCGGCAGCGCCAGCGCCGCCTCGATGATCGCGGCATCGCTCAGCACCTTGCCGGGGGAGACGTCACGCCGCTGCGCGACCCGGTCGCGGGTGGTCCACAGCTCCCGTACGACCGCCATCTGACGGCGGCGGCGCACCTTGTGCATCCCCGACGTACGGCGCCACGGGTCCTTGCGCGGGGGCGGCGGCGGGGCCGTGGCGATCGCGTCGAACTCCTGGTGCGCCCAGTCCAGCTTGGACTGGCGGTCCAGCTCCTTCTCCAGCGCGTCCCGGAGATCGACGAGCAGCTCCACATCGAGCGCGGCGTAGCGCAGCCACGGCTCGGGGAGCGGACGGGTCGACCAGTCGACGGCGGAGTGGCCCTTCTCCAGGGCGTAGCCGAGGACGTTCTCGACCATCGCGCCGAGGCCGACCCGGGGAAAGCCCGCCAGCCGGCCTGCCAGTTCCGTGTCGAACAGCCGGGTGGGCGTCATGCCTATTTCGCGCAGACAGGGAAGATCCTGAGTCGCCGCGTGCAGGATCCACTCGGTCCCGGCGAGCGCCTCGCCGAGACCGGAGAGATCGGGGCAGCCGACGGGGTCGATCAGCGCCGTGCCCGCGCCCTCGCGGCGCAGCTGGACGAGATAGGCGCGCTGGCCGTAGCGGTAACCCGACGCCCGCTCGGCGTCGACGGCCACGGGGCCGGTGCCCGCGGCGAAGGCCGCGATCACCTCGGCGAGCGCCTTGTCGGTGGCGACTACCGGCGGAATGCCCTCGCGGGGCTCCAGCAAGGGGATCGGCGCCGTTTCGACGTCGTCCGGGGGCAGCGACATGAGCGGCTGCCGCTCCTGGCCCCCGGTGGTTCGCAGTGCTGGCTCTGCTGCGGTCTCTTGGGCGTCGGTCACCTGTCAAGGGTATCCGTGAACGGAAGGCGCCCGTCGACGGAACGTTCCGTCGACGGGCGGTGGGGGCGAGAAGTGGTCAGTGGATGATTCCGGTACGGAGGGCCACGGCGACCATCCCCGCCCGGTCGCCCGTGCCGAGCTTGCGCGCGATCCGGGCGAGATGGCTCTTGACGGTGAGTGCGGACAGGCCCATCGAGACACCGATGGCCTTGTTGGACTGTCCTTCGGCGACCAGCCGGAGCACCTCGACCTCACGGCCGGAGAGCTCGCGGTAACCGCCCGGGTGGCTCGGGGCCCCCGGAGGACGGCGGTGCATCCGCTGGCCGGCGCCGATGGGGGCGGCGCCGGGACGGCCCGGGTGGCCGATGTTCGTACGGGTGCCGGTGACGACATAGCCCTTGACACCGCCCGCGAGGGCATTGCGCACCGCGCCGATGTCATCGGCGGCGGAGAGGGCGAGGCCGTTGGGCCAGCCGGCGGCTCGGGTCTCGGACAGCAGGGTCAGCCCGGAACCGTCGGGCAGATGGACGTCGGCAACGCAGATGTCGCGCGGGTTGCCGACGCGGGGGCGGGCCTCCGCGATGGACGACGCCTCGATGACGTCACGTACTCCAAGGGCCCACAAGTGGCGGGTGACGGTGGAGCGGACGCGTGGGTCGGCCACGACGACCATGGCCGTCGGCTTGTTCGGGCGGTAGGCGACCAGGCTTGCGGGCTGCTCTAGGAGAACGGACACCAGGCCTCCTGGGAAGGTGCGGGACGGGGCCGGCTCTGGGGATGAAGCCGGGGCGATCCGTGCTTGAAGGGTCATTGACCTCTTCGGCAGCAATCCCGCCCGCCTTTAGAGAAAGATCACGATTTGGTGAGTAACAATTCGGGCAATTCGGACGAGTGATCGATCATTCCCTGTTGTGCCCCCACGACTGGACCCGACGACTGGATCCCACGGCCGGACGCCATGGCCGGACGCGACGGCCGGCCCCACCCGAGGCGGCGTGGTGCGGGCGGTCAGGACACCTGCGGCCCGCGCCGCTGGGGCAGTGACACCACACCCGCGCCGGCGCCCGGGTCCGTCCCGCCGGCGACCGGTCCCGTCGTGGCCGGTGGCAGCCCCGCGATCTGGCAGAGCAGATCGCACCAGGCCGCCAGATGTGCCGCCGCGTCGGGCACCCCGCCCCGGCCCTCGCGCGGAGTCCAGGACGCGCGGATCTCGATCTGGGTGGCCGGTCTGCGCTCGGCGAGACCGCCGAAGTAGTGCGACCCGGCGCGCGTGACGGTGCCGCTGGCCTCCCCGTACGACAGTCCGCGCGCCTCCAGCGCACCGGTCAGCCAGGACCAGCACACCTCGGGCAGCAGCGGGTCCGCCGCCATCTCCGGCTCCAGCTCCGCCCGTACGAGCGTCACCAGCCGGAAGGCGCCCTGCCAGGCGTCATGTCCGGCCGGGTCGTGGAGCAGGATGAGCCGGCCGTCCGCCAGATCGTCGTCACCGTCGACGACCGCCGCTTCCAGGGCGTACGCGTACGGTGCCAGCCGCTTGGGCGGCGGGGTCGGGTCGACCTCGATCTCGGGACGCGGCCGTGCCGTTCGCAGTGCTTCGACCGCCGAACGGAACGTGGCCGGACCGGAATCCCCCTCCGCGCCCCCCGTTCCCTCGGTGCCGTTGGAATGATCGGAAAACTGTCCCTGAGCCGCAGCCATGCGGGGAAGAGTAGGCGGAACGCGCGTCTCGCGCAGGGAAGGACACCCGGCCCGGGGCAGCGGCTTCCCCGTACATGCGAAGATTCTGGTCGTGAGCGCCATTGACCGCCCCTCGGGCCAGCAGACGAAGCCGTACGAATCGCCCTTTATGAAGGCGTGCAGGCGTGAACCGGTGCCCCACACACCGGTCTGGTTCATGCGACAGGCGGGGCGCTCGCTGCCGGAGTATCTGAAGGTGCGTGAGGGGATTCCCATGCTGGAATCCTGCATGCGGCCCGAACTGGTCACCGAGATCACCCTCCAGCCGGTACGGCGCCACAAGGTCGACGCCGCGATCTACTTCAGCGACATCGTCGTCCCCCTCAAGGCCATCGGCCTCGACCTCGACATCAAGCCCGGGGTCGGCCCCGTCGTCGCCGAGCCGATCCGGACCCGCGCCGATCTCGCCCGGCTGCGCGACCTCACCCCGGACGACGTCTCGTATGTGACCGAAGCGATCGGCATGCTCACGGGCGAGCTGGGCGCCACCCCGCTCATCGGCTTCGCCGGCGCGCCGTTCACGCTCGCCAGCTATCTCGTGGAGGGCGGCCCGTCCCGAAACCACGAGCACACCAAGGCGATGATGTACGGCGACCCGGAGCTGTGGGCCGATCTGCTTGACCGGCTCGCGGACATCACCTCCGCCTTCCTCAAGGTGCAGATCGAGGCGGGCGCGAGCGCCGTACAGCTCTTCGACTCATGGGTGGGCGCCCTGGCACCGGTCGACTACCGCCATTCCGTCCTGCCCGCCTCGGCGAAGGTCTTCGAGGCCATCGCGCCGTACGACGTCCCGCGCATCCACTTCGGGGTCGGTACGGGCGAACTGCTCGGTCTGCTGGGCGAGGCGGGCGCGGATGTCGTCGGCGTCGACTGGCGGGTCCCGCTGGACGAGGCCGCCCGCCGGGTCGGTCCCGGCAAGGCGCTCCAGGGCAACCTCGACCCGGCGGTGCTCTTCGCCCCGACGGCGGCGGTGGAGACCAAGACCCGCGAGGTACTGGACGCGGCGGCCGGTCTGGAGGGCCATGTCTTCAATCTGGGCCATGGGGTGCTGCCGACCATGGACCCGGACGCCCTGACCCGGCTCGTGGAGTACGTACACACCCAGACCGCCCGCTAGTCTTCTGAGTCTGGAATTCTGTTCAGATGTGTAGGGTTGTGGGGTGGCGCGTACTGGGCGGCCGAAGGCCGAGTTGATCCTGTCGGACGAGGAACGGGCTGCGCTGGAGGGATGGGTGCGGCGGCGTTCCACCCCG